>JAENXD010000068.1 GCA_016649745.1 Flavobacteriaceae bacterium | reverse complement strand
TTTTTTGTTGAAAATCCGCCGGTACTCATTGTTGCCATGGCATGATTAATGGCGTCAAACCAAGTCATCCCGGCAATTTTAAGCATAAAAAATTCAGTAACTGTTAATAAAAAATAAATAATCCAAAGTCTTTTTGCAGTTTCTGTAATTCTTGGGTGCATTTTGTCTGCTGATGGTCCAGGTGCTTCCGCCATAAAAAGCTGCATGCCTCCAATGCCTAACATAGGCAAAATAGCAACTGTTAAAACAATAATTCCCATACCGCCAATCCAATGTGTTGCACTTCGCCAAAATAATATACCTTTTGGCATGGATTCAATATCTGTTAAAATAGAGGCTCCAGTTGTAGAATACCCCGAAATAGTTTCGAAAAAAGCATTGGTGTAAATGGGTATGGTATCTGTAAAAACATAGGGTAAAGTTCCTGTAAAAGTCAGCATTAACCATCCTAATGTTACAATGAGGTATCCTTCTTTTTTTCCAAGATTTTTTTTTGCATTTCTATTAAAAAACCACAGTAAAAAGCCAATTATAATAGTTGTGATTCCCGCCAGTAAAATATCCCATTTTTGGGGTTCATTATAATAAATACTAAAAGGGACTGCAAATAACATAAATAGCCCATTTAGCATTGAGGTTAATCCCAGAAAGCTAATTATTAACTTGATATTGATATACTTCATTATTAGTTAAATAATTTTTCAACGCTATGAATAGCTTCCGGCAAACAAAATACAACTGCTTTATCGCCGGCTAATATTTGAAAATCACCAAAGGTCATATATGCTATTCCATCTCTGATTACACCGCCAAAAACTGCTTTTTTAGTTAAGTTTATATCCTTTATCAGATTTTTTGTAACCAAAGAATTTTCTTTTACCCTAAATTCTAATACTTCGGCATCAACATTGTGCAGGTTTGCAAGTTTTAAGACTTCACCTTTACGAACATATTTAAAAATGGCGCTTGCCGCCAACAATTTTTTATTAATTAAAGTATCAATGCCAATGGTTTGAGAAATATTGATATAATCCATATTTTCAACCAGAGCAATTGTTTTTTTAACGCCTTTCGATTTTGCGACTAAGCAGGACATAATGTTGGTTTCTGAATTTCCTGTAACCGCAACAAAAGCATCCATTTGTGAAATATTTTCTTCCTCCAGCAACTCAACTATTCGACCATCTCCCCAAATAACCAAAGCACCCGGTAATTTTTCAGCAATATCTTTCGCCTTTTCTTTATCTATTTCAATCAGCTTAATATTAAATTTATTGTCACATAAATTTCTCGCGGCTTTAATACCAATTTTACCACCACCTAAAATCATAACGTCTTTTACGCCAAAAGGCTTTTTCCCCATAAGTTTATAGAGTTTTTTTATGCTTACTTTGGGAGCCGAGAAATAAATTTGATCCTTGGGGCGATAAACCGAATTTCCTCTTGGAATTATTGTTTCACTGCTGTTTTCAGGCTTAATGGCAATTGTAATAAATTCAACATCTGAAAAACGCTTGCGAGCTTCCTGAACGGTTAAATTTATTAATGGGGATTTATAGTCTAATGTGCTTCCCAAAATATTTAAGGTTCCGTTCTCAAATTCAATGGTGTCATTAAATGCCGATTGGTGTAAGAGCATTTTAATCTCATCAGCAGCCAATTCACCCGGAGAAATCATACTGTCAATTCCTATTTCGGCAAAGTCAATTTCGGAGTTTTGAGTAAATTCATGATTTGAAATTCGTGCAATTGTTTTTTTAGCACCTAATTTTTTTGCCAAAACAGCTAAGGTAAAATTCGTATTTTGGGATTCTGTTACCGCTAAAAAAATATCAGCTTTATGAATGTTAATTTCTTTTAAAAGCTTTATTGAAGTCGCATCTCCTTTTTTGGTGATAACGTCGATATGATTGCTGGCATACTCAAGTTTTTCGGCGTTAAGATCAACCAAATAGATGTCTTGAGATTCAAAAGAAAGCAGTTTTGCCAAATGGAAACCAACATCTCCTGCACCGGCAATAATAATTTTCATATATAGATATTTAAAGCAAAGATATTACTCTTATCTTTGATAAAAAAATTGTTATGAGTTATGAAAATAAATCTGTTTCCATAAAGTCTTGGGCTGAGGATGACAGGCCTAGAGAAAAATTAATTCTCAAAGGAAAATCAGCTTTATCAGATGCTGAATTGATTGCAATTTTAATAGGTTCGGGGAGCAGAAATGAAAGTGCTGTGGACCTATCTAAAAGAATTTTAAATTCAATAGACAATAATTTAAATAAGCTTGGGAAATTATCGGTTTTTGATTTGCAAAAATTTAAGGGGATTGGCGATGCTAAAGCCATTTCCATTATTACGGCTTTGGAACTTGGTCGCAGAAGAAGGATTGAAGAAGCATTGGAATTGCCCCAAATTACGGGTAGCAAAGCTATTTTTAATATGATGCAACCTTTAATTGGTGAACTTCAGCACGAAGAATTTTGGATTGTTTATTTAAATAATTCCAATAAAGTTTTGCATAAAGAACAATTGAGCAAAGGTGGATTAACAGGTACTTTGGTAGATGTTAGATTGGTATTTAAAAAAGCGATTGAATTGTTTTCAACGGCTATAATTTTGTGCCATAATCATCCTTCTGGTAAATTGCAACCCAGTCAGGCGGATAAATCCATAACCAATAAATTGAAACTTGCCGGAGAAACGCTCGATATAAAAGTGTTGGATCACCTTATTATAACAGAAAATGCGTATTTTAGCTTTGCCGATGAAAATATAATGTGAAGTAAGATTTTCAACTTATAGATATAGAATTTCACAAAAGACAGGCAATTTGAACTTAACTAAAAAAGGGAATGTTACTCATTTATACATATAAAATCACACCAAGACTTAACTATATCTTTAAACATTTTTTTGGCAGAATACTTAAGATTCCGGTAACATTTACCACCAAAGTCGATGAATTTGTGGCGCATAACGGACCAAAAATAACCTATTCAAAAGCTCCTTTAGGTTCTGAATTTTTCATTAGAAGCCACGATTTATTATTTGAGCAGGGTATCAATGATATTGACACCACAATTTATCAATGGGGTGATGTTCCCTGTTTTTTTCCCGCTGGAGAATCTTCAACGATTCCATTTGATATTTTTGCTGCAAGTTTTTATTTAATAAGCAGGTATGAAGAGTATTTTCCGCATGTGAGAGATGTGCATGAACGATTTACAGTAGCCGAAAGTTTGGCCTTTAAAAATGGATTTCTTGAAAAACCAATGGTTGATATTTGGGCTTTTAAGTTTTTGGAACTGTTAAAGATTAAATTTCCAAACTATAATTATGTCGCAAGAGAATTTAAGTCAATATCTGCAATTAACGTAAATGTGGCTTTCATTTATAAGCATAAAGGTTTTGTAAGAACAGTTGGTGGTTCCTTAAGGGATTTATTGAGTTTACAATTTATACATTTTCGAAACAGAATCTTAACTGTTTTGAATTTCAAAGAAGATCCTTATAATACTTTTTCAACTTTATTGAAAATTAAAAATGAGTTTAAGTTGGATACGATTTTTTTCTTTTTAATCGGGAATTATACTACTTTCGATAAAAATGTGTCATCTTCAAATATCAATTTTAAATCATTAATAAAATCGGTTGCCGATTATTCAAAGGTTGGTTTGCTATTTTCCTATTTTACTTTTGATGATGCCGTAATGTTGAAGAAGGAAAAATTAAGGTTAGAAAACATTATCAATAGGCCAATAACCTGCTCACGCCAGCATTATTTGCGTTTAAGTTTGCCTGAGACTTATCAAAATTTAATAGATTTAGATTTGAAGGAAGATTACACAATGGGCTTTGAAAAATCTGCTGGTTTTAGGGCGAGTACTTGCACGCCATTTTATTTTTATGATATAGATTTTGAAAGTCAGACACCCTTAAAAATATTTCCTTATGCGGTCATGGACATTACTTTAAAAGAGCATATGGAACTTTCAAATGCAGAGAGTTTGGCTAAGATTTTGGAATTAAAAAATGAAGTTCAAAAAGTTAACGGAACATTTATTTCGGTTTTTCATAATGATACTTTATGTGAAAATGAGTATTGGAATGGGTGGACCAATATTTATAGAGCAACAGTAATTTAAGAAGTAGCCCAATCTTCAATTTTCAGGAAAAGTATGGATATAAAAATAGATTCATTATTGTTAATTTTAAAAGCAATTTAAGTAAATTGTCAAAAAATAAATAAATGAAACATATTAAACACATATTCTTCGATTTGGATCACACGCTGTGGGATTTTGAAACAAATTCTGACATCGCTTTTGAGACTATTTTTAAAAAACATAAAGTAAAAGTTGAACTTCAGAAGTTTTTGAATCATTATAGGGGAATTAATGAGCATTATTGGAAATTATACCGTGAGGAAAAAATATCAAAAGAAGAACTAAGATTGGGCAGGTTAAAAGACACTTTTGTAAAATTAAATCATAAGGTTGATATTCAATTACTCGAAGATTTATCAATAGGTTATATTGATGTGCTTCCTAACAATAATCAACTGTTTGAAGGTGCTCACGAAATTTTGGAACATTTGTATGTGAATTATAAATTGCATATAATTACAAATGGATTTAATGAAGTTCAGTCTAAAAAGATGAAAAATTCAGGGCTTTCCAAATATTTTGATAAAATAATTATTTCAGAAGATGCCGGTGTAAAAAAACCAAATCGAGTAATTTTTGAATATGCTTTAGCCTTGACAAATGCAGTTTCTGCCGAATCTATTATGATTGGCGACAATTGGGAAGCAGATATAATGGGAGCTAAAGATGCAGGCTTGGATGTTATTTTCTGTAATTTTAACGAACAACCTGTTTCTGAAAATATTAAATCAGTCAATCATCTTATTGAAATTAAACAGTATTTATAACGTTAAAAGGATAATCAATTTAGTTTTATGAAATTTTCAAAAATCATCGTCCTTTTTATATTGAGTTTTTGCCTTCAAAGCTTTACAAAAGATGTTGATTTTAATCAACAGAACCAAGCAAACGTTCAGTCAACATATTTAGTCACTTTGATCCATTTGGATTTAACTGCTCCAAATTTTTTGGATATTTCTAATGAAGAAATACCGCTTTCTACAGATTTTATGAATGTGCCAATATCAAAAGATGCTGAGCCTTATGTGAAAAAAGTTGAAATTACCGTTATAACACAAAACACGTTTAACAGAACTTTTACATTTAATTTTGTGTTTTATGACAGTTTTAATACTCCAATTTATACCTTGCAGCCAACCATAACGGTTCCTGAAAATTCAGGCGAAACAGCAACAATCATAGAGATTCCTAAAAGTGATTTAAGCATTATTTATAACATAGTAAGAGGCGCCTACATAAATTTGTTGCCAAGTGGCGACGGCAACAATCAGACTGTAAATGAAACAGGAACATTAAATTTAAAATCATCTGCAAAAACATTTTTAAATTACTAAAAAAAATGAGAAAATTTTTAATGTTGATTTTTCTTATTTTTTCGGTTGGATATGGTCAAAACAAACAGGTTTTGTACGATTTTGCAGGTTTGCCACAAACTTTATTGCTAAATCCCGGTACTGAAGTTGGTTATAAATCTCACGTGGGCGTGCCTTTTTTATCACAAATTTCTCTTCAAGGCGGGTTTACCGGATTCTCGACCTATGATATTTTTGCCGACAATGGCATTGATATTAATGTTAAAATCAGAGATGTACTTGCAAATAACGGAAAGTCGGAATTTGTTGCGGTAAACCAACAATTGGAAATTTTAAGCGGTGGTTTTAGATTGCCAAATAAAAATTATTTGAGTTTTGGCTATTATGAAGAGTTTGAGGCATTGGCTAAAATTCCAAAAGATTTGGTCGATTTGTACGAGAATAACGTTGTCAACAAGCATTATTCGGTAAATAAGTTGGCTTTCCGAGCCGAGATGTTAGGTGTTTTGCATGTAGGTTTGTCGAAAAAATTAAATGATAAATGGCAAATTGGCGCAAGGGCAAAAATATATTCTGGGATGTTCCATGTTAAATCAAAACAAAATAGTGGTGCTTTGATGCCGTTGAGAATAAATAATACTTACAGCCAGCAACTTGAAAATGTAAATCTTTTAATGCAAACTTCAGGCATATTTTTGGACAGTGGAGAAACGGTTGATGATTCTTACGTGAAGAAAAATTTACTGTTTGGAGGCAATTTAGGACTTGGTTTTGATGTTGGTTTTACGCATCATTTAGACAAACAATGGGCAATTACCGGAAGCATTCAAGATTTTGGATTTGTGTACAACACCAAAAATGTGGAATCTTACAGCATAAAAGGGGATTATGAAATTGAAGGAATTGAATTGGCTTTCGACCTAAATAATCCGGAAGATTATTGGACGGATTTAGAGGATGATTTTAACGAAAAAATTGTATTAGACACTATTTACGATAAATATATTTCATTTAGGCCTGTGAAGTTGAATGGAGTCTTAAGTTATTCTTTTGGTCAAACTTATGATGATTGCCGGTTTTTAATTGATCCAGAGTCGTTTAACAATAAAATAGGTTTTCAATGGTTTTCAACGATAGGAACAGTACATTCTTATATGGCCGCCACGGTATTTTTCGAGCGAAAAATAAATAAATATTTTCGAACAAAACTCACGTATACTGCAGATCCGTATTCATTTTCTAATATAGGAATCGGGCTGTCAACTCAAATAGGTTTGTTTAATGCGTATTTCACCGCAGATAATTTACTGAATTTAAATAATGTGTATGCTGCAAAAAGCGCCAGTTTTCAATTGGGCATTAATTTTATATTTAAAGAAAAAAATTAGTACTTTTACAAATGAACTGGTTTAAACTTTTTTGATTGAAGCGAAAAATAGGGTTTTTTTGCTCAATTGAAGTCTTTTTTTAACTGCATAGCATTGCTACGGAGTTCAAAAAAGGCAAAAAGTGAGTGAAAAATAACATTTTGTAGCTAATTGAAAAAAGTTTAAACCAGTTCAATATTAACATCAGTAGCAGGCAAGATATCCCTCTAAATTTTTATCCTTATGAACAAATCATTTTCAATCAGTTTCCTTTTAATTTTTAGTTTTTCCATTCTTTTTGCACAAAAAAGCATCAATTCTTATAAATATATTTTAGTGCCAAATCAATTTGAATTTCAAAAATCACCAAATCAGTATCAGTTGAATTCGCTGACTAAATTTTTATTTGAACGTGCGGGTTTTACTGTATTTTTCATGGATGATACTTTACCTGATGATTTGGCGCATAATAGCTGTTTGGCATTAAAAACTTCCGTAAATAATGCCTCAAGTTTTTTAAGTACAAAACTTAGAATTGATTTATCAGATTGTTATAATCAAGTGGTTTTTTCAACCGAAGAGGGAAAGTCGAAAGAAAAGGATTATAAAATGGCATATCATGAAGCCCTTAGAAATGCTTTTGTTGACCTTGAAAATTTGAAATATGCGTATATGGGTGTTATAGCTGCCGATGAAAAAATTAATGCAGAAAAGAAGGTGAAAATTGAGAAACCAGCAGTAGCGGAAATTGTGCCGATAGTTGCCATAAAGGAAGTTCCAGAGATAAAGGATATTCCATCGATGGAAGTGGCAAAACAAATTGTTATTAAAGAAGCCAATGAAGCAAAAAATGAGCCGGTAAAATCATTCGTTACTCCTGTAGTTAATTCAATTGAAGGCAAATATTTTGTCGATAAATGGGGTGAATGTGAAATTTCGGCCAAGGAAGATTATTACGCTTTTGTTGGCGGTGATGAAAAATTTGAATTTGCGGTCATTTACAAAACAGCTGTTCCCAATTTATTTATTATCAAATGGGCTGCTTTTAAACAACCTCGGTTGCTTGAATTGGATTCACGAGGTAATTTAAAAGTGGAAGATGAAAGTGGTGATAAAATTTATAAAAGAGTGCAATAGTAGTGTCATTTTAGCAAAATAACGGTGATTGTAAGAATGATTTATCATAACCAAAAAAAGGAGTAGTGTTTTAAGACTACTCTTTTTTTAATAAAATATTTTAGGTGAATTATGCATTGGCATATTATACCAAATTATATGTTTAAATTGGTATTACCCACACTTTTTAAATTTTGCCGCCAAATTAATCGTTTAGCATTTTCCATAAGGTATCTTTTAATTCCATTAGGCCTTGTTGGGCAATCGATGAAATAAAAAGGGTTTTAATTCCTTTAGGCAATTCCTTGATAATTTCCGCTTTTAATTCATCATCCAATAAATCGGATTTTGAAATGGCGAGCAACCTGTTTTTATCCAGCAATTCAGGATTGTGTTGTTTTAATTCGTTCAATAAAATAGTGTATTCTTTTTGAATATCGTCAGAATCGGCAGGAATTAAAAACAATAAAATAGAATTTCTTTCAATATGGCGTAAAAAGCGATGTCCCAAGCCTTTTCCTTCCGCAGCACCTTCAATAATTCCGGGAATATCGGCCATTACAAATGTTTGAAAATCACGGTATTCCACAATACCCAAATTGGGTTTTAATGTCGTAAAAGGATAATCGGCAATTTTAGGCTTAGCGGCTGTAAGAACAGAAAGCAAGGTAGATTTCCCGGCATTTGGAAAACCAACCAAACCAACATCAGCCAATACTTTTAATTCTAATTGAAACCAGCCTTCTTTCATATCAATGCCGGGCTGTGAAAACCGTGGAGTTTGATGTGTTGACGATCTGAAATTCCAATTTCCCAATCCGCCCATGCCACCTTCAAGTAAATGCTGCTCTGGGTTTTCGTGTGTAATTTCAAATAAAACGTCCTGTGTTTCCCCATCTCTAATAATGGTTCCCATAGGAACTTCAATATACACATCTTTACCGTCTTTTCCGGTACTTCGTTGCTTGCTTCCGTCGCCACCGTGGTCGGCTTTGAAGTGTTTTTTAAATTTTAGCGGAAAAAGTGTCCACATGTTTTTATTTCCACGAACAATAATATGTCCGCCGCGACCGCCGTCTCCACCATCAGGCCCGCCTTTATCAATATATTTCTCCCTATGTAAATGTGTGGAACCACGACCTCCTTTGCCGGACGAGGCATAAATCTTTACATAATCAACAAAATTTTCTTCAGTCATTTTTTTAAGGGTTTAAGCGTGTAATTGAAACTTAAAACTTAGAACTTTACAATGGTTTATTTGTTTAACTGCCAACTGTTTGTAAACCTATTAATTCCCCCTTCGGGGGCTAGGGGGCTTACAGCTTATCAATTATTTCCGATAATCGTTTGGTAATATCATCAATGGTTCCTACACCATTTGCACCAAAATATTTACCTTGAAGTTGGTAATAATCCTTTAAAACAGCCGTTTTCGTATTGTATTCGTTAAAACGATTTCGAATTTTACTTTCGTCCTGGTCATCGATTCTTCCGCTAATTTTACCTCGTTCCAACAAGCGTGTAACCAATAAATTTTCAGGTACTTCCAATGCAACCATGCCACTAATGAGTTCTCCTTTTTCTTCTAAAAATTTGTCTAAAGCCTTTGCTTGGGATTTAGTGCGCGGAAATCCGTCAAATATAAACCCGTTTGCAGTTGGATTTTTATCAACTTCGGCCTTCAGCATATTGATAGTGACTTCATCAGGAACCAAATCGCCATTGTCCATAAAGGATTTTGCCAATATTCCAAGTTCTGTTTTGTTATTGATATTGGAACGGAAAACGTCACCTGTTGAAATATGGATAAGGTTATATTTCTCTTTAAGCATATCTGCTTGAGTTCCTTTTCCTGCGCCCGGAGGTCCAAATAAAACAATGTTTTTCATTTTTGGAGGATTTGTAAGTTGATAAATACTGGCAAGATTTCTGCCTAAGCCATCATAGTCTAAACCATAACCGATGATAAATTTATCGGGAATTGAAATACCGATATAGTCTATTTTTAAATCTTTTTTAAACACATCTGGTTTAAAAAATAAGGTGGCTATTTTAAGTTGTTTTAATTTTCTATCATTAAAGATGTCATAAATTTCCTGAAGCGTATTTCCTGTGTCAATAATATCTTCTAAAATAATAACGGTTTTCCCTTCCAAATCTTCGTTTAAACCCACTAACTGTTTTATTTTTCCAGTAGAACTAACGCCTTCATAAGAAGCTAATTTTACAAATGAAACTGTACAGTTGTAGTTGTATTTACGAACCAAATCGGCAACAAACATGAATGAACCATTTAATATTCCAATAAAAACAGGTGTTTCGTCTTTACAGTCTTCAGTAATTTGTTCAACCATTAAATCTACGGCTTCGGCAATTTTTTTTTCTGATATGTATTTTTTAAAATAGGTATTGTGTAATTTAATGATGCTCATTTTTATGCTTTGTTACAAATTTAATAATCAATAAAGAATATTCGCCCTTAATTCTGTTTTATTTGCTAATTTGAAATACAAAAACCGTTTTGATTGGTCAAAACGGTTTTATGGTAAAAGTTTGAAATGTTAATTAATTTTTAGCTTTTTCCTTTTCTATTTCTTTATCTGTTTTTTTTACGGTATCATATACAATTGCTGATGCAACAAATACGGATGAGTAAGTACCAACTCCAATACCAACAATTAATGCGAACATAAATCCTTTAATGGAATCGCCTCCAAATAAGAATATGGCAAATAACACCAACAATGTTGTTAAAGAAGTGTTTATGGTTCTACCCATTGTGCTGTTTATCCCAGTATTTATAATTTTATATAATGACCATGAAGTATGGGTTTTGGTAAACTCACGAATTCTATCGAAAACAATCACCGTGTCATTTATTGAATATCCTAATACTGTTAGAATGGCAGCAATAAAAGATTGTCCAATCTCCATATCAAAAGGCAATATTTTATAAAAGATAGAGAAAATACCAAAAACAATTAATACGTCATGAAATAATGAAATTACAGCCCCCAAACTATATTGCCATTTTCTAAATCGCACTAAAATATAAAGGAATATAACTAAGAGTGAGCCCAAAATGGCCCATCCTGCCGCTGTTTTAATATCATCGGCAATGGTTGGCTCCACTTTTATAGAGCTAAGGATACCAATTGCTTTTACGCCATCGTAACCTGGTTTAAATTCTTCTAAAGTAAGTTCGGATGGGTTATATGGTTTTAAACCGGCAAATAATAATTTTTGCACTTCATCATCAATTTCCTTATCTTCTAATTCGATTTTATATTTTGTTGTAATTTTTAATTGACTCACGTCACCGTAGGTTTTCACCTCCGGAGCATCACCAAAAACATCTCTTAACGTATTTGCAACATCTGTAGCACTTGTGGCTTTCTCAAATTTTACAACATAAGATCTTCCACCCACAAAATCTACTCCATAGTTTAAGCCGTTAGTATATAATGAAAAAATACTAAATAAAATTAAAATACCTGAAAATATATAAGCTGGTTTTCTTAATTTAACAAAATCTACATTAATTTTGGTAAACCATTTTTTTGTAATACTTGTATTAAAGGTAAATATTTTTCCTTTATTGGCATACCAGTCAATTAACAAACGGGTGATGAAAATCGCGGTAAACAAAGAAGTTAATATCCCCACAATAAAGGTATAAGCAAATCCTTTTACCGGGCCTGTTCCAAAAACATACAAAATGATACCTGTTAGCAATGAAGTAACGTTGGCATCTAAAATGGCTGAAAATGCACCATCATAACTAAATCCGTATTTTATGGATGCTTTAAGGCCTTTTCCATGATTTAATTCTTCTTTAATCCTTTCGTATATAATAACGTTGGCATCAACCGCGATACCTATAGTTAAAATGATACCCGCAATTCCGGGTAAAGTTAAAACAGCTCCGAATGCTGTTAAAACGCCAAAAATAAATAAAAGGTTTACAATTAAAGCAAAATCGGCTATTATACCTGCCTTACCGTAATAAAAAATCATCCAAGCAAAAACAATGAGCAATGCCAAGAAGAAAGAATACATACTGCTGTCAATAGCTTGTTGCCCTAAAGAAGGACCAACAATTTCTGATTGAATAATATGTGCGGCGGCCGGTAATTTACCTGCTTTTAATACGTTTGCGATATCCTGGGCTTCTTCAACAGTCATACTTCCGCCAGAAATAGAAGTTCTTCCATTTGTAATAGCAGTATTTACTGACGGCGCGGTATAAACATAATCATCAAGCACAACCGCAACGAATTTGCCAACATTATCAGTTGTCATTTTTCCCCACAGTTTCGTCCCATTTGCATTCATGGTCATACTTACTTCCGGCTGACCTGTTTGTCCGTATTCCTGACTGGCATCATCAATTACATCACCTTCAATTGGTGCAATATCTTCACGATTAGATTTAATCCCATATAAATAAATTAATTCGGTACTTTCATTGGTGCCAGTTGTCGTTGCAGAAAATGGTTTTGCATCCCAAAGAAATTTGGCATACTTCATTTCATTAGGAAGTAATGATCTAATTTCTGACATAGCTAAATAAGCGTTTACCTTGGCGGTATCAGCTACTTTAGCAGTTCCTATTACTGAGGATACCTGATTTTCAGATTGCGGTATGCTTGGCGTAAAAATAGAGAATAAATTATTCGTTTTTTTAGTTGCTAAGGAATCAGAAACAGCTCCCAATAAATCATCTATATTTTCTTTTACAGCTGTAGTGTCTAATTTAGTATCTTCTTTTAATAAATTTTCAACAACAGAGTTGGCTTGAAAAAAGAAATTTGCAGTTTCTTGATTTGAATATACTTCCCAGAACTCTAATTCAGCGGTGCTTTGCAATAAATTTTTAACACGGTCGATATCTTTTGCTCCTGGTAATTCAATTAAAATACGTCCTGAATTTCCAATTCTTTGAATGTTTGGTTGTGTAACGCCAAATTTATCGATTCGACTTCTTAAAACTTCAAAAGCAGTATTGATAGAACCTGAAATTTCAGCTTCAATAATTGGTTTAACTTCTTCATCAGATAATTTAAAGTTTATTTTTTCACGTAACGATTTGTTTCCAAAAATACCTGGGTCACTTAATTTAACCTTTCCGTCACTTAATTTTTTAAATTCGATAAAAAATAAATTTAAAAAGGTGTCATCACTACTTTTTTGGGCTTCAGTGGCTTTTGCCAATGCTTCATTAAAAGTTGGATTTTTAGAATTGTTTGACAACCCAATTAAAATATCCTTAACAGACACTTGTAAAATAGCATTGATACCGCCTTTAAGGTCTAATCCTAAGTTTAGTTGTTTGTCTTTAATTTCGCTATAGCTAAATTGTGCAAAACCTAAATCTACGACCGGATAATTTGCAATAGAGTCTAAATACGCCCTTTCTAATCTGGCTATTTCCCTACCGTCTTCAGATTTAGCTTCCGCGTAAACTTTTGCTTTATTTTCAACACCATTGGTAAACCAAGTAAATGATAGTTGATATAAACTTACTAATCCGAATAGAATAGCGAATAACTTTATAAGTCCTTTGTTTTGCATCTTAAATTTATTTTATAAAAATTCATTTGTAATTAACGTGCAAATATATAATTTCAAATAGGAACTGACAATTCTTTTTTTCTTTTATTGCAGGTAATTTATCAGATTCATATTTATAACAATTCTGAACAATGAATTTTATATATTTGTTATAAAATTTAGGAAAAAATGAAACATTTATCAGATATAGAAATAGCACAACAAAAAAAATTATTACATATTAAAGAAATTGCTGCCAAGTTGGGTATTGAAGAAGATGACATGGAAATGTATGGGAAATATAAGGCCAAGCTGCCTTTAAGTTTTATTGATGAAGAAAAAATCAAAAAGAATAATTTGATTTTGGTTACAGCGATTACACCAACTCCTGCCGGAGAAGGGAAAACAACAGTTTCTATCGGCTTAACGGAAGGATTGAATAAAATTGGAAAACAGGCTATGGTGGTACTTCGGGAGCCATCACTGGGACCGGTTTTTGGAATTAAAGGCGGAGCGGCCGGTGGCGGTTATTCGCAAGTTGTTCCTATGGAAGATATAAACCTTCACTTTACCGGTGATTTTAATGCCGTGGAAAAGGCAAACAATTTATTATCGGCCTTAATTGACAATAATTTACAAAGCAAAACAAACAATCTTAAACTTGATGCAAGAACGGTGGTTTGGAAACGCGTTATTGACATGAACGACAGGGCTTTGCGAAATATCATTATTGGGCTAGGGGGTACCGTAAACGGTATTCCAAGAGAAGATGGGTTTAACATTACGGCAGCTTCTGAAGTGATGGCTATTTTATGTATGGCAACCGATTTTAAAAATTTGAAAAAACGTTTGGGCGATATTTTTGTTGGATTTACCTTCGACAATAAGCCAATTTTTGCACGGGACTTAAAGGCCGAAAATGCGATGGCTATTTTGTTGAGAGATGCCATTAAACCAAACTTGGTGCAAACATTGGAAGAAAATCCCGCAATTATTCATGGTGGACCGTTTGCAAATATTGCGCAAGGCACCAATACCATTATTGCTACTAAAATGGGATTGTCTTTATCAAATTATGTGATTACTGAAGCTGGTTTTGGTGCTGATTTAGGCGCTGAAAAATTTTTAAACATAAAATGTGTGGCTGCCAATTTAAATCCGAAAGCTGTAGTTCTTGTCGCTACAATAAGGGCATTACGACACCATGGCGGCGCAAAAAAAGAGGCCTACAATACGCCAAATATGGAGTTCGTAATTAAAGGTTTTTGCAATCTGGAAAAACATATTGAAAACATTAGAAAATTTAATATTGAACCAGTTGTGGCCATTAACGCTTTTATAAGCGACTCTAAGGAAGAGGTGGATTATATTATTGAAAAATGTGCCGCATTAGGTGTTCAGGCAGTTGTTACTGAAGGTTGGGAAAAAGGAGGAAGTGGCGCAGAGAAACTGGCGGAAGCTCTAGTGAAAGTGGTTGAGGCTACCAAATCCGAATTTAAGCCTTTATACGATTGGAATTCATCTGTAAGAGAAAAAATTGAAACCATTGCCAAAGAAATTTATGGTGCTGATGGCGTTGATTTTGAAAAAAAGGCATTTTTAAATTTAAAAAGAATTGATAGGCTGGGCTTAAATAATTTACCTATTTGTATGGCCAAAACCCAAAAATCATTTACGGATAATGAAACCATTTTAGGAAGGCCAAAAGGATTTACTGTAACGGTTCGGGAAATTGAAATTTCTGCCGGAGCCGGATTCATCATTCCAATTTTAGGTGAAATGATGCGGATGCCGGGATTGCCTGGAATACCAGCTTCAGAAGGCATGACGATTGATGATAATGGTGTTATTTCAGGGTTGTCGTAATTGTTTTATGAATAAATTTTTAATACAAGACAAAAAATATAATTTACTAAAAGCGTGTAAATTAGCGCTTTGTGAATTTGCATAAAAGATTGATACTCGTTAAATTAGAAGATTGTATTCTATAATTTTGGACACAACATTTTACGGTGGAATCAGAAATAATTTTACAGTTTATTCTTGTCAAAAAAACGAACAGATACCGTCATTTTGGTTATTTAACAAATAGGAATTCAGAGAATTTTATCACTACCCGAAAAACAGTAAAATTGCACGGAGAACTGTGCTGTTTTTTAGGTAGTAAAATTATTAACAGGAATTAAAGCTTTAGAAATCAATATTGTACATTTTTTGTCATTTTCTTAAAATTTGATTAGAAATTTCTTTAAAAATTAAAAACTATTAGCAACTGCCATCCTTACTATTTTTACGGGACAGCCTTACCGTAATTACTTCTCCAATACATATCTTTCGAGGTACATTTTAAGCTTCGTAAATTTTGAAAAAATATATCATTGTTGAAAAAGATTTTGGGACAACAAAATATATTAAAACCATAGTAGATAGTGTTGAGGCTATTCAATTTTCTGGATGTTCTAAAACTCAAGACGAAGCACTTTTCATCAAATGACGCACAACGGCAGTCTGTCTAAGAACCTAAGTTCATGTGCCAATTTTGGACTAAAATAAGCTTTTTTACGCGAAGATTAA
>JAENXD010000149.1 GCA_016649745.1 Flavobacteriaceae bacterium | reverse complement strand
TTTTTAAATGAACCACAAAAGTGGCACAATTCAAACCGATATCACTGGCACAATTTGATCCGATATATCCATTATCGCTTTAAATATAGTTTAAATGTAAGCATAAATTATATGTAGTGTTGTATGTTCGTTTTTATTCTTCGTGTTCATATTTTTCCGACACTTTATCTGTGAACATTTCGGGTGTAAATCCTCTCAATTTAATTAATGCTTGGACAAAAGGGTCAAGAAAAAAATTACATTGGTATAATAATTCTCTTTTCTCTTTTACCAATTCCAACGCTTCTTTTCTGCCTATTACAGTTAATAAATTTTCTACTTGATGATTGAAAAATCTATGTGTTAAGTAATTTCGAGCATCCAGAGCTTCTTCAAGTCTTTCAGAAAACCCATCACTTACATTAATTAGTTTCTTTAATTGACTTATTAATGTGCCAAGAGTTTTTTTAGAAAGATTGAGCATATAATTATTAATCTTTTCATCGTGTTCTCTGCTTGTGAAATTTAGTTCATTGTTAACGAGTAGCATCATAAAAGCAATCGTGTATTCTAGTCTTTGAGAATCAAAAATGGCAAGTCCTAAAAGGTTTGTTATTGGTCTAATTTCTTTTTTGTCTTTCTCCATTTCGTTTTTTATTTGCAATTTATTATTTGGTTATACATTTCGTTCGACAATTTTTTTCCTTTTTCTTGATATTCGTTGTTAAAATGAATTTCATTTGCCGCATCATATCCAATTGATGCAAGGTTTGAGGATTCTACTGATCGTCTTTTCATAATTTTAAGTTTTATATTTTTTGATAATTATTATTTTCACGAATATTATGATAGAAATAACTGGCTTTCGACTCTGCGTCCATCAATCCATCATAGATCTTTTTCGGAACATTAAAATATTGGTAAATGCCACCATGATGAAATTCTATTTCCAGTATTTTATTTTCAGCATCGTAACCAACTGACGCAATATTGGAGGATGAAACGGCAATACGTTGAATGTTTTGAGTGTTCTTTTCGTCTAAAAGTGTCAGTAATTTGCTTCCAAGCCCTGAGGTGAAATATCGTTGATTTTTACTTGTTGGTTTATCTGGAATAGTTTGTTTTAACCATTCTGTAACTATTAAGGGCTTTATGTAATAATTGAAATTTTTACTGTTATTATAAAGCCCAATATGCTCAAGTATTGAAAAACGGCTTTTTGGCTTCTCGCAATGTCTTAAAACCTTGAGGTAAATCGTCTCTAAATCATGCAACAACTTAGTTCCAACTTGGTCTCTTCTTAGTCTCTTTCCCGACCTAAGAACAGCGTCTAAATAGTTTAATGTGTAGATATTCAGTTCTTTATCTTGGTCTCTTCTTTGTTCCTCATCCTGGTCTAAGACGGTTTTAGAAAGGGGATGAATTCTGATAATGCTCAAAAAATACAATAAATCGTCGTCTGTTTCAAATACTGGAGGCGGTGAGCCGTTAACCTCAAGACTGCTATGAATGATAGGCAATCCGGTTCCTCTGCCTTCAGTTAATTTCAGTTCTTTTAAGAAACCGCCCAATTTTCGGTTTCTGTATTCTCTTGCAACCACTCTTTCCTTTTTAAGCATTTCCTTGTCTATAGGAGGCATTGGTCCAGGGAAACTCAATATTTCAATTTTATCAGTATGGATCTGAATTTCCACCGGATTCTCCCGTTCGTAACTTTTATGATAAACAGCATTAACCAATGCTTCTTCAATGGCTTGATAAGGATAGTTATAGAATCTGACTGCTTCTGCCTGTTCGGGGGCTTTAGAAACTTGTTCCTGAATAATATTGGTTTTAATAAAATTCAAAACATCTCTAACTTGGTTGACAAGAGATCCTGTAAATATTTTTTCTATGTAGTTTTTGCCAACATTCCCTTTGTGTATAACAAGTTCTATTTTGGCACCGGTAAAAAATTGTTCAGGATGTTCGTTAAATAACAGTAATCCTGCATTGGTCGGCCTTAAAAATTCGTCAGGTCCTTTTGCAATTTTCATTTGTTTGCATAAATCGGAAAAAGAAATCTTTGTGCTTTCATCGTATAAAGAGCTCATAACTTCTTTAAGATGTTCCTGAATCAAACGTAAACTTAAATCGTCAAGTGTTGCCTGTTGGTTTATCCTGTCATCAAAAGGGATGCGAGCCGTAAGTTCGAGCAACCTTCTTTCGTCCTCAGAACCTTCTTTTACTTTAATGGTTTTAGATCCCCGTTTAATGTACCATGCCTTTTCTGATTTCTTCCCACTTAGACTAACAGGAGCTTTGTAAGGCCTATTGTCGCCTGCAGGAGCCCAGATAATCAATATGTGTTTCCCGCCTTTAATATAAGGCTGTGAAACAGGGACATAACTTGGTGATATTTTATAAGTCAATTCAATTAATTTCTTCTGTAATGAATCCATTTGTTCAGGATTTAATCCAAAAGGTGGAAGTTTAGCCATTCCATATTCTTCTTCAACTCCAACAATAATATATCCGCCATCCCAATTATTAATATCGTTAGCGTAAGCACAAAGAGAATGAATAATATCTTCCGGATTCCATCCTTTTTTCAATTCAATGCGATCCCATTCAATGGTATTCCCATGCAACAGTTCATTTACGTTTATAGGTAAAGCCACTTTATTGTATTTTAATTTTTAAAATTTCATATTAGATAAGCAATTCCATTTGGTAACTTTTCATCAAACCAATGTCAAATTTCAAAACGATAAGTTCCATTTTCCCCCAATAAAAATCTTCTTCAATTTCATCTTCAATATTTATTGGGATATTAGAAAACGCTTCCCGCATTTTTTCTAATATGTTACCTTTCATCTGTTTAAATTTTATTTTTTATCGGTAACAGCTGCTGTTCGCCATTAATCATTCCTTTGTGTATTAAAATTTGTTATGCTCGTTTCATTTGCGCTTATTCACTTTTAAATATTTTACTCTTTGTTCCGCCACTTTCAAGGCTTTTTCTCCAAGGTCTTCATCCTGAATTTCGTACATTATCTTGTCGCTGAGAAATGACACCAAAAGGTCGTCTGCACTATATTTATAAATATCTGCAAGTTTCAAAACCACCTCTTTTGTAAGCTTTCTTTCTCCACGCTCCATTTTGCTTAAAATTGCAGCATCTATATCAATTAATGCAGCTACCTTACGCAATGGCAGTTGATTTTGTCCTCTTAGTTGTCTTAGCTTTTCGCCTACTGTTTCTGTTGACATAACATGTGTTGACATTTAGTGTCTAAAATAGGGAAAGAAATTTGATTTTTAGCAATTAATCCTAATATCTTTTTAACACTCTTTTGGTGGTTGGAAAATTGGCTCTTTTGGTTTTGCAGAAGCGTTGGTCTTGTGTTGGTTGGGACAAAACCAAATGTACAAATTAGGGCTGGCTAAAATTATTTTTTGAAATAGGGGAAGTTAAAAAATTTTGAAATAATTGGTCGGATTGTGTGTCGCCAAAGTCCATTTTGTTTGATTCCGATTACAAGGAAATTGACTATCCAGTAAATGTCAGTCCGAATGCTTTTTCAAGATGTCAAAGTTCAATTTTTAGATGTCTGTTTTATGGTTGTGAGTATCTAGGCTTGCTTACAAGGAGCATTAACCTTTCGCTTTTTTAACTTAAAACTTATAACTCAAAACGGCTATTATATTCAACTTGTTTTAAACATATTATCTGCTGCAATATTTTCAATATTCCGGAAATATTTTACAGTTTCGACCTTTAATTCCATGGTTGCCATTTTGTCACAAACAATAATTCCTTTTTGGTGCATCTGAAGCAAGGAAACGGTTCACATACGACTGATACTGCCTTCAACAACTTCTCGCAGTGCCCTCGCTTTGTTAAAACCCGTTATGATAATCAAGACTTCTTTTGCATCCATCATCCAAAATATTCATCCATATTGAATGTAATGACATTCTTAAACGAGATATCGCCCAATTTATGTATCCTTACAAGCTATTTATAAGTAGGTATATGTGGGCGATCCCAATACAAAAGGTTTTAATTTTGTAGGCTTAAAAGCCTTGATTTTGTTAATTAAATAATCGGCGACACAACTGCCCACTTCATCTTTGTCTTTTTGATTAAAATTCTCATCGCAAAAAAATTAAGTTCTCATTTCATCAAAAAAAGGAGTGCTCCTTTTCTCAACACATTTTGCGGCATAAATGTAAAGTGCTGCAGACCAAGTTTGCCAGTCGTTTCCCATTGCTTTACCGTCTTGAGCTTTAAACCATTCATTAAATCCAAACTCCAAACTTTTGTCTTTAGAGATTTTCATCATTTGAGTAAGTTCTATAAGTTTTTTTTCTGCAAGCTTGTATTTTTTGGCTGCAACTAAGGCTGCAACGTAAAATCCGCAAATAAAAGGCCAAATACCTCCATTATGGTATTCTCCAGGCTTGTTATAAATTTCATAGCGCAACCGCCAGTCGGAATCTTCCGGTTTAATAAATGGAAAAAAATTAGGAGGTAGGTTTACAGCCAGTTCTCCCCTTTTTTTCATTACTTCACATTCATCTTCAACCCATAAAATCATTTTTTCTGCCTCAGAAACGGACACAAGACCGGAAAGGACGGCAATGCTGTTGCCCAAAAGGTCGAAGCGGTCGCTGCTATATATTTTATACGACCAAAAAGCAAAATATGGTTTTTGTTTCAGCATAAAACCTTCACGAAGCGGATCAGGTTCCGAGGTTCCCGAATTGGTGAAATTCCTTATTTCTGTGAACATCATATCTGCTCTTTCATTTTGACCCAGAAGCCGAAGGTAACTGTACACAATTGTATTGACATAAAGCCCATACCCAAGCACCCATTGTTCATCTCGCCAATCACTTGTTGGTTGTTGCGCAACCAAATACAAATCTAACGGGCATTGATATTCCATCCATATCATAGCTTTTTTGACGGCTTCTTGAAGAAAATCGGGGTTTCCCGTTACTTTTCTGTAAATACCGACACCAAGCAAGAATAACGGCGTTGTATCACTGGCTCCACGGTTACCATTGTCGTGCACCAATGAAGGAATATGGCCATGTTTGGTTTGGTTTTGTGCCAAAGTTTTTAACACTCTTCGTATGCTGGCTAATAATTTTTTATTGTTGGATACAGCAATTCCCAATACAGAAAACATCAAATCTCTTGTGTATGGTTCGGGATATCCCCAGCCTGCTGTACGTGGAAGATCATTATAAGGCCCGTGAGAATTATGCATTAATACTTCAAGGGCAGCCTTTTTAGCTACTTCTATCTTTTCCCAGTTTACAGTTTCCATGTTTCTGTTAAATTAAGTTATTCCTAATTTTTCGTTCATAATTTTCACAAACTTTTTTGCGACAACCCTGTAATCAAAATTTTCAACTGCACGGTTTCTTCCGGCAATGCCCATTTTTTCACGTAAGGGCGCATCATTCATAAGCGTCATTAAATGGTTGGCAATATCATGAACACTTGCGCGATAATCTACTATTCGCGGAACATCAAATAAAATCCTAGTTTGTTCTTCATAACCGGATTCTTTACCGAGAATCACTTCATTAACAATAATTTTCTGTGCTACATTTGCCAGAAGTGCTGTTTTGTTATGAACGAGTGTATCAAGCATTCCCATGGCATTAATGCTAATTACTGGTTTTCCGCAGGCTCCTGCCTCTACTTGTGGCATTCCAAAACCTTCAAGTCTTGAAGGCGCAGCATAGATATCACACGCACCTATTAAATATGGCATAAAATTGCGTGAGATTTTACTTGATGCGTAAGTAATGTTTTTTTCGATTCCCAATCGCGTGGCCAATTCTATATCTGCTTGATTTTGAAGCTCGGTTCGTTTCTGGGGCCAAACTTTACAAACATACTTCCAATCTGGAGCTTTATTTTTAATTATGGCGAGTGCCTGCATCACTTCCTGCGCACCTTTTGAAGCGGCATCGCCGCCCACAGTTAATATCATGAGTTGATGAGGTGAAATTCCTAAGGCTTCACGTACTGCTAAGATTTTTGGGTCATCTTTTTTAAAAATGGTAAAAGTATCTGTATCACAACCAACTGGTAATACCTCAATATTATCACCTTTTATCCCATCTCGAACATACATTTCCTTAACCCAATTTGAAGTTACTAAGATAAGTGGAAGGGCGTTTAATGTGTCTTGATAATTGGCAATGTAGCCGTCAGCAACCAGCCAAGGGATAGCAAGAGTTCCAAATTTTTGCGGATGGAGAACTAATTGCGGCGTATGCCCCCAATAACCAACGCCAACAACAACATCTGGCTTAAACCAACGAAAATACCATTCCTTTTCTTGTTCAGATTCGAAATTAACAGCGTGTGCGTCAATTCCCATTTCCGTCAGTCCTTTAAATAACAGGTCTCCCTGAGTAGCAAGTCCTCCCGGCGAAGGAGGATAGTCATATAACATTAACACTTTCATACAATTACAATTTTATAATTTATATTTTATTAACTTTTTCCAGATAAAACATTTTTTGAGCATCAGTTGGATTTGTAAATTGCCAGAATGATTCAGCTTTTGGTGTGGTTTCAGCTTCAAAACTTGTTTTTTCAAATCCGTATGTTTCTGTAATTATTTTGTATTTCTTCAACCAGACAGTTTTAGAAAGCAGGTGGTAAGCGGTATTATTTGCTATGGGTTTGGGGTAGTATTTTTTACCGCCGTCCTCATAAGCAAAAAGCCAAAGTTCTTTTGTAAATAACTTACCGGCTTGCCATAGTTTAATAACGGCTTTCCCGGTTTCTTCATGTCTTAAATGTCTTGTATATTCTCCGTTGGGGCTGTGTGAAATAATGAGGTCGAAATGTTTAGTAGGTAATAGTTTTAGTATTGTTTGCTCCAATTCATTTTCATTCAACGGATTTTGATCTGGACCATCATCTAAATTACCCATAATACCCTTACATCCTAAAATTTGTAAGGTCTTAAAGAATTTAGCAGAACGTTCCTCATCGTTTCCTCTGCAAAGACTAACGATGAACCAATTCCATGAAGGATGACTCAAGATAGTTCCACCTGCCCACAATGTTTCATCATCGGGGTGGGCGACTATAACGGCAACTGACTTTGAATTTAATTTATTCATTGTTGCTATTTTCAGGTATTAATTCATTTAAAAATTACAAGAGGCGTATACACATAAAGTTAACCATTTTATTTTTAATAAGCTTGCTAATAACTAAATAAGTTCACCTGATGCACTCAGATATTTTATGATGTAATTATTCAAAAAGTGTATGGTGTCTATTTAGAATATAAATATATGGGGTATCTATTTTCTTGTCAAAGATTTATCGTTTTATTTTATCATTCCTTCAATTCAATAGTCTCCATTGTATTGATAAATTTAGTAAGTTAGCATTCTAATTATTAAAATGGCCGAAATAACCAAGCTCTATTAATGAAGGAAATGGATTTACAGACTCCGAAAACGTTGT
>JAENXD010000253.1 GCA_016649745.1 Flavobacteriaceae bacterium | reverse complement strand
TTTGAACGTTGAACCCGAATCAACGTTTTTTTTATGCCTAAATGTTACCAAAAAACTCTTCACTGCGTTCAAAATCAGGACATCCTAAAATATTAGCTATATCATTTTTTTCATAAGCAGTAACCAGCTTAGCCTTTAAAATGCCTGTAAATCGAATAATTACTACATAATTATCTTTAACGATTGCGACTCTTCTATCTTTAAAGTATGTTTTCTCAACGTTATCCCATCCCTTCTTTAATACCGCATTTTTGTCTTTTAAAACACTTTTAATCCATAACATTTTTTCAAGTCTGTTAAGTGATAAAATAGATTTGTCTTTTGCTTTTCTATTTGCACTTTCAAAAAAACAATGATCAAACATATCTTCATAAAATCGAACTAATACACCATCAAAGGTTTCAATAGGCATATTACAATATTCATCTTTCCAAATTTTGCGCATTTCAATTTCTCTAACTGCTACCGGAATTAAATGTGGTTTTAATTTCTTATATGCCATTACCAACCACCTTGAAGGTTAATTTTAAATACGTTGAATTTTTCTTCCCATTTTGAAGTTGGTTTAATTTGTTTGCCTAAATAGGTGTTTTCTGCATATTCGATTAATCCAATTTTAGCTTTACTTGTTATTTCATTATTGAATTTGGCGTTAGATAAACCAGTTAAAATATCGGCCAATTGGATGCCTAAAGATTCGTTGGAAGGTAATCCTTGCACTTGTTTTATATCAGAAGTTAAATTTGCTAAATCCAGGAATACTTCTAATTTTTTTAATCTTCCTTTATCTCTATTTTCTTTTAAGTCTAAAAAAACATTATAGGTGTTGAAATCAAAAATCCAATGGTGCAGCAATTGGTAGTAAAATTTATAAAAGCCTAACTCTACATCTGTATTATTAAATTTATAGTTATCAACTTTATCAGCTTCAATTAAAATAACCCTAAAACGCAATTGTTCGGTTTGAAAAAAATAATCCAAGACT
The DNA here is from genome assembly GCA_016649745.1 of Flavobacteriaceae bacterium. Lineage (GTDB taxonomy): Bacteria > Bacteroidota > Bacteroidia > Flavobacteriales > Flavobacteriaceae > Lutibacter. The sequence continues at coordinate 2,561 of JAENXD010000253.1, read as the reverse complement.
TCTTTATATAGTTCATAAAATTTTGGTGATATTTTATTCCATTTTAATTCCCCAAAAACAGAATGCTTATTTTTTATAGCATTCATACGCTCTTTAAAAATATCTCTGTAATCTGCAGGCATCCATATACCGCCAATGGCAGTGTATAGGTGCGCTTCTTTTTTGCAAAGCGCTTCTAAACCACTTTCGTCACAATAAACTTCAAAATTCATATACTATGGTTTTTAGTTTAACAAAATAGTTGCTGCAACAAACCCTTTTTCCAAACCGTTGTTTTTTCTATTTGCAGTTGGCAATGGTTAATTTTATCATCAATTGCCGATAAAAAATTGGCGATTTTAGTTTGTTCTTCGATGCAGGGATTGGAATTGATAAACTCAAAATAAAGATTATCTCCGTTATCTTTTAAAATATGCTGTTTTTCCCTGAGTGTTTTTGCTTTTTCAAATACAGAACCTTTGTTGAGAATATTTATTACCTTATCAAACTCTTTATCAGAAAAAACAATGTTGTTGTGTTTCTCTAATTGCTTTTTTAGATTTGAAAGCAATGCTTTTTCATCTTTGATTACAACATTTCCATAACCCAATATTTGTAGTTGGTTTACTAATTGTTCCTCTAATATTAATTCCGGTTGCTTGCTCATAATATAAATAAACTCTTTATTGTGTTTTCCAAAGATTTTCTTTAATCCAATTTGGTTTTAAACCGATGGCATTTGGGTCTATATTTGGGTATTTCATTAAAAGGTAATTAAGTCTTTCCGTAAAATTATTTACGGGCTGAATCCTATCTAAAAGATATTTCATTAAACAAAGATGCACATATAATTTAGGAAATTCGTGTTGTTTTGGAATATCCTGAATCCAGTTAAATGGTGGATTTGTTAATAATTTTGGCGTACCGGGTAAATTTTTATTCCATAAACGCGAATGATGTGCGCAATAATTTCTTATTTGCGCAATGGATTGTAGCCAACTTGGCAAATAAGTATGATTTACAGCACCAAATTCTACCGCAATTGTATCTTTAGATTTGATAGTATTTTTTAAATTACCGTATAATTTTGATAAGGAACCAAAACTGGTTTGTTCTAAGGATTTCCACGACGGCGGAAAACGCAAATCGGCTTTATGGTTTTTAAAATGGTTTTTAATGGTTACTTCTTTACTTCTGTTTAATTCTTCTTCAAGATTGGCTAAGGTTTTTACAAGTTCCCTGCTATCAATAAATAAATCAAAATTTTGAAACCACCAAGGTCCATATTCGTGTGAAAGGTGATATATTAATTTAGTTCTTAAACTAATTTCAATTTTTTCAATAATCTCAAACAAAAGAATCTTTAGCTCAGTATCAAAATTATAAAGTGCAATTACATCTTTAAAAGTACTGTTTTCTTTAAAAATATGGTTTATTTTATCGGATTGCATTGAGAACCAATATTCACCCAAGCGATAATAACTTATATGCGACAAACAATGTTCAATATTATCTTCTTTGGTGATGTTTAACCCTCTTTTTTGTAATTGTTCTATCTGTTCCTGAATTGTAAATGCTTTTTTATCGAACATAATTTATGGTATAAAAAAACTCGTTATGTTCCTAAAAATAAGGAAAACAACGAGTTTGTGTATGAAAACGAAATGTATTAAAAGCAAAAGACACACCCTGGGACGCTGTTTTTCTTATTGCTAAGAACCTATCGCGTGGTGTGTACTGTTGCAACAAAGGTACATAATATTTTAGATTAAAAAAATTTATACTCATTTATTAACTTGTTATTAACAAAATAGGTGCTGCAACAAGCCCTTTTTCCAAACTACTGTGTTAGCTATTTGCGCTTGGCAATGGTTTATTTTTACAACAGTGGCCAGTAAAAATTGGCGAGTTTTTGTTCCTCTAATATTAATTCCGGTTGTTTTGCCATTTATTCATTCTCAATTACAAATGAAGCATCATCAGTAATCATTGCCGTAATATTCAAAGTTGGAATTATAAATTTTGAAAATTGGGAACCTTCTGTTTTAGCGAATAAGATACCACGGACTGTGCCAGTAGTTAACATCGCTAAATGTGCCAGAAAACCTTTAGGCACAATTAGTTTTGATTCATTTTCATTTATGAAGCTATTCCAGGAACCTTCTTGAATCTCAAAATGACAACTCACTAAAATTTTAATAAACACTTTTTTGGCTTGAACAAATTCAAATCCCAAAAAGACACCAATCTGTTTATTGGTTTGGTCTAATTTGAATTGCAATTCCGTAGTTAAATTGGTTTCTTTTTTTATGTTGTAATTTTCTTCAAATATGGCAAATTGTTCTGTTTTTATGCCCAGAAGTTCAAACCCTACCTGTATATTGTCCTTTTTCATTTTATGAGCCTACTTCTTGATATGAATATTTATCCACAGTTTTGTTAAAATCAAATTTAATAACTTTACCGGAAAGCTTAACAACATTATGAGGATGGTAGTTGTTGAATGATTGTTTAGCAACCGAATATTGTTCCGTTTTTTCAAAGGCTAAAAATAATTCTTCAAGTTTTTGGACCTTATTTTC
>JAENXD010000022.1 GCA_016649745.1 Flavobacteriaceae bacterium | reverse complement strand
CCATATCCAATAACAACAACTTCCTCTAAACTCTCGGCGCTGTCTTCTAGTTTAACATTAATTATATCCGATAATCCAATTACAATTTCTTTAGATTTCATTCCAATATAGCTAAATACCAATACATCATTTTGATTGGCAGCAATGTTGAAATTTCCGTCAAAATCAGTGACAACTCCTTTAGAAGTGTTTTTTATTAAAACATTTACCGAAGGAATAGGTACTCCATCTGATGAAGTAACTTTACCTGAAATAGTTCTTACCTGAGCAAAAATTAAGAAAGGAAAGAATAATAAGGCGTAAATTATTTTTGTTTTCATTTAATTTGAATTAATGTTAAGTAATTGTTAAAGTTAATAGGTTTATGTTCTTTTTTAGAAAATGCACATACACTTTAGTTACGCCACTTTAATTTAAAAAGAGTTTTTTTTTGAAAGACGTATTACTAAACAGATTATTTTATTAACAAATAGCCTAGTAAATATTATAAATGAAGTAGTAATGACGTAGTATAATTTGATTAAAGTGATAAGAAAATGTAGTGATATTAATTAAAATTTTGTAAAAATCCCCGAAGACTGTCTTCTTTTGCGATGCCAAGTTTTATTTTTAATCGATATCGGTTTGTTTCCACGCCCCTAATTGAAATATTGAGTAAGGGGGCAATTTCTTTGCTGCTCATGTTCATTCTTAAGTAGGCGCAAATTCTCAAATCTTTATGGGTTAAACTTGGAAAGCTGGTTTTTAACTTGTTAAAAAATTCTTCATGAACCTGATTGAAGTTGTATTCAAAAAGCTCCCAGCCATCAACATGTTCAATGGAATTGTCTATTTGCTTTATTAATTTTTTAAAGGAATATTGATTGGTGAAATTATTTTTATTCAAAAGCAGTTCATCTTTTAAATGCAACAATGTTTCATTTTTCTTAACCAATGACATCGCGGTATTGGCCAATTGTTTGCTTTTAAGTTTTATTTCATTTTTAAGAGATTCGTTTTTCAGCCTTATAATTTCTTTTTCATTTTCCTTTTTTCGTTCCTCCAATATTTTATTTTGTGTTTCTTCATACATTAATTGAAGTAATTTTTGTTCTTTTTTAACCTTTCTTTTATGGAAATAATAGATGATTATGGAAATAAGTACAAGTATAAATATATAAATAATAAGGCCTATAGAGCTTTTATACCAAGGCGACAAAACTGTAAATTCCAAAGGTAAAATTGGAGATTTATCTTTGTTCAAGCCAACAGTTCTTATAGTTAAATTATAGGTTCCGTCGGCAAGATTTGAAAATTCCAATATGCCATTTTTAGATTTTGCCCAGGGCGGATTTAAATGCAAGCTCGAAAGTTTATACTCAAAACTAGAGTTTTTAGAAAAAGAGGAACTTACGGTTATTGAAATTTTATTGTTTCGAAATGGGAGTGAAATATTGCTTGTGTCCAGCGCAATGGTTTGGTTGTTAATTGTTATTTTAGAAAGCGTCGGCTTTTTTAAGGCTTCTTTAGCTGAAAATTTATCGGCATCAATAAACATGAACCCATCGTATAAATTGAGCGCAAAAGTAGAATCGTTTATTTTTGAAATATTTTCATAACCTGTTATGAGTCTGTTTTTATAGTATTCATCTGGAATCAGGATACTTTTTGAATTATTTGATAACAAACTAAAAGAAAGATAATTCTCCGTTTTGTAGGCAATTTCGGTAATGTTGTCTTCGGAAATGATATAACTTTCTTTCGAAACTTTTTCATTTAATAAATTATAGGGAACAATACTGTCAATTAAGGTTTCGTATTTTTGCCAGCCTTTTAGTGTGTGAAAAGCAATGGTGTTTTTGAGATTATAGATTCTTACAAAATAATCTGACCAAAGTCCTTTTTTATTGTAGCCTGTGAGTTCGGTGATATTATCATAATTTTCATCAAACTTAACCCTATACAATCCCTTATTTGCATGCGATATCCAGGCGGTATGTTCATCCTCAAAAACGAGAAATCTAACTGGTATGGTCGTTTTCCCCAAGTGTTTTACCTTCCATTCTCCATTAATTTTTTTGAAACTGACCAAGCCTGCATAAGTTCCCTGAATATAGGTATTTTTTTGTTCCGGCACTTTATTGATAACCCACCCGCCCGTATAGGCCGAAATGAGTTTTAAGGTATTGTTTTTAACCAAATAAGTGCCATTGTTATGCCCGCAAAATAAGTCGCCGTCTATTTCTGTTAAGTTCCATACCTGTCCCTGGGAGCCTTCCATAAATTGTAATTTATTGGAAGCATCAATAAAATACAAACCGGTATTGCTTCCAATATAAATGGTGTTTTCATACTTAATAATATCATACACAGCGCCAAGTTTACCTGAAATATCATTGTAAAAATAATTGGGCGTATTCAAATCAATAAAGCCAATTCCATTATCCAATCCTAACCAAAGTTCATTATTTTCGGTAACACATTGGCCCAATACAGTATTGTTTATAAGTCCTACTTCTTTGTTAATGTTGTAAAGGATTTTTCCGGAATTATCAGTGATATAAACCCCATTTTTTATAGTTCCGAAAAGCAAATTGTCATTAGGCAGTTGCGAGAATTTGTTGAGTTGGTATTTTTTAATAACAGAATTTATGGGAGTTTCCCAAGGAATAAGGGTGTTATTATCTAACAAAAAGGAACCTTGAAGAGCAGTGTTAATTAGAAATTGATTATTAGTTTTTGAAGTTACTGAAATAATCTTCGCATTTTTTAACTTTTCAGAATAAAAAAAGGGTTTTAATTGTTCGTTTTCTAACACAAAGATTCCTTTATCTAAAGTTGAAACATATAATTTGTCATTTATAACATCACAAGACATAATGGTTGAGGACAAATTGTGGGAGGTAATTTTGCCTTTTCTATAAATGTAGATGTTCAAAAACGATCGAAAAACAACAGCATCTCCAAATAAGACTATTTGCCAATATTCTTCATCTTTTGATGCGTCTATTTTTTTATGGGTATTAAGAAGTGTGGTATAAACCAAAGAACCTTTGTTGTTTCTGGAGAAATACCCAAATTCCTCATAAGAACCCACATATATTTTATTTTGATAAACCAATAATGATCGAATAGTAGTTTTGTTTGGCATTTCCCAAACATTCCAGTTTAAACCATCAAATTCCAAAAGTCCTTTGTTGTTTGCCACAAATAATTTACCATCCGGAGATTTGGCAATATCCCAATTTTGATTGCTTGCATTGTAATCATTAAGGGTGTAATTATTTATATAATGAGTAAATTGCGCATTTAGAAGTTGAGATGTAAAAACCACAAACAGAAAGAAAAAGGTATTTTTTATGTTATTTGCCAATCTCATAAATAATTTTGATACATCATTCATTTTGTAAAAAAACAAATCTATGTAATTATGTCAGATAATAAAAGAAACCGAGTAAAATAGAAGAGAAAGTTCAGGAAGCAATTAATTATTTTTTGAGTTTAAAATAAATTGGGGAAGATCACTTTATGAAAATTTTAACAAGTCCAACCGTGGGAAAAGAGTTTCAAAAACGACATACTGATTAATATTGTTTATTTTTGAAAATTCTTATAAAAGAAACCTGATTTTAATATGAAAAAAATATTTTTACTTTTGGCGTTTTTTGCGCTAGGTAATGCAAGTTATGCTCAAATTCACGACCCGGTAAAGTGGTCAACTTCCGTAGAAAAAATTTCAAACTCAGAATATGATATAATTGTAACGGCAACTATTGAGGCGAAATGGCATTTGTATTCCCAAAATGTGCCTGAGAACGGCCCAATAGCCACTTCTTTTTCTTTTAAAAAAAATCCGGATTTTGAGTTAATCGGAAAGCCTTCAGAAGAAAAAGGCCATACCGTGCACGACCCTGTTTTTGACATGAAAATTAAGTATTTTGAAAATAAGGCGACATTTAAACAACGCGTTAAAATAAGGACTCAAAATGCTGTTAAAGTTGTTGGGGAAGTGGAATTTATGGTTTGTGACGATTCTAGTTGCCTGCCACCTACAGTGATAGATTTGACATTTTTAATTCCCGGTAATAAAGCAAATGCGGCGAGCATAAATAATAATGAAGAAAATGAAGCTTCTTCTGTAACAAATGCTAAAAATAAAGAAGTTTCTTCTGCAACAGACGTTAAAGAAAATGAGGTTTCATCAGTAACAGAAGATGCTAAAAACAAAGAAGTTGTTGCAGTTAAAGCGGCTAAAAACAGCAATAAAACATCAAATAAAAGTTTGTTAACCATTTTTATCATTGCGTTCTTTTCCGGATTTGCAGCCCTTTTAACACCTTGTGTATTTCCTATGATTCCTATGACCGTGAGTTTTTTTACAAAACAAAGTAAAAGTAAGGCTGAAGGAATAAGAAATGCTATTATTTATGGCGTTTCAATTGTTATTATTTATGTGCTTTTGGGATTGCTGGTAAGCGCTGTTTTTGGTGCGGATGCTTTGAACGCTCTTTCAACAAATGTATGGTTTAACGTAATTTTCTTCATATTATTGGTTGTTTTTGCAATTTCTTTTTTAGGTGCTTTTGAAATAGTTTTGCCAAGTTCATGGGGAACAAAAGTTGATGCCCAAGCAGATAGAGGAGGTTTAATTGGCATATTTTTCATGGCATTGGCATTGGCCATTGTTTCATTTTCTTGTACAGGTCCCATTGTTGGAACCTTGTTAGTTGAAGCCGCTGCAGGTGGAAATCAAATTGGGCCAATTGTAGGAATGTTGGGTTTTTCATTGGCATTGGCAATTCCATTTGCTTTATTTGCAGCTTTTCCTGGTTGGCTAAATTCGTTGCCAAAATCGGGTGGCTGGTTAAATACCGTAAAAGTAGTCTTAGGATTTTTGGAATTGGCGTTAGCCTTTAAGTTTTTGTCAAATGCCGATTTGGTACTTCAGTTACATTGGCTGGAAAGAGAGGTTTTCATATCAATTTGGATCACCATATTTTTGGTATTGGCATTTTATCTCTTTGGAAAAATACAATTGCCGCACGATTCGCCATTAACACATATTTCTGTGGGAAGACTCAGTTTGGGAATCATTTCATTGGCTTTTGCTATTTATATGATTCCGGGTTTGTGGGGAGCTCCATTAAATTTAATCAGCGCTTTTCCGCCTGCACAACATTACAGTGAATCACCATACGGAGTCGGATTTTCAAAAATGAATAGCGGCATGCCTTCTGGAGAAAATTCCGAAATTCCCGATGGTGCACATTTAATGGCGCCACACAATATTTTAGCGTTTAATGATTATGATAAAGGCTTGGCGTATGCCAAAAAAGTAAACAAACCTGTGATGTTGGATTTTACGGGCTATGCCTGTGTGAATTGCCGAAAAATGGAACAACAGGTCTGGGCGCAGGAAAAGGTTTTGCAAGTGTTGAAAAACGAGGTGGTTTTAATTTCGTTATATGTGGATGATAAACGACCGCTTCCTAACGGTGAAGAAATTGAATCAAAATTACATCCAGGTAAAAAATTAAAATACATCGGACAAAAATGGAGTGAATTTCAAATCATAAAATTCGGTGCAAATGCGCAGCCATTTTATGTTTTAATGGATCACAATGAAGAAAACTTAACAGAACCCGTTGCCTATACGCCTGATGTGGAAGAATATTATAATTGGTTAAAAAAAGGAATAGCAAATTTTAAATAAATATTTATTTTGAATAACTAATTATAGACTTTATAAACCAATATTTTTTTGAATAGGGATGTCTAAAGAAAAATCAAGAGAAACGCATAATCAACCTTCTGAATTGGAAACTTATTTTCAACAATTCAGAAAGAACATTGTTGGCATTGACCAAACGTTTCTGTCGCCTTACGGCGAAATGAAAATTATTTATACTGATTGGACTGCCAGCGGAAGATTGTATCGCCCCATAGAAGAAAAATTGCTTAATGAGTTTGGACCTTTTGTAGCAAACACGCACACCGAAACTTCCATCACAGGTTCCGCAATGACCATCGCTTATCACAAAGCGCAATCTATAATTAAAATCCATGTAAATGCCTCAAAAGAGGATGTTTTAATCACTTCCGGTACGGGAATGACAGGGGTTGTTAATAAGTTTCAACGTATTTTGGGGTTGAGAATTTCGGAAAATATAAAAAAATATACAGCAATTCCCGAAGATTTAAAACCCATTGTTTTTATAACACATATGGAACACCATTCCAACCAAACTTCGTGGCTGGAAACCATTGCCGATGTTGAAATTATTCCTTGCCAGGAATCGGGTTTATTATGTTTTGACAGTTTTGAAAAATTGTTAATTCAGTATAAAGACAGGCCCATAAAAATTGCTTCAGTAACAGCTTGCTCCAACGTAACCGGCATTAGAACAGATTATCATAAAATTGCGAAAATGATTCACAACTATGGAGGATTGTGTTTTGTGGATTTTGCGTGCTCTGCGCCTTATGTTGAAATAAACATGCACCCTAAAGATGAAGAAGCCTATTTAGATGCTATTTTCTTTTCTCCTCACAAATTTTTAGGAGGTCCGGGGTCTTCAGGGGTGTTAATTTTCAACAAAAAATTGTACAAAAATATGGTTCCCGATAATCCGGGCGGCGGCACTGTAAATTATACAAACCCGTGGGGGAACCGCGATTATATTGATGATATTGAAACCCGTGAAGATGGCGGCACCCCTGGTTTTTTACAAACAATAAAAATAGCGCTTGCCATTCAGCTGAAAGAAAAAATGGGCATACAAAACATGTTGGCGCGCGAGCATGAAATAACTCAGTTGGTATTTGAGAAATTAACAAAAATTCCGAATTTAATAATGTTAGCCGGGCAACACGAGGATCGGTTGGGTATTTTTTCCTTTTTTGTTGAAAATGCGCACTTTAATTTAGTGGTGAAATTGTTGAATGACCGATTTGGCATCCAAACCCGAGGAGGTTGTTCATGTGCAGGAACGTATGGCCATTTTTTGTTGCATGTAGATCAGCAAACGTCAAAAAATATTGAAGAAAAAATTAGCGAAGGATGCTTAATTGAAAGACCGGGATGGGTTCGAATGTCCATTCACCCAACAATAACCGATACTGAAATACTTTATGTTTGTGAAAGCATAAAACAGGTCACCGAAAATGTTAAGGAATGGGGTGAAGATTATGTATACGACGCAGTAAAAAACGAATTTACGCATAAAACTGCCAAATCATTAGAAAACGATTTGGTAAATAATTGGTTCAAGCAGTAATTATTGGGCAACAATTTTTCTATATTTGAATTTATAAAACAGATAAATTAATGGATAATTTTATGTTCTTTCTTAAAGAGGGACTTTTTCATGTATTGGATTGGAATGCGTATGATCACGTACTTTTTTTAATAGCTTTAACCGTTGTGTATGATTTTAAAAATTGGAATAAAATCTTGTGGCTTATTACATTGTTCACCATAGGCCATACGCTTTCCCTTATTTTGTCTGCCTATAATATAGTGTCTGTAAGTCATATCTGGATTGAATTTTTAATTCCTTGTACCATTATTATTACAGCTTTGGTAAATGTATTTTTTGCAAAAAACGCCACAAAACTGGCAAAAACAAACACAAATTTATTTTTCGCGCTGTTTTTTGGGTTAATTCACGGACTCGGGTTTTCGGGGTATTTTAAAATATTGATAGGCAGTTCAAGCCAAAAATTAATTCCTTTGCTCGAATTTGCGCTTGGAATTGAAATTGCGCAACTAACTGTTGTCATTGCAATTCTTATTATAGGGCTTATTTTTCAAACCGTTTTCCGATTTCCAAAACGCGACTGGATTCTTATCATTTCATCCATAGTCATTGGTTTGGTATTGCCGATGCTAAAAGCGGCAATATTTTGGTAAAAAATTAACGTAGAGTTTATTAGAATCTTAGTACTTTTGAAACCTCTAAAAAATGTATGAATAAGAAACAACTAAAATACGACCAAGCTTATATGCGAATGGCATTTGAGTGGGCGAAACTATCGTATTGTGAGAGAAAACAAGTGGGGGCGTTAATTGTAAAAGACCGAATGATTATTTCCGACGGTTTTAACGGCACGCCAACTCGTTTCGAAAATTCATGTGAAGATAAAGAGGGAAATACAAAGTGGTATGTATTGCATGCAGAAGCAAATGCCATATTAAAAGTGGCAAGTTCTACACAATCTTGTAAAGATTCTACACTGTACATTACATTGTCGCCTTGCAAAGAATGCAGTAAATTAATACATCAATCGGGAATAAAAAGAGTGGTTTATGCCAATGCTTATAAAGATGAAACAGGCTTGGAGTTTTTAGAAAAAGCAGGCGTGGAGCTCACCCATCTTAAAAATTAATAATGATAAAAAGAAAAATTTATTTGCCATTAATTATTGGAATAGCCATAGCTGTTGGAATATTTATTGGAAGCACATTTAACTTCAAAAATAAATCTGTTTTATTCAGTTCCAATACTCATGAAGCAAAAATAAAACGTTTGATTAACTATATACAGTATGACTACGTAGATAAGGTAAATACCGATAGTTTGCTTGATGATGCCATAACAACAATGTTGGCAAAGTTAGACCCACATTCTGTTTATATTCCTAAAGATGAATTGCAACAAGTTACTGAAAGCATGCAAGGAAAATTTGCAGGTATTGGGGTAACTTTTATTATGCACCAAGATTCCGTGGCCGTAAGCAGTGTTATCAAAGGCGGACCAAGTGAAAAAGCAGGTATTAAGGCAGGTGATAGAATTATTATGGCAAATACTGATATTTTATTTGGGAAGAATATTATTAATAAAGCAAATGTTGATGAGAATGAAATAGGAACACCTATAGGCAATAGAAAAATTAGTGATGCGGTCATGAAAGCCCTTAAAGGGGAGTTGGAAACCATTGTTAATATTGTGGTATACAGACGATCAACAAATAAAACATTAAATTTTTCAATTAAGAGAGGTGATGTGTCAATAAAAAGTGTGTCTGCATATTATATGATCAACAATACCTTGGGATATATTAAAATAGATCGGTTTGCCAAAACTACTTATGATGAATTTAAAAGTGCTTTAGACTTATTGATTTCAAAAGGGATGACCTCATTAACCCTTGATTTAAGGGGTAATCCTGGAGGATTTATGGATATTGCTGATCAGATTGTTGATGAATTTTTAGAAGATGGCAAATTAATAGTTTTTACCAAAAATAAAAATGGTGCAATTGACAGATCATTCGCAACTGACAAAGGTGATTTTGAACATGGAAAACTATTTGTGTTAATTGATCAAAATTCTGCGTCGGCAAGTGAAATTGTCGCAGGGGCACTTCAAGATAATGATAAAGGAACTATTGTTGGCCGTCGTTCATTTGGAAAAGGATTGGTGCAGCAGGAAATGTCTTTGGGTGATGGATCAGCTGTAAGGCTCACCACAGCAAGGTATTATACGCCAACCGGAAGGTCAATTCAAAAGCCATATAAAAATCATATGGATGAGTACAGCAATGATTATTTAGAAAGAATTCATAATGGAGAACTTATCTCAAGAGACAGCATTAAAGTAAATGATTCCTTGAAATACACAACGCCTAAAGGAAAAATTGTATATGGCGGGGGAGGAATAATCCCTGATGTTTTTGTGTCGATAGATACAACAAGTTCATTTCGCAACGAGTTGTACAGGGAATTAAGTCCGTTTATATTCAAATATATTGACAACAATCGAAAAGAAATGAACAAATGGGAATTGTATGATTTTGTGAAAAATTTTGATAAAAATGACAAAATCTTGAATCAATATATAAGTGAACTGGATTTAAATTTTCCAATTTCTCCAAAGTCCAGAGAAGATTTGAAGATATATTTTAAGGCGATTATGGCCCGAAATCTATTTGATGAAACCGGCTTTTATATGATTACTCAGAAAAAAGACAATATGATTTTAAAAGTTGTAGAGCTAGATAGCAAAAAGGCAGTCCCTTTAATTGACAACAACTAATGTATCTTTAGGCATTTAATTCATATAAATTTTGACAACTCATAAAAAAATATATTTTGCTTCAGACCAGCATTTTGGCGCACCCACTATTGAAGAAAGCAAAATTAGGGAACAAAAGTTTGTAAATTGGTTAGACTTTATAAAAAACGATGCTGAAGTTCTTTTTCTGTTAGGTGATTTGTTCGATTTTTGGTTTGAATATAAGGAAGCCGTCCCGAAAGGTTTTGTGCGTGTTTTGGGAAAACTTGCCGAACTGAGAGATAGTGGAATACAAATTCATTTCTTTGTTGGAAACCACGATTTATGGATGGATGATTATTTTGAAAAAGAACTTAAGATTCCTGTATACCACGAGCCAAAAGAATTTAGACTTAACAACAAATCATTTTTTATAGGTCACGGCGATGGTTTAGGTCCGGAAGACAAAGGCTATAAACGCATGAAAAAAGTGTTTACCAATCCGGTTTCAAAATGGTTTTTTAAGTGGCTTCACCCAGATATTGGAATTAGCGTTGCGCATTATTTGTCGGTTAAAAACAAACTGATTTCTGGGGTGGAAGATGTGAAGTTTTTAGGGGAAGAAAATGAGTGGCTGGTGCAATATTGTAAAATGAAATTAGCTGAAAAGCATTACGATTATTTTGTTTTTGGGCATCGTCATTTGCCTTTGGAAATAGCCGTTTCAGAAACCTCAAAATATATCAATACAGGGGATTGGATTGTCCATTTTACCTATGGGGAATTTGATGGAAGCAATATGTTGTTAAAATCGTATTAAACCTAGCATTCTTCATATAGTTTTAACCAATTTTTAACAAGATTTAAAAAAATATTTATGCTATTTGCATAGCGTAATAAAGCATGTTACATTCACGCGTTTAAAAATAATAAAGATGATTGAAGAAAATAACGTTTCAGTAGATATTAGGGCTATAAATGAAAAAATAGAAAGAGAAAGTGCCTTTGTAGATTTGTTAATGATGGAAATGAATAAAGTAATAGTTGGCCAGAAACATATGGTTGAACGATTGCTTATCGGCTTGTTGGGAAATGGACATATTTTGTTGGAAGGAGTTCCCGGTTTGGCAAAGACACTTGCAATTAATACATTGGCTAAAGCGGTACAGGGGAAGTTTAGCAGAATTCAGTTTACACCAGATTTGTTGCCGGCTGATGTGATTGGAACCATGATTTATAACGTTAAAGTAAATGATTTTACCATAAAAAAGGGGCCTATTTTCGCAAATTTTGTGCTGGCAGATGAAATAAACCGTGCTCCTGCGAAAGTACAATCTGCTTTATTGGAAGCCATGCAGGAACGACAAATCACCATTGGAGATACTACCTTTAAGTTAGAAGAACCATTTTTGGTAATGGCAACACAAAATCCAATAGAACAAGAAGGAACTTATCCATTACCGGAAGCACAAATTGACCGGTTTATGCTAAAAACAGTCATTCACTATCCAAAATTAGATGAAGAGCAATTAATTATGCGTCAACATTTAAATGATAGTTATGGAAATGTGAACCCCGTGGCTTCCATCGAACAAATTATTAGGGCAAGAAATGCGGTTCGAGAAGTATATATGGATGAGAAAATTGAAAAATACATACTTGATATTATTTTTGCAACCCGATTCCCGGAAAAATATAACCTGCCAGATTTAAAAGGTCTGATAAGCTTTGGGGCTTCTCCACGTGGGAGCATCAATTTAGCACTTGCGGCTAAATGCTATGCTTTTATAAAACGAAGAGGTTATGTAATTCCTGAAGATGTAAGAGCCGTTGTTCACGATGTTTTACGTCATAGAATTGGAATTACTTACGAGGCTGAAGCCGAAAACATCACTTCAGAAGACATCATCAATAAAATTGTTAACGAAGTTGAAGTACCATAGACTGTTCAAGTGTTTAATCGTTTAACTGTTTAATCGGTTAAACTTGTTACAATTACACGATTTAACAATTCAACAAATAAACAACAATTGGAGACCAAAGAAATACTTAAAAAAGTCCGTAAAATTGAGATTAAGACACGTCGCTTGTCTAATCACATATTTTCCGGCGAATATCACAGTTCGTTTAAAGGACGCGGTATGACTTTTTCTGAAGTTAGACAATACCAATATGGCGACGATATCAGGGCAATTGACTGGAATGTAACCGCACGCTACAACGAGCCATTTGTGAAAGTATTTGAAGAAGAAAGAGAGTTAACGATGATGTTAATGATAGATGTCAGCGGCTCTGAATATTTTGGGACTACGCAACAATTTAAACGTGATACCATCACAGAAATTGCGGCAACATTGGCTTTTTCAGCCATTCAGAATAACGACAAAGTTGGACTTCTTTTGTTTTCTGATGAAATGGAATTGTACATTCCTCCTAAAAAAGGAAAAAGCCATGTGTTAAGAATTATTAGGGAATTGATAGAGTTTAAGCCAAAAAGTAAAAAAACGGACATTAATGAAGCACTTAAATTTTTTTCAAGTGTGATGAAGAAAAAAGCCATTGTTTTTATACTGTCCGATTTTATGGATACCCATTATGAACATACTTTAAAAATTGTTGGCAGAAAGCACGATGTAACCGGAATAAGGGTGTATGATATTCACGATAGCGCAATTCCAAATTTAGGAATGGTGCCCATGCGCGATGCCGAAACTGGAAAAACAATGTTGGTAAATACCGCTTCAAAAAGTGTCAGAAATGGCTATAAAGCACATTACTTAGAAATGGTTGATTATTTTGAAAAATCTTTTACCCATAGTGGATCGGGAACGATTAGTTCTCAAATAGACGAAAGTTATGTAAAAAAATTGCTGGGTTATTTTAAGCGCAAAGGCGCGAAATAACAAATGAATTTGAACGAAACATAAATGAAAAAACAGGTAGTTTATATATTATTTTTTATTGGATTTGTGGGGTTTGCCCAGGAAAATCCTGTTTCTATAACTGTAGATACAGCTGCCATAAAAATTGGGGAACAAATTCAATATAAAATATCAGTAGTAAAAAATGGCACTGTAATTTTTCCAAAACTGCAGTTAGACAGTTTAGGAAAAGTGGAGGTTGTGGAATCCTTGCCCACAGATACCTTGAAAGACACCTATGAAAAAAAATATTTGCTCACAAGTTTTGACAGCGGACAATATACCATCCCAACACAACAAGTGCTTATTAACAACAAAATGTTTTTAACCGATTCATTGTTGGTAAATGTTGCAACGGTTAAAGTAGATACGTTAAAACAACAAATGTTTCCTATTAAAGCCATTAAAAGTGAACCAAAAACCTTCGATGATTATAAACCTTTATTGTGGTGGATTTTGCTAATTTTAGTTTTAATAGCTGTCGTTTTATATTTCATCTTAAGAAAAAAAGAGAAAAAAGAAGAAGTAAAAGTAGTTATCGCCCCAATTCAGGAAGCTTTGCAGCGTCTTAAAGAATTAGACGAAAAACAATTGCTTCAGCAAAATAAAATAAAAATATATTATACAGAACTAACGGATATTGTTAGAACCTATATTGAAAAAGACATTTATATTCCTGCGCTTGAATCTACCACAAACGAGTTAATAGATACAATTAACGATTTTAATGAGTCAAGTAAATTAGGAATTTCCAAAGAAACAATACAACAATTGAAAGAGGTTTTACATAGTGCCGATATGGTAAAATTTGCAAAGTCAAAACCAATTGCAGAAGAAATAAAAGCGCATAGAACAGATGCCGAGCGTATTTTACAAAATTTAAAACCGGTAAAAAAAACAGAAAATGAATTGGAATAATTTTGAGTTTTTACATCCGCAGTTTTTATGGCTATTATTAATCGTGCCATTGCTGGCTATTTGGTATTTTTTAATCAGAAAAGAAGACAGTGCCACATTAATTATTTCTAGCACAAAAGGATTTGAGGCCAAACCTTCCATTTGGTCAAAATTAAAACCTTTGCTCTATATTTTAAGATTGCTGGCAATTTCATTGTTAATTGTTGCGTTGGCGCGGCCAAGAACAGTTGCTTTAAGCCAGCATACCAAAACTAACAAAGGAATTGATATTGTAATGGCTATTGACGTATCGGCAAGTATGTTGGCGCGAGATTTCAAGCCAAACCGACTTGAAGCATTAAAAATAGTGGCGGCTGAATTTGTGAACCAACGTGTGAATGACAGAATAGGAATTGTTGTTTTTGCAGGTGAAAGTTATACACAAACACCAATTACCAGCGATAAACGGATTGTCATGAATACCATTTCTGAAATTAAATGGGGCGGATTAGATGGTGGCACCGCAATTGGAATGGGTTTAGGATCGGCCGTTAACCGATTAAAAGACAGCAAAGCCAAGAGCAAAGTGATTATATTATTGACCGATGGCGTTAACAATACTGGATTTGTAGATCCAAAAACAGCAACTGAATTGGCAATTAAATTAGGTATTAAAGTGTATACTATTGGAATTGGAACAAACGGAACAGCACCATTTCCTTATGCAAAAGACCCATCATCAGGTGATTTGTTATTTAAAAATGCCCCTGTTGAAATTGATGAGGATTTATTACGTTACATCGCCAAGCAAACGGGAGGGATTTATTTTAGGGCAACGGACAATTCAAAGCTAAAAGCGATTTACAACGAAATTAATAAGTTGGAAAAAACAGAAGTGGAAGAGTTTAAATATTACAATTATCAAGAAAAATTTAGGTTCTTGGTTTTATGGGCAGGATTGCTTTTGTTAATTGAATTTGTATTGAAAAACACCATTTTTAGAAGTTTTATTTAAAAATGTTGAAGTATCTTATATAATACAAATTAACAATTAACAATTAACAATTCATCAATTAAACGATTCAACAATTAAACAGTTCAACGATTCAACAATAGTTATGTATCAAATAGAAGAACCGACATATTTTTATTATTTGGCAATTATCCCAGTGATATTTGTGCTTTTTCTGTTGGTGCTCTTTTGGAAAAAACGCATTCAAAAGCAATTTGCCGAACACAAATTAATTCAAAAACTAATTCCGGAAAAATCAACATTTAAATCGTTTTTAAAAATAACGGTCTTTTGTTTGGCTTTATTTTTTTTAATTATTTCATTGGCAAATCCTAAAATGGGAACAAAATTAGAAACGGTAAAACGTCAGGGGGTTGATATCGTTTTTGCTTTAGATGTTTCAAAAAGTATGGAAGCAGAAGATATTGCACCAAATCGTTTGGAAAAAGCCAAGCAAATTATCACCAGAATTGTTGAAAACTTAGTCAGCGACAGGGTTGGGATTATTATTTATGCGGGGAATTCATACCCATTGCTTCCAATTACAACAGATTATGCTGCTGCAAAAATGTTTCTTCAAAATGCAAATACCGAAATGGTCTCCAATCAGGGAACAGCCATCAATGAAGCTATTGAAAGGGCGATTACTTTTTATGACAACAATGAGCAAACCAATCGATTTTTAGTGATTGTTTCCGATGGGGAAGATCATGAAGAAAACACCTTGGATTTGGCTAAAGAAGCTGCGGAAAAAGGCATAAAAATTTATACTGTGGGTATTGGAACTGCAGAAGGCGGGCCAATTCCCTTGAAGGAAGATGGACGCATTATTGGCTATAAGAAAGACAATAGAGGAATGGTGGTGGTTACTCAAATGAATGAGCAGATTTTAAGAGATATCGCCAATGCAGGAAACGGAAAATATATTAACGGAAATAAAACGCAAGAAACCATTGCCAGCATTAAAGACATCTTGCAAAAGGCTGAAAAAAACGAATTTGAAACCAAGCAATTTTCAGATTATGAAGATCAGTTTCAGTGGTTTATAGGCATTGGATTGCTATTGTTGGTAATTGATTTATTATTGCTTGAAAAGAAAACAAAATGGGTTCAAAAATTAAATTTATTTAATGAGAAATAGCATTGTCATCTTATTTTTATGTGTTACGTCTTTGATGTTTTCTCAACAAAAAGATTCAAAAGTCTTGGAACGAGAAGCGAGAAAGGATGTAAGGGAAGGAAACGAATTATACAACCAGCTAAAATTTGAAGAGGCTGAAATTGCCTATAAAAAGGCATTAGATAAAAATCCGAATTATGAGAAAGCATCTTATAATTTGGGAAATGCCATTTACCAAAAAAATAAAAATAAAGAGGCGGTTTTCCAATATGATTTGGCTGAAAAAATTGCACCTGATAAAATGAGTAAAGCTGAAATTTTTCACAATAAAGGGAATGCTTTTATGAAAGAAAAGCAATATGATAAAGCTGTGGAAGCCTATAAAAATTCCATGAGAAATAATTCTAAAGATGACGAAACGCGCTATAATTTGGCAATGGCTCAGGAATTATTGAAAAATAAGGAAAACAAAGACAACAAAGACAATAAAGATAAAAAGGACGACAAAAAAGACGATAAAAATAAAGATCAAAAAGATAAAGAAGGCGGCGACAAAGATAAAAAGGACAATAAAAATAAAGATCAGGATAAGGGAAAAGATAAAGAAGATGACAAAGGCGATCCGAAAAAGGAAAAAGACAATGAACAAAATCAGGATAAAAAGCCAAGACCCAATGAATTGTCGCCCGAACAAATGAAACAATTGTTGGAGGCCATGAACAATGAAGAAAATAAAACACAAAAAAAATTGAATGCCCAAAAATCACGAGGTCAAAAAATTAAAAACGAAAAGGACTGGTAAAAAATGAAAAGTGTAAGGTTTTACATATTAACTATATTGGTTTTTGCATCGCAAGTTCTTTTTGCGCAGATAGAATTTAAAACTTCTGTAAGCAAAAGTAATTTAGGGTTAAATCAGCGCTTTAAAATTGAATTTTCAGTTGATAAACAAGGCGCCGATAATTTTAAACCGCCTTCTTTTTCAGATTTTAAAGTGGTGGGTGGTCCAAGTTCAGCCGTGAGTCAATCTTGGATTAACGGTAAAGCGAGCTATTCGCAATCGTATGTTTATATTCTTGAACCTAAAAATGAAGGAGAATTCACCATTGAACCGGCTACCATAGAATATAACGATAAAATAGTAAAATCAAATGCTGTTAAAATATCAGTTTCTAAAGCAGTAGAAATCCCGAAAGATCCAAACAATCCCGATTATATTGCACAGCAAAACATACATTTGGTGGCTGAGGTTTCTAATTTAAACCCTTATGTTGGCGAAGGAATTTATGTGGTCTATAAATTATTTGTCAGTGAAAATATTAGCGTAAATGATTGGCGCGTGACCGAATCTCCGCAATACAACGGCTTTTGGAATCAAGATATTGAAGTAACAGAAATCAACGTGCAAAAAGGGAAGTACAATGGTGAAGATTACCGATATATCGTTCTTAAAAAGGCGGTGCTAATTCCTCAAAGAGCTGGAGAATTAATCGTTGAACCCATGAAAATGGACTTTTCTGTTGGAATTCCAACTGGCAGAGGAGATTTTTTTGGAAATATGATTACCAGAAATATTAGCTATTCAACAGAATCACCTGTAAAATCAGTGAGGGTAAAAGCATTGCCGGAAGAAGGGAAACCTGTAGGTTTTTCGGGTGCTGTGGGTGAATTTGGGTTTAAAGTTTCTGCCGATAAAAATGTGTTACATGCAAATGAAGCAGCCCAAATTAAGGTTGAAGTTTCAGGAAGCGGCAATTTAAAATTATTTGAAATCCCTAAAATAATTACGCCAGCCGAATTGGAAGCCTATACACCAGAACATAAGGAAAGCGTCACCACTTCTTTAAGTGGTTTAAGAGGAACTATTTCAGATGCTTACACGGTTGTTCCACAATTTAAAGGGAAATATAAAATTCCCGAAGTATCTTTCTCCTATTTTAATCCGAAAGAAAAAAAATATTCCACCATTTTGGCTGGAGCTGTTTTTGTGGAAGTTACTGAGGGCAAAGAATTGCCTGCATCAAATAGTGACACCACCGGCTCTTATAAAAAAAATGTTGTTGCAAATGGCAATAACTTCAGATTTATAGCTTTAAACACTACTTTTAAACCTATCGTAAAAACAGATTTTTTACATTCGGTTGAATTTTATTTATTGTTATTGCTGCCGTTTTTAGTAATTCCAATTGGCATACTTATTGGCAAAAAACGCGCAAAACGCGCCGGAGATATTTTTGGAAATAAAATTAGAAATGCCAACAAATTAGCCCGTAAATATTTGTCGGAAGCTAAAAAACAATTGGGTAAAAAAGAAGCATTTTATATTGCTCTGGAAAAAGCGCTTCACAACTTTTTAAAAGCAAAACTCCAAATTGAAACCTCAGAGATTTCAAAGGAAAAAATTGCAGAATTACTTCAAAATAAAGGCGTGGATGCTGCCACAATAAGAGAATTTATAACCGTTTTAAACGATTGTGATTTTGCACGTTACACCCCAACAACCAACGTTATGATGAAGAATGAGTATGAGAAAACCGTAGAAATATTAACCGAAATTGATAAACAGCTGTAATATGAAAATGAGATTTCTTTTTATGCTTGCGTTATTTTTTGGATTCCTTTCCTATTCGCAAACTCCCGATAAATTGTTTTCAAATGCGAATGATTTTTATAAGAATGGGCAATATGCCAAAGCCATTCAATTGTATTCAAAAATTGAAAAGCAAGGTCTGGAATCGGATGATTTGTTTTTTAATTTAGGCAACAGTTATTATAAATTGAATAAAGTGGCGCCATCTATTTATTACTATGAGAAAGCGCTGAAATTAAATCCAATCCACGTTGATGCTTCAAATAATCTGGCTTTTGCCAAACGTATGACCATTGATGTTATTGAAGATTTGCCGAAATCATTTTTACAGCGATTTTCTTCAACGGTGGTTCAAAAGCTAACATATGATACTTGGGCAATATTGGCAGTGATAGCTTCATTTTTATCGGCAATTTTGTTTTTATTGTATTATTTTTCATCTTCTACCAAAGGGAAAATCTTTTATTTCAATAGCAGTATTTTTGTTGGTTTTGCTATGGTTATCACGGTCTTTTTTGCATTTAGCAATTATAAGACTACTCAAAAAAGCAGAAGTGCCATTATTTTTTCACAAAAAAGTGACGTTAAAAATTCTCCTTCTTTAGATGGTGAAGCCGTTTTTGAACTTCATGAAGGAACCAAAGTTTATATTTTGGATGAGCTTTCCAATTGGAAAAAAATTAAACTCGTCGATGGTAAGATTGGCTGGATAAGCGCTTCAGATTTAAAAGAGATTTAATACCAATTAAACATTCAATGGGGATAAAGCCTAATTTTCAAGAAACAATTTATTAATTTTCTCTTTCAATTGCTGCCCGTGAATATTTACGGCAATAATTTTTCCTGAGGCATCAATTAAAAAATTGGTGGGTAAAGCTGTAATTCCGTATTCAATGGAGACTTTAGTTTTAAACCCTTCAACAGTAGAGACTTCTGTCCAAATTCTGTTGTCATGGTCAATGGCATTCAACCATTTATCGCGTTTTGAGTCAAGTGAAATTCCATAAATTTCAAATCCTTTAGCCTTATAATCATCATATAAACTGTTCAATAACTTGCTTTCTGTTCTGCAGGGCGGACACCAGCTTGCCCAAAAATCAATTAAAGTATATTTTTTTTGAATGTTGTCAAGACTTATCATTTCATTGGAGCTGTTAGGCATTTCGATACCTGAAATTATAGCGCCAACACTTGTTTTTTCCAACAATTGAAGCCTGTCTTTCAATTTTTCAGTAATGTTTAAAGCGGGATATTTTTCTTCAAATTTACCAACCAACTCTTGTAAAAAAGGTAAATTTTCTCCACCAATCCAGCGAATGGATGTTGGATAAACGGCAATAGAAGCTCCCATTTTCTCCTTTACAAAAGTCATTAATTCATTTAGATGTTTTTTGTAGTTTTCAACTTCAAGCTCTCTTAATTCAGCAATTTCACCTTCTATTGCGTTTTCCTTTTGTAACGCTTTAATTTCATTTCTTGTGGAATTCACTAATCGGTCTAACGATACATTTCTAAATGTTTCATAAGCATTCAATAAATCAGTATCAACAGAGCCGCTGATTTTTAAATCACCAAGCAAATTACCTTTTACTGAAATATGCTGGCCTTTATCAATAGCCAAATTAATCGTTTTTATTCCATCAAAAGTTAAGACGTAAATGTTGGGTTCCAAAAAATAATCCATTTTAAATTCGCCTTTGTTATTCACTTTTAAAGTGTCAACAACGGATGTTATATTATTTTGAATATCCTCAATCACGGAAAGCACAACGAAGTTTTTTTCCAAATTGGAAACATGTCCTTCAATGGTAAAAGAAGGTTCTTTTTTTGAAGAACAGCCAATAAATAATATCGTAAAAAAGGATAAAATGAAAAAATGGTGGGTATAATTTTGCATATTGAAATTCGTTTTAAAAGTTGACGTGCAAATTTAAATTACCTAACATTAAATTTGTTAAAAATGCTTTTTTCTTTTACGTCATTTTCAACCTTTATAAACTCCGGAAAGATGGTTGGGGCTAAATTTTTAACGGGTTTGTATAAAACCGCACTTTCTTTTTGTTCCTCGGACAAAAACGGAATTTTATTGTTCAACTTGCTTAAAATTAATAAGATAACGCTTAGTAAAAGTCCGATTTTTAAGACCCCAAAAATCCCCCCAAGCAATTTATTTAAAATACCCAAACTGGCAAAATTAGCCATTTTTGTTAACATTTTCCCTATCAAAGAAATTACCAAAACGATAAAAATAAAGGTAACGGCGAAGGAAATTAGGATAATGTATTTTTCTTCCCAAGATACATGGACAGTTAAATAATCCTTTATAAAATGAGAGAAATGAATGGCACCGTAAATCCCGGCAATTAAGGCAACTAACGAAGCAACTTCAACAAAAAAGCCTTTAAACAACCCCCTTATAAAACCAAACAACAATAGTGCTGCGATTATAATATCAAATGTATTCATCTCGTGATTTTTGTAAATATACATGAATCGATTTGTATATTTGCATACTTAATACCAATTAAACATTCAATTGGGATAACTAAAATTTTGAAATGTCAAGAGATAAAAATTTAAAAGAAGATTGGGAGCAAATACTCAACATATTAGCGGCTACATTTGGAGATGGCGAACCTTTGGATTTAGACGCCATTATTTATTTAATTGGGGTTCAGGAATTAGGACAAGGAGCCAAAGAATTCAAAAAAGATGATAAAGTAAATTTAATGCACATTGCAATTTGCCGGTTGTTAGAGCCTTTTGGTTATTACGAATTTAATTTTTTTGACAACGAAGGTTGGCCTCATTATAAAGTTTTGGAAGCGTTACCGCCACTAAAACCTGGAGAACAAACCGTACTTATGAAAGAGGCAATTGTGTTGTATTTTAAAAAAAACGAACTGATTTAAGTGACCGCCAATTTTCGAATCATTTTTGAAGGAAGATTTATGTAATCCTCCAAATCGAGCGGTAAAACATTTACATTTTCAGGGTGTTCGCAGGTATTTACAGCATGCTGTTCCGCTTCATTTCGTGAAGAGAGAATTAATTTTGTATGTTCTTTTGAAAACGTAATAGTCAATGATTTTCTAATGCCCGATGATGCGCCAGTAATCCATATTATTTTATGGTTAAAATTCAGGTGTTAAAGTTTAAGTAAAAAATAAAAATAGTTACTTTTGGCGTGATAAATGAATAAATAATTCAAAAAAGAAAGATGTTAAAAAAATTATTGTGCGCACTTTTATTAATTTCCACTAGTGTTCAGAGCCAAAATATGATTACAGGTACCTTGAGTCCGAAAAATGATTTGGTGACCCATGTTATTTTATATCAGTTAATGGGAGCCAAACAAGTATATATTTCAAATTCAAAATTGGACAACGACCAATTTAAATTGGAGATTCCAAAGGGAACTGCTATAGGAATGTACCGATTGTCGTTTAGTCCATCAGTTCTTGGTTTTGTTGATTTCCTTTTTGACCAAGAAGATGTATCGTTGAAATTTGATCCGACCAGTATTTCAAATACACTGGAATTTTCAAACTCCGAAGAAAATAAAACCTATGTCAATTATTTGACGGAAACTGCTAATAAAAGGCAGAAACTCGATTCATTACAAATTGTGTTTTTTAAGTTAAAAGATAAAAAGCAAGATGAAATTACTAATGACTTATACGTGAAAACCTTAAATATTTACACCAAAATTCAGGAGCAATATGAAGAAAAAACAGCCGGCAAATTGGCGAATCATTTTATAAGATCGAATTTTAAATATTATGCGCCTACACTTTTTACAGCACCACAAACATATTTAAATAGCATAAAACAACATTTTTTCGATTTTATAAATTTTGAAGATAATGCATTAAAAAATTCAACCTTTTTTGGGGAAAAAGCCATTGAATATGTATTTTATTTGAATGTTTCAGATGATTTTAAGGTTCAAAACGGCCTCTACAAAAAGGCCATAAATGAAGTGATGCAAAAAGTTGGAGAAAATGATGTGGTAAAAAGCGAAATTTTAACTTCTTTAATGTACGCTTTTGAGCAATATGAAAACCTGAATTTGGTAGGTTATGTTATTGATGATTTCTACAGCAAATTGCCGGTAACTTATAAAGATGAAATACTTATTGCAGAGATGCAATCAAAAATAAAATTGGCTATTGGCAATAAAGCTCCGGAAATTACTTGGGAAGAAAATGGCGTACAAAAAAAATTGAGTGAGTTGAATGTAAGTGGCGCAGAAAATTATATTTTGGTTTTTTGGAGTACTACTTGCTCCCATTGTTTAAATGAAATTCCGAAATTGTATGAATTTTCGAAAAACAATGCGGCGATTCATGTGGTTGCGGTGGCTTTGGAAGATAACAATAGGGGATTTGAGCAATACACCTCAAAATTAACAGCGTGGACCACTATTTTAGGTTTGAAAAAATGGGAAAATAAAATGGCCAAGGAATATAAAATTATTGCGACGCCTACTTATTTTATACTTGATAAGGATAAAAGAATAGTGGCAAAACCAGAACATTTTGAAGATTTAAAGGCTTTTTTCGAAATTGAAACAACAAAATCTGAAAATTAAATATAGAACTGGTTTAAACTTTTTTTATTGAAGCGAAAAATAACATTTAGTAGCCAATTGAAAAAAGTCTAAACCAGTTCATAACTAAAAAACTTAAACGAGTTCTTTTAAAAGTTAAATTAAAGAACTCGTTTTTTCAGTTAATGGCTACATTGATGATTCGGTTCATGATGAGAACAAGTTTCATTACTATCTAAAACTTTTCCTGCAAGAAATTGTGAAACAATTTCTTGTGAGTTTCCAGAACAACCTCGAATGACCTGAATGTTACATGCATTTAATACATTAATAGCTCCTTGCCCAATTCCTCCGGCAAGCATAATGGTTACACCATTTTCTGCTAAAACGCTTGCAATATTAGATTTACATCCACATCCCTGTTCTGATTCAATGGTTTTAGTTTCAACTATTTTATCACCTTCTATAACAGAATAAATTTCATAAAATTCACAATGGCCAAAATGGTCTTCTATTTGGTTAAATTTATTAACCGGTATTGCTATTTTTTTCATTTTTAAAAATTAAGTATGATACAATCTTCTATTTATTTAAATTTATTAATTCATTTTTGTTGTCATCAGGATTTTTTTCACACTTAGCGTGATTATTATCTCCTTCAACCAATTTATAGCATCTTTTACAACGATACCAATCTTGGGAGAATTCATAATTGCCACCTTCAATTTCGATAGCTTTCCCCTCAACAAATGCTTTTGTAATATTTTTTAATGCTTTGTTGTAAATTCGCGTAAGGGTTGGTCTGGAAACATTCATTTGAACTGAAGCCTCTTTTTGCGAAAGCATTTCGTAATTAACCAATCGGAGACATTCATATTCTTCAAAAGACAATTTAATAGCTCCAATTTTACATCGTGGAATTCCAAATGGCTTAAAACCTTTCATCATTGGGGGTTGAGAGATTCTTCTATTTTTTTCAGGTCGCGCCATTTTATAAAGTTTCTAATTTAATTGCAAAAGTAAAATGCAAAGATAATGAACCTACGTTCATAATGACCGGTAAATTAATTTTATTTTGTAAATTTTTTTGGAAGTTATAAAGACTATAAATATATCCTCAGCTATGATTCCATTTTATGACGACATATGAGCTAGAAAGAAACGAATTTTATGCGACATTTGAATGTTTGTCGGTTTGTATTAGTTCAAATTTAAGCATTAATTTTATACGGTATTGTACCAGTTGCTAATTTGTATTTAGTTTTATTCTTTTCTCCAATTTTATCAAGCAATTTCATTTTCACTCCATTTTTCAAATCTCGACTAGCTGTGGATGAAGATATATCTTTAAATATATTCATATAATCTTTTCTTGTAAACTCAACTTTATTTAGAGAAATAAAGTATTCAAGCCTATCTTTTTCGTTGAGTGCCCGATTATT
>JAENXD010000194.1 GCA_016649745.1 Flavobacteriaceae bacterium | reverse complement strand
CCAGCCTGCCGACCGGCAGGTTTTATTTCTAAACTGAACTAAAAATAATTCAAATTTTTAATACAACATCTACCCTTCGGGTATACTTCGGCTGTGCTCAGTAAACACGCTCAGGGTAAAAAAAATTCAATTGGTATGAGTTCTTAATTCCTCAACAAATTTCGACAGATCATCAATTTCCACATGGCTCATCATAATCACTTTATACCATTTGTTGTCTCCTTCATGAGTCTCGGGAACCAAACCGAATTTATATGCAATATTTTCAGGTATAAATTCCGATTTTATGGTGACAATATTCATAAACGGATTTCGGTAATAAGCAATATTTAAGTCGTTTAATTGTGCGCAAAACCATTCAGTACGTAACAAGAGCGTGCTTATTTTTTCAAACCAGCCATAATAGCCATAACTGAATAAAATCATCCAAACGGCAATGGCGTTGGCTCCGGAGCGACTTCCAACCATAGTCAAATCCATTCCGTCAACATATTGCGCTTCTTTGGTGAGCACATTTTCAATTAAGCCTTTTCTGCATAAAAACACGCCGGTTCCATAAGGCGCTTGCAACATTTTATGGGCATCAATGGTAATGGAAGAAACATTGGGATTTTCAAAATTAATGGTGGATTGCCTGTTGGAGATTGGATATATAAATCCGCCAAAAGCACCATCTACATGAATCTTAAATGGCACGTTATGTTTTGTTAATATTTCGGCATAAATATCGGGGTTGTCAACTGAGCCAAACATGGTTGTCGCCATATTCGAGATAACCATAAAGTATTTTTTGCCTTCTTTAATTAATTTTTTTATGATAGCGTCAAGTGCTTCAATATTAATTTCTCTAGAGTCAAAATCGACCGGAATGCTCACGTTTTCCACATTTAATATATTGGATCCTTTATGAACTGAATAATGCGTGTCTTCAGAAGATAAAATAACCATTTCTTCTAAAGTTGCGTGGTATTTCTTTTTAAAAAGATTTCTGTAAATCCAAAGTGCCTGCATATTTGCTTCGGTACCGCCAGTTGCAATATAACCGTCATATTCATTTTCTTCAGCCTTAAAAATATCAACGGCCAAAACTTGGATAACTTCTTTTTCGAGTTCTTGGGAGCCTTTAAAAGCTTCTTCTGATTTTCCTAAAGTGTGACAGCCAATATTATTCGGATTTGCGATGTACGATTTTAACAAAGGCGATTCACTCAAAATTTTTCCGTTTGTATTAAACACGTTTTCATCTAATTTAGAAACAGGATAGCCCAAATATTTGCTGCTTTGGAAATCAATGGTTGATTCCAGCGCTTCATCAATGCGTTTTGTTAGTTTCTCTCTGGTATATTTCTTCCAGTACTTCATTTTCATAATTATTAATAAAAAACGCCTTAATTAAAGGTCTGTTTTTATACTTTTCGCAAAATTACACAATTTTTGTTGTTAAAAATAACCGAAATATTACTTTAGGCAAGAACAATACAAATTCAATAAAAAATCTGTAATTTTATTTTTTTAAATCATACCGCTTTTTGGAATTAGAAATTCAAATAAAAACATTGCCATTGCTGCCCGGTGTTTATCAGTATTATGATAAAAACGGGACTATTTTATATGTTGGAAAAGCCAAGAACTTAAAGAAAAGGGTTTCATCGTACTTTAATAAAACCCATGAAATTGCCAAAACAAATGTGTTGGTCAAGAAAATTGCAACAATTGAACATATTGTTGTGGAAACGGAAACCGACGCCTTGCTGCTGGAAAACAATTTGATCAAAAAATACCAGCCGCGTTATAATGTGATGCTGAAAGATGACAAAACCTATCCTTGGATTTGCATTAAAAAGGAGCGTTTTCCACGGATATTTTTAACCCGAAATCTGATAAAAGATGGTTCGGAGTATTATGGACCTTATCCTTCCGTGAAAATGGCGAAAGCTTTATTGGATTTAATAAAGGAATTGTACCAATTGCGCTCATGCAGCTATGATTTGAGCGAAAAAAACATTAAACTTAAAAAATATTCTGTTTGCCTTGATTTTCATATAGGAAACTGCAAAGGATCTTGTGAGGGACTTCAATCAGAAATAGATTACAACAAAGACATTCAGGCAATAAGAAATATTGTAAAAGGAAATTTTAAGGAATCCCTACAGCAATTTCATGGTCTAATGACGTATTATGCTGATGAATTAGAGTTTGAAGAGGCTCAAAAAATTAAAGAAAAAATTGATGTTTTGGGCAATTATCAGGCAAAATCTACCGTTGTAAACCCTTCAATAACAAATGTGGATGTTTTTTCAATTGTATCCGATGAAAGTTATAGCTACGTAAACTTTTTAAAAATAGCGAATGGCGCCATAATTCAATCTCATACTGTTGAAATTAAAAAGAAATTGGATGAAACTGATAAAGAATTATTGGAACTGGCAATTATTGAAATCAGGCAGCGATTTAACTCACAATCTACCGAAGTTTATGTTCCTTTTGAAGTGAGTTTAGGAGAAAAGATAAAAGTGACAATTCCTAAACTTGGAGATAAGAAAAGAATAATAGATCTGAGTTTACGAAATGCTAAATATTACCGACAGGAACAGTTTAAACAGTTGAAAATTGTAGATCCAGATAAGCACGTAAATAGAATTATGGCACAAATGCAAAAGGATTTGCGTTTAACTGCCGAACCCAGATATATTGAATGTTTTGACAATTCAAATATTCAGGGGACAAATCCGGTTGCTGCCTGTGTGGTGTTCAAAAATGGTAAACCAAGCAAGAAGGATTATAGGCATTATAACATAAAAACCGTAGCAGGACCTGATGATTTTGCTTCAATGGAAGAAGTTGTTTTCAGGAGATATAAAAGGTTGTTGGAGGAAGGACAAGAATTGCCTCAGCTAATTGTTATAGATGGGGGGAAAGGACAATTGACTTCAGCATTAAAAAGTCTGGATGTTTTAGGATTACGTTATAAAATTGCTATTATTGGTATCGCCAAGCGTTTAGAAGAAATCTATTATCCGGGTGATCCGGTGCCTTTATATTTAAATAAAACTTCTGAAACCTTAAAAGTTATTCAACAATTACGCAATGAAGCGCATAGATTTGGCATAACGCACCATCGAAATAAAAGAAGTAAAAACGCACTGGCTAATGAATTGGAACAAATTTCTGGTATTGGAAAACAAACGGTTGTATCTTTATTGAAGCATTTTAAATCGTCAAAAAGAGTTGCTCTGGCTTCATTTGAAGAATTGGAAGAAGTTGTTGGAAAATCGAAAGCCGTTATTATTTTTAACTATTTTCAAAAAAAATAAAAATTGATGAAAAGAATTTTACCGATTATTTTTATATTTTCTATGGCATTTTCGTTTTCGCAGGAAGTTGTTGAAAAAAAAGACATAAAAGTTGGTCTTGTTCTTAGTGGTGGAGGGGCAAAAGGGTTTGCGCATGTTGCCGTTTTAAAAGTTTTGGAAGAAGCGGGCGTACGCATAGATTTTATTGGCGGAACCAGTATGGGAGCCATTGTTGGAGGGTTGTATGCTTCAGGTTATAGTGCAAATCAACTCGATTCCATTATTAGATTAACAAACTTTAATAAAATTCTGACAGGTGATTTACCGCGTAAATCCAAATCATTTTATGAAAAGGAAAGTGGCGAAAAATACATACTTACGGTTCCTATAAAAAAGGGGAAATTGGGAATGCCCACTGCGTTGTCAAATGGACAAAACGTACTCAATTTATTAACGCAATTAACGCAGCATGTGAATAACATCAGCGATTTTAGGGAGTTACCAATACCTTTTGTTTGTATTGCGACCAATTTAGAAACGGGGCAACAAGAAGTTTTAAATAAAGGATTTTTGCCTGAAGCCATATTGGCAAGTGGCGCATTTCCAACATTACTGGCTCCGGTTGAGATTGACGGAAAATTACTGACGGATGGGGGAATTGTAAATAATTTTCCTGTTGAAGAAGTAAAAGCCTTGGGAGCTGATGTGATTATTGGGGTTGACATACAAGGTGGGCTGGAAGGTAAAGAAAAATTAAATTCAGCGGTAAAAATATTAAATCAAATAGTTGGTTTTCAAATGTATAAATCGATGGAGCACAAATATGACAGTTTGGATTTGATTATAAAGCCAAACTTAAAATTATATAATGTTGTTTCTTTTGATAAGGTAAATGAAATTATGGCGGAAGGTGAAACGTCTGCACGTGATCAGTTTAGTCAATTAAAAGCGATTGCAGAAAGGCAGATTCATACTGAAGATCAAAAAATTGATATGAATCAAATTGAGGAATTCAATATAAAACAAATTGAAATTGAAGGGAACAATTATTATACAAGGGCTTATATTTTAGGAAAACTTAATTTGAGGATTAGAGAAATCACTAATTATAGGAAGGTTATTGAAAGCATTAATAATTTATCAGCTACCGGTAATTTTGAAAATGTACAATATCAGATAAAGCATGAAAATGATGGCAGTATTGTAAAACTCAAAGTAAAAGAATACCAAATGTCCAAATTTTTGAAATTAGGAGCGCATTATGATGATTTATATAATACAGGAATTTTATTAAATGCAACTGCAAAACATATTTTGACTAAAAATGATCTATTGTCGGCAGATTTAATATTGGGAGATAACTTGAGGTATAATTTTGATTATTTTATAGATAATGGATTTTATTGGAGTTTTGGAGTGAAATCGAGGTATAATAATTTTAATGCAAATGTTAAATTTGACAAGGCTAACCCAAATAAAATAAACTTAAATTATGAAGATTTAACGAATCAGATCTATCTTCAAACGGTATTTAGCAGGAAATTCGCTATTGGTGCTGGGGGTGAATTTAAAAGAATTAAAGTGTATTCGGAAACAATTTCTGGTTTTGAAAATAATGGGGAACCCGCCAGCGGAAGGTTATACTTTGACAAGTCAAATTATTTAAATTTAATTGCCTATTTAAAAATTGACACTTACGACAAAAAATATTTTCAAAAAGAAGGGGCTTATTTGGATGTGGATTTCAGATGGTATTTAAGCTCATCTGACTTTAATAATAACTTTGTTTCCTTCTCACAACTTAAAGGGAAAATAGGATATGCGCATACGTTTTTTGATAAGTTGACTGCCCATTTTATTTCTGAAGGAGGGATGACAATAGGCGAAAATATAAATAGAGCGTTAGATTATAATGTAGGAGGCTATGGAGAAAATTTTATAAATACGTTCATTCCACTTAATGGGTATGATTTTGGGGTACTGAATGGGAATTCTTTTCTTCACACAACCTTTAAGTTTAGGTATGAGTTTTTAGCGAAAAATTATTTTCAGGCTACGGCAAATTATGCGAGGGTAGGAAGTGATTTGTTTAATGACGGCAGGATTTTTGAAGGCACAAAATCAGGTTATATGCTTGGCTATGGATTGGATTCTTTTTTGGGGCCTATTGAATTTAATTATTCCTGGTCACCAGATCATAAAGAGGATTACTGGTATTTTAACGTTGGGTATTGGTTTTAAAAAAAGCCCTGCAAATTTTGAGGCCACTGAAAAAGCTCATCTAAATTGATCAATACTTATTAAAGCGATTAAGTTTAAAGGTAACTTAGACTTAGTCGCTTTTTTATTTCTGTTT
>JAENXD010000054.1 GCA_016649745.1 Flavobacteriaceae bacterium | reverse complement strand
GAGAATCGTTAAGTAGAAAATTGTAAATAGGGGAAATAGTGAAATAGTGAAGTAGTGAGATGGTGTAATAGTGAATTTCCCGCTATCCCAAATTGCCGATTTCCCGAATAATGTGAAGTAGTGAAATGGTGAGAGAGTGAAATTGCAGGGTTTAGAAAACATCCCAAACTCCCGATTTCCCAGATTCCCTGCATCCCAATTTCCCCAATTTACCAATTTCACAAATAAAAAATATAAAATGAAAAATAAACCAGAAGTAGTTACCATAGGCCTAGGATATATTGGATTACCTACCTCAGCCTTAATAGCGAATAATAATATTTGCGTTCACGGGGTTGACATCAATCAATTTGCTGTGGATACCATCAATGCGGGTAAAATTCATATCATTGAGCCTTCTTTGGATATAGCAGTGGCTAAGGCCGTAAAAGAAGGTTATTTAAAAGCCGACACAAAACCCGTTGAAGCAAGCACTTATTTAATTGTGGTGCCAACACCTTTTAAAGGAAATCATGAACCCGACATCTCTTTTGTGGAAGCAGCAACCAAAGCCATTCTTCATTTATTGAAAACAGACGATTTGTACATTATTGAATCGACTTCTCCAATAGGAACTACCGAAAAAATGATGAATTATATTTATTCTGAGAGACCAGAATTAACAAATAAAATACATATAGCTTATTGCCCTGAACGTGTATTACCAGGTAATGTCATGTATGAATTGGTACATAATGACAGAGTAATAGGTGGTATTAATGAAGCAGCGACCGATAAAGCGATTAATTTTTACAGCCAATTTGTAAAAGGCGAATTGCATAAAACCAATGCACGTACCGCTGAAATGTGTAAGTTAGTGGAAAACTCCTCTCGCGATGTCCAAATAGCATTCGCAAATGAACTTTCCTTAATATGTGATAAGGCAGGGATCAATGTTTGGGAGCTCATTCATTTGGCAAACAAGCACCCACGGGTAAATATTTTACAGCCCGGTTGTGGGGTGGGCGGACACTGTATTGCTGTTGATCCGTATTTTATTGTTTCTGATTATCCCATGGAATCTAAAATTATAGGCAAAGCACGTGAAATTAACAACTACAAATCTTTTTGGTGTGCAGAGAAAATACAAAACGAAAAATTAAAGTTTGAATTGCAGCACGGCCGTAAACCAACTATTGCCATTATGGGCTTGGCGTTTAAACCCAATATCGACGACTTAAGGGAATCACCTGCAAAATACATCGCTCAAAAAGTACTGCAAAACGACAATAACGGTGAATATTTTATTGTAGAACCCAATATAAAAGAACACAAGGTGTTTAAATTAACCAATTACAAAGAAGCGGCAGAAAAAGCGGATATCATTGCGTTTTTAGTGGCACATAAGGAATTTAAAAATTTAGAAATTGCCAAAGCCAAAGTGGTGTTGGATTTTTGTGGAATTAAAAAATAAAAAAATGGATTTAAATGACAAATCAGTATTAATTACAGGAGGTACAGGTTCATTAGGAAAAGCACTAACTGAAAATATTTTAAAAAAATGGCCAAATGTAAAACGATTGGTTATTTTCTCTAGGGATGAGCAAAAACAATTTTTAATGGCCCAGAATTATCCTCTTGATGAATATCCTCAAATGCGTTTTTTTATTGGTGATGTAAGAGATAAAGAAAGGTTAGTCAGAGCCTTTGATGGGATTGATTATGTAATACATGCCGCAGCGATGAAACACGTGCATATTGCAGAGTACAACCCCGATGAGTGTGTAAAAACAAATATTGGTGGAGCGCAGAATGTGATTCAGGCAGCAATTCAAATGGGCGTGCAAAATGTTGTTGCGCTATCCACCGATAAAGCTTGTGCACCAATAAACTTATATGGGGCAACTAAATTAGCATCAGATAAACTTTTTGTTGCAGCCAACAATATCAAAGGAAAACGTAATATTAAATTCTCAGTGGTAAGATATGGCAATGTAATGGGATCTAATGGATCTGTAATTCCTTTTTTCTTGAATAAGAAAACGGAAGGAGTTTTACCAATAACAGTTGATACCATGACAAGGTTTAACATATCTCTGCAAGGAGGTGTAGATATGGTTTTGCACGCTATGGAAAAAGCTTGGGGTGGTGAAATATTTATTCCTAAAATTCCATCATATAGAATCATGGATGTTGCAATGGCAATAGGACCTGAATGTGAACATAAAGTAATTGGAATTAGACCGGGTGAAAAAATTCACGAAGAGATGATTACTTCTTCAGATTCATTTTTTACCTATAATTTAGGTAAATATTTTGTGATAATTCCACAAACGCCAGTATGGAAAATTAGTGATTTTATTGCTAATTTTAACGCTGAATTGGTGCCTGATGGATTTTCATACAATTCAGGTACAAATACCGAATGGGAAACTGTTGAATCGCTGCGCAGTTTGATTGAAGAACACGTAGATCCAAATTTTAAAGCTTAATGATGAAATCAATTCCTTACGGACGACAAAATATTACACAAGAAGATATTCAGGCTGTAGTTGAAACCTTACAATCTGATTATTTAACCCAAGGCCCGAAAGTTGAAGAATTTGAAAAAGCATTTGCCAATTATATTGGAAGTAAATATGCGGTTGCTGTGGCCAATGGAACAGCTGCGTTACATTTATGTGCCCTGGCATTGGAGGTGAAAGAAGGGGATAAAGTGATCACAACCCCTATTACTTTTGCGGCATCAGCAAACTGTGTCCGTTACTGTGGAGGCGAAGTGGTGTTTTCAGATATAAATCCTGAAACGTATTTGCTGGATATAAACAAAGTGCGTAAACTTTTGGAAGCATCACCAAAAGGTACTTATAAAGGACTAATTCCGGTAGATTTTGCAGGTAGGGCAGTAAACTTGGAAGCATTTAGGGAATTAGCCGATGAATTTGATTTATGGATTATCGAAGATGCTTGTCACGCACCAGGAGGTTATTTTATAGATTCAAAGAATCACAAACAAAATTGTGGGAACAGTAATTTTGCCGATTTGGCCATATTTTCTTTTCATCCCGTGAAACATATTGCGGCAGGTGAAGGTGGAATGATAACCACCAATGACGAAAAGCTTTACAAAAAATTATTGATGCTTCGAACCCACGGCATCACAAAAGAAGCTGATAGTTTTCAAAATTCAATCGAATTTGCCAATGGTTCTTCCGTCAGGTCGAGCGAAACCGAAACATATCCTAACTGGTATATGGAAATGCAAACTTTAGGCTTTAACTATCGTTTAACTGATTTTCAAGCCGCTTTGGGATTGTCACAATTGAATCGTGCTGATGAAGGATTGGAGAAAAGAAAACAAATTGCCCAAACTTATTTGAATTCATTTAAGGGTAAAAGCTTTTTAAAAGGACAATCGGGTGTTATAGAAGGTCACGCCTATCATTTATACATAATAGAAGTTGAAGATAGATTGGGCTTATATAATTATTTGCGTGAACATCATATTTTTGCTCAAATACATTACATACCTTGTCATTTGATGCCCTATTACAAGCAATTTGGTTGGAAAGAAAATGATATGCCAAATGCCGAATATTATTATAAGAATTGCTTAAGTTTGCCGATGTATCCAACATTGAAAAGCGAAGAACAGAAATTTGTTATTGATACCATTAATTCTTTTTACAATGGCTAATTTATGTATCATACCTGCACGTGGTGGCAGCAAACGAATTCCAAAAAAGAATATTAAGAATTTCCTTGGGAAACCTATTATCGCTTATTCAATTGAAGCAGCATTAAATTCTGGTCTTTTTGAAGAGGTAATGGTTTCTACAGATGATGAGGAAATTGCTGAAATTGCCATTAAATATGGAGCAAAAGTACCTTTTTTGCGAAGCGAGAAAAATTCTGATGATTATGCATCCACCATGGACGTAATTGAAGAAGTAATTAAAAACTATATTCAGATTAATAATACACATTTTCAGTTTGTATGTTGCATATACCCTACAGCTCCGCTCATAAAGGTTGATGATTTAAAATCAGGTTACGATAAATTTAAAGTACATAACTATACATGTGTTTTTCCTTCGGTTAAATTTAGCTACCCAATATGGAGGAGTTTTGAAATTGAAGAATCTGGAAATACAAAAATGTTTTGGCCAGAGAATGTAAATGCCCGATCACAAGATTTAAAAAAAGCTTACCATGATGCGGGACAATGGTATTGGTTTAACATAGATAAGATTAATAATTGGAACTGGCCGGAAAATAGTGGAACCGTAATTTTAAAAGAAGACGTAGTGCAAGATATTGATACATTATCTGACTGGAAAATTGCCGAAATGAAATATCAATTAATGCTAGGGAACACTAAATAATAATTATGCAATTTGTAATCATAACAGATGGTAATAGTACCCTTGGTATGGGGCATGTATACCAGTCACTTACGTTGGCCGAAACCTTATTGAATGTCAAAGACATAAATCCAGCTATTACTTTTATAACCAAAAGTGACAAACCAATAGTTGATTTAATTGATAAAAAAGGTTTCAAAGTAATTTATTTGCAAAATGATGATTTAATTTTTAACAAACTGAAGGAACTTAAGCCCGATCGCATCATTTTTGACAAGCTGGATGTTTCTCCCGATTTGGCAAAAAACATCAAAGAAAAATTAGGGATTAAGCTTATTATTTTCACCAATCTTACCGAAGCCAATAACTTTGCTGATGTAACAGTTATGGCTGGAATGGGTAGTGATTTTAAAAATATTTATGAAAAGAATACTGCGAATAGTAATATGCAATTTTGGGGACCTAAGTATTGGTTATTAAGACCAGAATTTTATACCTACAAGGCCAAACCCTTCACAAGTACTATTAATAAAATAATGCTAATTTTTGGAGGTTCCGACCAAGCGAATCTTTCCTCTTTTGTACTTGATGAGTTAATGAAAATGGATAAAAAATTTCATATTAATATAATTTTAGGTGCTGCGTTCACGCATCATAATAAACTCAATGAAATTATAGAAAAAAATGCACAGAGTACGTGTTCGGTTGAGATTACAAAGAATTTAGTTAAGGTAGCTGAAACAATGTATGCTAATGATTTAGTTTTTGTTTCCCCAGGTCTCTCTTTCTTTGAAGCCATCTCAGTGAGCACACCAGTTCTTTGTTTTCATCAGAATGAATTTCAAGAAAATGCGTGGAAAGGGCATATAAAAACCTATGACAAAAACGAAACGTCTTTGATTCCAAACTTAATTAATACTAATAAGTTTATTTTCCATGATGAAGAATATATTTCTTGTATGGAAATAGGGAAAGGAATATCAGAAATAATTAACGAAATCCTTAAATAATATTTTTATTAACATGGAAAAGAAAAAAATACTTGTGTTCGGTGCAGCCGGTTTTATGGGTACCTACTTAATTGATGCTTTATCTAAACTAAACTTTGATATAACGGCATCGGATATTAACGAAATTGGTAAAAAATATTATGAGGAAAAACGAATTCCCTATGTGCATGTTGACATTACCAACGAAAAGGAATTTGATAAGCTACCTCAAGTGCCTTTTGATGCAGTAATTCATTTGGCAGCAACGCAACCAGCCAATGTAAGTACACAAAACTACGATCCTAAAAACTATATTAATGTAAATGTCTTAGGGACATTAAACATTTTAGAATTTTGCCGTAAAGTAAATGCAGGTAAACTTATTTATGCAAGTTCACACCGCAATACACAGGGGTTATGGATTGACAATAAAGCCATTACCGAAAACGATGGTAGAGCTATTAAGTATGATGGAGAATATGCCATGTTTAGTATTTCTGAAAGCGCGGCACAAGATTGTGTACTTCACTATAATGCCGAATATGGGTTTAATGGTATAATATTTAGATTGCCGCCCGTGTATGGTTTTGGACCACATACTGAAATTTTCAAGGATGGGAAACCGATTAAAACTGGATTCCAAATTTTTATTGATAATTCAAAAGCAGGCTTACCCATTGAAGTATGGGGTGATGCGCACAAAGGCAGAGATATTGTGTACATAAAAGATGTAATCGCTGCATTTATTAAAGCTATAAACCATAATAATGCAAAAGGATTATTTAATATTACATCGGGTAAACGCTTGACATTAATGGAAGAGGCAGAAACGATTGCCAAAGTTTTTTGGAATGGCAATGATAAACCAATTATTATTGAGAAACCCGAGAAAGAAAATAATATAGACAATTTTTTATATGATATTTCAAAAGCAAAAGAAATTCTTGATTGGAGTCCGGAATATAGCTTTGAGGATATGTTGTATGATTTTATCAAAGAAACTGAAGACAATAACTTCGGTTATTTGCTTGAAAAAAGAAAATTGATGTTGAATAATAATAAGTAATATAATGAATCATTTATTTTAATAATTAACAAAAAAAAACTAAATTATGGAAGCATTAGACATTGAATTAATGGGTGAAAACGTAAGAGCAAAATTAAAATCATGTGGAGAAGGTGTAAAGCTTTATCCAATGGCTAAAATTGCTTTTCCGCAAGTGGTAGAATTAGGAAATCATGTAAAAGTTAGAGACTTTGCATTTATTTTTGCAGGTGAAGGTTTTATAGTTGGTGACCACACTGATATTCAACCACACACTGTAGTTTGGGGAGGCGGATTGACCATTCTTGGAGCGCGAGTGTCAACCGGTCCTGGAACCGTATTTTTGTCAGCTACCTATTCGCATGCACCAGGTTTAAGAATGGTGGATGGTTTACCTGAAGGTGAAGCTGTAGCAATTGGTGGTAAATTAGTAGTAGGTGATGATGTTTACATTGGAGCACGATGTGTAATTATGCCGGTAACCATTGGAGAAGGCGCTGTTATTGGAGCTGGTAGTTTTGTAAACAAAGACTGTGAGCCTTATGGTATTTATGTTGGAAGCCCAGCAAAAAAAATTGGGGAACGTCCAAAACTAAATCCAGTTACCTGGTAATTTTTTAAACTTAAAGAAAAGGAGAAATTACAGCATTCTCCTTTTCTTTTAATAATTCAGATTTATGCAACGAATACTTATTTTAGGTGCTGGTGAAATGCAATTGCCAATAATTCAAAAGGCAATAGCAGCTTCAATTTTTACAATTGTTGTTGATATGGATCCTAAAGCACCAGGTTTATTGATTGCTAATAAAATTTCTTTAATAAGTACCATCGATTATGATAACATTTTGCTTTTAGCGAAAGAAGAGCATATCAATGGCATCTTAACTACGTCAGATTTTCCGGTTAATATTGTTGCAAGAGTAGCTCAGGAGCTTTCATTACCGGCAATGTCAATTAACGTTGCAAAAATTTGTACAGATAAATACCTCCAACGTACTTTCTTGAAAGAACATTTTATAAAGACTCCAATTTTTAAGCTAATTGAGGATGTTTCTGAATTAGGAGAAGTTAATTATTTTCCTTTAGTGATAAAACCAGTTGATTCTTCAGCAAGTAGAGGGGTTAAAAAAGTTAGCAATCTTGATGATTTGAAATATCAATATTTAAAATCAAAAGAGTACTCAAAGAAAGGAAAAGTTATTGTTGAAGAGTTTTTGGAAGGCCGTGAGTATAGCGTGGAAACCATGACTCAAAAAGGGATTACAAATATAATTGCCATTACCGAAAAATTGATAAATAAATCGGACAAAGGTTATTTTGTGGAAAATTGTCATATTATTCCAGCCAGAATTTCAAAACAAGAACACAAAATGATTTCTGATGAAGTATTCAATGCAATCAAAGCTCTGAAAATTGATAATTCACCAACACATACAGAAGTGATATTGAATAAAACGGGTGCTTATATTGTAGAAATTGCCTGCAGATTAGGAGGAGATTTTATTACTTCAGATTTAGTTCCATTGGCGACTGGGGTTGATATGCTTGAAAATTTATTAAACATATCATTAGGAAAGGAAGTAAATGTTGAATCTAAATATGATAAGGTGGCAGCTGTTCAGTTTTTAAATCAAAATAATTATAAAAACTGTGTTGAATTGGTAGCCTCAGGTAATAAAGCAATCATTCGTTCTGAAATTAAAGAATATCATACGAATGAAATATCAAGTTCTTTTGAAAGAATGGGTTATATAATACTGAATACGGCTACAATGGAAGAAATGGAGCAGATATTATCTAAGTTAAATTAAATTATTTAAAGTAACTATTGGAAATTAATTCCAATTTAGTATTAAACTATATTAAAATATGAAAATAGATAGCTTTACTATCAGCAAAAATAGTCCGGTTTTTATCATCGCGGAACTTTCAGCAAATCATAATGGCAGTTTGGAAACTGCTATTGAAACAATTAAAGCAGCAAAAAGAACCGGAGCAGATGCCATTAAACTGCAAACCTATACTGCTGATACCATAACTATAGATTGTAATAAACCAGATTTTCAAATTAAAGGCACCATTTGGGAAGGTCAAAATCTTTATGAATTATATAAGCAGGCATATACTCCTTGGGAATGGCATGAGGAACTATTGAGAGTTGCCAAGGAAGAAGGGTTAATATGTTTTTCTTCGCCATTTGACAAAACGGCGGTAGATTTTTTAGAAAACTTAAACGTTCCCGCTTATAAAATCGCCTCCTTTGAAATTACAGATATTCCATTAATTGAGTATGCAGCTTCCAAAGGAAAACCAATTATTATTTCTACTGGGATTGCGGAGATTGAAGATATTGAGTTGGCATTAGATGCTTGCCATAGAATGGGGAATAGCGATATTGCCTTATTAAAATGCACCTCTAGTTACCCGGCACCAATAGAAGAAGCAAATATGTGTATGGTAAAAGATTTGGCCGAGCGTTTTAATGTAATTACTGGTCTATCAGATCATACAATGGGAAGCACGGTACCTGTGGTTGCAACCTGTTTTGGCGCAAAAATAATTGAAAAACATTTTATTTTAAGCCATTCCGTTGGCGGCCCCGACGCTTCTTTTTCTATGGATGAAAAGGAATTTACCGAAATGGTAAAAGCAGTGCGCGAAGCAGAAAAGGCAATTGGTGTTGTTGACTATACCTTGACGGATAAACAAGTGAAGGGAAAAGATTATTGTCGCTCGTTATATATAGTGGAAAATATTAAAGCTGGGGAAGCTGTTACCGAAAAAAATATAAGGTCTATAAGACCGGGTTTTGGGATGCATCCAAAACATTATAATAAGATAATTGGACAAAAGTTTAATCAGGATTTAGAAAAAGGTTCCCGATTATTAAAGACCATGCTCAAAATATAATTTTTTTTATGAAATATTTTATTATTCTGATACTTTCTAGCTTATTTTTATTATTTAAGTTTTGTGGCTTTAGTAAAAATATTTACTTTTCTTCCAGTAGAGAATTAAATGAAAATATAATAAATGTAAAAAATCATGGTGTTAGAGGAGATGGTATTTCTGATGACTGGGCAAGTATTCAAAAATTGATAGATTCATTAGCTAATAATGAT
Organism: Flavobacteriaceae bacterium; assembly: GCA_016649745.1. GTDB lineage: Bacteria > Bacteroidota > Bacteroidia > Flavobacteriales > Flavobacteriaceae > Lutibacter. The sequence goes on along the minus strand of JAENXD010000054.1, from coordinate 8,237 downwards.
GGAGGAATTTTGTTTTTCCCTGAAGGAAGGTATATAGTAAAAGATAAAACGTTGCTTTTATGGGGTAAAAACATTACAATTCTAGGGGAGCCTAAAAATAAAACAATATTCGAGAAACAAGGTAGTGCAGGTTGGTGGGGAGAGCTTTTAACTATTAGCGGAAAAGCTTCTGGAGGTAAATATTATGGTTCATTTGGAAAAACTGATTATAACCGTTTTGTAATATATGATGGTGTTAATGAACCTTCAAAAAATATAACAATTAATAATATTTTTTTTACAACGAATTCGGCCGAAATTTCGAGCAAAGCTAATAATGTTGCAATCTTTAACTCAAACGGTGTTATAATAAAAAATTGCGTTTTTAGCAATGCCCCACAAACGAACCTTGCCATTGTGAATAATACTTTGAAATCATATAATAAATGGGTTATTGTTTCAGATTGTATATTTCAAGATTCGGGCAACCATAATGTACGAGTCATTAGTTATAACCAAGGAAAATATTTGGGGAACCAAGTTTATATTAAAAATTCCATATTTAAAACTGTTCTAAATTCAGATAAATCTTTAGAATTGAAAGATGAAAAGGTGCATTTGTGGTATAGAGCAGGTCAGGGAAGTGACAATATTAGTTTGACAGTAGAGAATTGTAAATTTGATAAAACTGGAAAGATTAGAAGTACTGTTAATGCCTCAAACTTTAAATTAAAATCATCAATAGTTGTAAATAAAGTAGAGCTTTTAGGTCATAAAAATTATTTAGCTGGAGAAATTGAATTAATTAATAATATTTTTTTTGATGAAGTATTTATTGCAAATAAAAACACATTGGTTTTTAAAAATAATTCACAAAACAACAAAGAGTATAAAAGACCCAAAATATTTCGAGTAAATAATTTAAAAGATAAATAATGAAATATGAGGATTATAAAGAAATTGATTTAGCTCTAAAAAAGTATAGGCTGTTTTATGATAAATTTGATTTAACCCAACTTCTAAGAGATGAGATTATTTATCAAATTAGAAACAAAGGGAATGCGGGGACTCCTAAAGTCGATATTTCTAAAAGATTATTTGAAAGAATTTTGTTAAGTATTTTTCAAACTTTTTTCAAACTTTTTTCAAATAAAAAGTACTGGGTGTTTTCTAATTCAGATAGAAGAAAAATTTTGAATGGAAAATATATTGACAGAGTGGCTTCTATAGTTTCAGAAGTTTATCCTAAAGAAACCTTATTTATTGAAAGTGCAGTACTTACAAATCATAAAAGTCCGACTAAAGATATTATATTGAGTGAATCTTTATTTCAACTTTTAGGGTTTATTTGTTTCAAACTAAATTTTAATAAAAGTAAGATTAGTTATTTAGGTAATATAAGTGAAATAGAAGAAAAATATAAGATAAAAATCAATACAATTTCAGCGGTAAAAAAGTTTATAGGCCAATATAAGGCCATGAAGTTAATTTTAAAAATTAAAAAGCCACCTACAATAGTTTTTATGGTTTACCCTAGTGGCTATTATGGTTATATTAAATTGTTTAAAGAGAAAGAAATACCTATAATTGAATTGCAACACGGTATTATTTATAAAGAACATCCTTCATATAATTATTCTGATATTCTTAATGCAAATCAATTTAAACCAAATTATATTTTTACCTATGGTAAAATGGACAAAGAATGTTTAAGTAATATTGGTTTTTTACCTGATCAAAATATATTATCTGTGGGTTCTTATATGCTGGCTAAACAGCACGAACAAGGTATCATTCAAACAAATTATTTGAATACTGTTTTGAATAAAGTAAATGATAATAAGTTAAAAGTTTTAATTACGTCTACAATAAACGACTTAGATGAAATGATAGAATGGTCTAAAAAAGTTGCCATTAAATATAATAATTTATTTTTTTTGATATTGCCAAGAGTTGCCACAAAAGAAGATATTATCGAAGAGAATATAATAGTATTAAATCCCCATAAAACAAATTTCTATGAAGTTATTAAAATATGCGATGTTCACATAACTCAATCTTCAACTTGCTCATTAGAAGCTCTTTACTTTAATAAAAGATCTTTAATTTATGAAAAAGAAAGGGGCACTTCAATGTTTAGAAGAAATTATGACTTTATTAATTCCTTAGAATTTTTTAGTTTAATTGATGAATTTTACACAATGATTAATACAGATATTAATATAAATAATAATATTGAATTATTATTTGATAATAACACATTAAAAAAATTTGAACATTCAATGAGGCAATGCAAATTATTAAATGAATAAATTTAATTTAGACGCACTAAAGAAAATGTCTAAGAATGAATTAGTGAAAGATTCACTAATTTATGGATTGACAAATGCCCTATTTACAGGCTTGCCATTAATTTTGATGCCTTTCTTGGTTGTTACCTTATCACCATCTGATTATGGTGTTGTTGAATTATTTAGAAGTTTAACTATGGTACTAGTCCCTGTTTTAGGATTGAGTACTGTACAATCTGTAGCGCGATACTATTTTGATCTTGAAGAAAAGCAGTTTAAAACTTTTAGTTCAACCATAATAGTATTTCAAATTATTAATGGCGCTATTGGCATATTATTAATTTTAATTTTTAGTTTTCTAATAGAAGAAAAATATTTAATTCTTGCTTATTTATCCGTTATCTATTTCATATTTAACCAAGTTACTGAAATACTTTTAGCTATTTTTAGAGTTACAAAAAGTTCAAAAATGTACATGAAGTTTAGGCTTTTAAATGTGATTTTAGATGTGGGACTCCTTGCTGTTTTTTATTTTTTATTTGATAAATACACTTGGATGTACCGTGTATTTCCACAGGTAATTGCAGTTGTATTAGTTGGATTTCTTGCGTTGTGGTATTTTTTTAGAAGAGAAAAGAACAAAATTTGTTTTGATAAAGCATTATTAAAAGTAGCGATTACCTATAGTGCACCTCTTATTCTCCATATGCTTTCTGGGTATATGCTTAATATAGGCGATCGTTTTTTTATTTTACATTTTTTAGATGAAGAAGCATTAGGTAATTATTCACTAGCTTACCAAATTAGTTTAGCAGTAAGTTTTTTTTATACGAGTTTTAATTTAGCTTGGACACCTACTTTTTTTGAATGGATGGATCAAAAAAGGTATCAAGCAATAAAAAAAGTAAGGGATATCGTTTTCGTAGGGGTATTTTTATTAGGTGTGGGGTCGGTTCTATTATTCTTTTTACTTCAAAAATTTATACCTAAAATGGAAAGTTATAATATAAATTATTCTTTAATAATATTACTTGTTAGTGCCAATATACTTCTTTGCTTTTATAAATTTAATGCAAACTACTATTTTTATAATAAAAACACAAAACTACTGTCAAAAATAAGTTTATTTGGAGCATTCTTGGTAGTGGTATTCAACTTTCTTTTAATTCCTAATTTAGGGATTATAGGAGCTGCGATTACGACCTTAATAACATTTTCTTTTATGCTTTTAATGGTAATCTATAAAAAAGATAAATTTAATTTATATAATGAAACTAATTAAAATTTTAACTAGAATAATATTTAAATTACTAGCTTTTACATATTGTAAGAATAAGGAAGTATTAAGGTGTAAGATTAATTCTTTCTGTTTTTTTAATGGCAATGAAGTATTTGGTAAAAACGTAAATTTTAATGGGTGTGAAGTGTATGGTAATGGAAAAATAGAATTTGGGGATAACTTTCATTCTGCAAAAGGACTAAGGTTTATCACTTCTTATCATGATTATAAAGGTGATGCTATTCCATATAATCATAATATAATAACTAAGAATATAATTATCAAAGAAAACGTATGGGTAGGTATGGACGTAATAATTCTTGGAGGCTTAACCATCGGCGAAGGAGCAATTGTTCAGGCAGGTAGTGTAGTTTCGAAAAGCATACCTCCATTGAGTATCGTAGGAGGTAACCCAGTAGAGGTTTTCTCTTGTAGAGATCAAATAGTATACTTCAAGCTTAAGAATGAGGGTAAATTTTTGTAAAATGAATAGAAAAATTAGAAATATTTTACTTGCTATTTTAATTTACTCGCCAACTTTGGTGAATGCGCCACTTACAATTATTTATTTGATTATATCTTTTATTGGTTTTCTTTATTTATTAAATGATTTTCAAAGAAAAAACATATATAATACAGATTATTTTTTAATGTTGTTTTTAGTTACATCATTAATAATTTACATTTTTGGGTATGGTTTCAGAATTGATTTTGAAGGTAAATCTTTCAATGAATACGTACCCTATACTTTATTTATAGTGACCACAATATATTTTTCTAGACATCTCAATAGAATAATAATTGAATACATTTTATGGTTTATTTTAACTGAAGTTGTTATTGGTATTATACTATATATTTTAGGTATACAGTACATTTTTAAACCAACTTCCATTGGGGAAACGGAGTTTGGTTCTTCTGAATTATATTATTATAATAAGGTTTATGGTTTGAGCGCTGTTTCAAGTGTTTATGCTCAAAAAATATTTTCAGGTTTTCTCTTATTATATTTTCTTAAAGTAAAGAAGTTTAAGTTTTTAATATTAGGTATTCTATTTATGGGATTGTTAATTACCTTTAATAGAACAGCTATAGTTTCTACGATCATCTTTTTTATATTTTTAGGGATAAAAGAGTTGAAGAATATAAATATTATAAGGGCTATATTATTATTTGGTTTTTTAATAACTATTACTATAATAAGTTATCAATATTTTGAGGAAATTGTTTTTCAATTTTTTAGAGGAAGTGATGTGGTTGATTATTCGGGCAGAGATACGGTCTTTACAGCTTATATAAGCTTTATTGAGAATAATTTTATTTTTGGAAATTTTGTTAATAAAGTGTGGATGGAATTGGAAATTGGAAGAATATATCATGCTCATAATTCGTATTTAGAAACATTAGCCAGTCTAGGAGCCTTATTATCTTTGATGCTATTTATTTATTTATGGAAAGTAATTAAGAAAGAGCACTTAAAATATATTGTTCCAATATTAGTTTATTCATTATTTCAATACGGAATCCTTTGGGGGGTATCTTATTTAGACATTATTTTTTTTTACTTTATTTTTTCTTTAAATAAAGCTGAAGATCAAAAAATTAACATTAATTATTCATCTGATTTAGAAAGAATTGCTAACAAATGAAAATACTATTAATACACCAATATTTTTTGGAAAAGGGAGATGGGGGAGGATCTCGGTTTAATGAAATGACACAAGTTTGGGCTTCTCAGGGTCATGAAATTACGGTATTGGCTGGGATGGTACATTATGCCACCGGTGAAAAACCAATAAAATATAAAGGCAAATTTATAAGCATTGAAGCTTCATTCTATAAAAATGTTGATGTGGTAAGGTGTCATGTTTCAGAAAGTTACAATACCAATTTTTTAGGAAGGCTATGGGCTTATTTCTCATTTGTATTTTCAAGTATTTATGCAGGTTTATTCAAAATAAATGGCAAGTATGATGTGATATTGGTGACTTCTCCGCCGCTTTTTGTGGGCATAACAGCTTATGTGCTTTCAAAAATAAAAGGGCTGCCATTTGTGTTTGAGATTCGTGATTTATGGCCAGAGTCAGCCATAGATACAGGTGTGTTGAAAAATAATACAATCATAAAGTTTGCCTTTTGGTTCGAGCAATTTATCTATAAAAAAGCAACTTTGATTAATGTATTGACACCAGCTTTTAGAGATAAATTAATCAATGAAAAGAAAGTGCCAAAAGAAAAAGTAATTTTTATTCCAAATGCAGCCGATTTTAGTTTGGCTGAAGAGATAGATAAGGATTTTGATGCAGAAAAATTTAAAAAAGAATTGCAATTAGAGGGTAAATTTGTGATTACCTATGTGGGGGCGCACGGCGTTGCAAACCATTTAATTCAATTGATTGATGCTGCAGAAAAATTGACGGATACCAATGTGGTATTTCAGATGATTGGTGCCGGTATGAAAAAAGAGGAATTGAGACAAGAGGTGATTAAGAGAAATTTAAAAAATGTGATTTTTAGAGATTCAGTTTCTAAAAAAGAGGTATTTAAATATATTTTAGCTTCAGATGCAGGAGCATCTGTATTAAAAAAAGTGGATACATTCAAAACAATTTATTCTAATAAAACATTCGATTACATGTCTTGTAAAAAGCCAATACTATTGGCAATCGATGGTGTTTCCAGAGAATTGGTTAATGATGCAGCATGCGGAGTGTACGTTGAACCTGAAAATACAGAGGCTATAGTGCAAGGGGTATTGAAATTATTGGGAAAAGAAAAGCATGAATTGAACCAGATGGGCATAAATGGATACAACTTTGCTAAAAATCACTTTGACAGGGAGAAATTGGCAAAAGAGTACACCTCAAAAATACAAGAAATCTTATAAGAATGTATAAATCCTATTTTAAAAGAATATTAGATTTTACACTTGCACTTTTTGGGTTGCTTTTACTTAGCCCTATAATTATAATAAGTACCATAGGTTTGTCTATCGTCAACAACGGCAAACCTTTCTTTTTTCAATTGCGCCCGGGTAAGGATGGGGAAATTTTCAAGATTGTGAAGTTCAAAAACCACTTTTAGGAAAAAATTCCTTACAATTATGGAGTTAAATTCCATAATTGTAATATATTTGCAATATGATACAAAGAGAAGCTGAAAATACCATTCGCGCCTTAGCCAACCAATTTAAGGCAGTAGCAGTGGTTGGCCCCAGGCAATCGGGCAAAACAACGCTAGTTCGTCTGATTTTTAAAAACAAAGAATATGTCAATTTTGAAAATCCCGATGTACGTTTGTATGCCTTGGAAGATCCACGAGGTTTTTTGGCTAATTATCCCAATGGTGCAGTGCTGGATGAGGCGCAAAGAGTGCCTGAACTGTTTTCTTATCTGCAACAAATATTAGATGAATCTACCACTAACGGAATGTTTATCATTACAGGGTCAAACAATTTTTTGTTACAGGAAAACATTTCACAAAGTTTGGCCGGCAGGGTTGGCTATCTTAATTTATTGCCTTTAACATTAAATGAAATTAATGATAAAGAAAGTAGCATAAGCCAACATATTTTTAAAGGTTGTTATCCTTCTTTATACAACAACGCCATTGATCCTACACATTGGTATCCTAATTATATAAGAACCTATATTGAACGCGATGTTCGCTTAATAAAAAACATCACCAATTTAGTAATGTTTGAAAGGTTTATAAAGCTTTGCGCCGGAAGAATTGGCCAGTTGTTAAATATGAACAGTTTGGCAGTAGAAGTTGGGGTTGACACAAAAACAATTGGTGCATGGATTGGTGTATTGGAAACGAGTTTTGTGTTATTTCGTTTGCAACCGCATCATAAAAATTTCAACAAGCGAGTTGTTAAAATGCCTAAACTCTATTTTTATGATACAGGTTTGGCATCAGCACTATTAGGCATTCAAAACAGCAATCAAATTGATTTACATCCTTTTAAAGGGGCGCTGTTTGAGAATATGATTATTGTGGATTTACTTAAAACCCGATTCAATAAGGCAAAAACAAATAATCTTTATTTCTGGAGAGACAACACCGGTAATGAAATTGATTTGTTAATTGATAATGGTTTAGAAATGATACCAATTGAAATTAAATCGGGGCAAACAATTACCAATGATTATTTTAAAGGACTACTGTATTGGAATAAATTGACTAAAACCGAAGGCGGATACATTATTTATGGTGGCAATACCATACAAAAAAGAAGCAATGCCATTACGGTAATGCCCTATAATTTTATAAATACACCCGGGAATGAAATTTTATAAATATTTTTTTAAACCCACTTTTGATATTGTTGCTGCCTTCACCGGCTTGCTGCTTTTGAGTCCGATATTTTTAATAGTCACTTTGGGATTGTCTATCGTCAACAACGGCAAACCTTTCTTTTTTCAGTTGCGTCCGGGCAAGGATGGCAAAATCTTCAAGATTGTGAAGTTCAAAACAATGAACGACAAAAAAGATGCGCAGGGAAATTTATTGCCAGATGCAGTACGACTGACTAAAATTGGCAGTTTTGTGCGCAAAACCTCTTTAGATGAATTGCCACAATTGTTCAATGTGATAAAAGGCAATATGAGTTTGATAGGGCCACGCCCCTTATTGCCGGAATATTTACCTTTGTACAGCAAAATCCAAAACCGCCGCCACGAAGT
>JAENXD010000018.1 GCA_016649745.1 Flavobacteriaceae bacterium | reverse complement strand
TTTAAAATAGCCACTTCATAAGGTCTGAAATTTGTCGTCACCACTGCGTTTTTAGCAATGCCGATTGCCCAGGAAATGATTTCAAGGGGAGATTTATTTTCCAGTTCCTTATTTAAGTTTTCTAAATCTAAATTTTTCATTATTTTCTCCATTTAATAAAATTCCAAATACGTTCGTGACCATAGTATAAAACCATTTTAGTAATCACCTCTATTGACCCGATTGTCAATGCCATGGTAAGCTGTCCTGTAATAAACCAGGAAATAATCATGGTATCTATAGTCCCAATAACCCGCCAGCTGATTGCTTTAACAATACTGCGAATAGGCCTATCAGATTTTATATCGGCCTCATAGCCTTTTCCCGTTTTATTTTTAAATGTTTGTTCAAAACTCATTATAATAATTTGGATAATGTTCGTAAACTCAAAATAATAATTAAAATACCGACAGCGATCATCATTGGTTTCCTTTTCATTTTATTGACCAAATAAGCTGCAATTGGAGCTGCAATCACGCCGCCTAAAATCAATCCGATAATGACTTGCCAGCCTTGAATTCCGCCAAAAATCATAAATGTAATTCCACTGGCAAAAGAAACCGCAAATTCGGCCGTATTCACAGAGCCAATGGTATAGCGCGGATGTCTTCCTCTTCCAAGTAAAGTAGAAGTTACAATTGGCCCCCAACCACCACCGCCAATCGAATCCATAAAACCACCAAAAGTTGCAAGAATACCCAGCCGCTTGGTTTTCTTTTTTAATACATTTGTTCTTAATGCTTTATAAATAATAATGCCGGCCAAAATAATCATATATGCCGCAATAAATGGCTTTATTACATCACCATCTATAATGTCCGACAATAAATAAGCGCCAATTATTGATCCCAAAACACCTGGGATCAATAAATTTTTCACTAATTTTTTGTTGATATTCCCAAATTTATGATGAGAAATCGCCGAAGCACCTGTAGTGAACATTTCAGCCACGTGAACTCCGGTGCTGCTCACTAAAGGAGGAACCCCAAAAGTCAATAAAAAGGAAGTTGAGGTAACACCATATCCCATTCCCAAAGTTCCGTCAACCAACTGTGCAAAAACTCCAATGGCAAAAAAAACAAACAATTCCTGGTTAAATCCGGCTACAAAACCATTCCAGGAAAATTCTGCATGGTGGTTATATATTATTGTCAATAACAGTCCAATTAATAAAACAACCGGAATTATAATCCACAAACGATCTGTAAAAGAGGTTCTGGTATTAACAACTGCCATTTCTTGCTTAATTTCTTTACTCATTTTCAATTAGTATTTGGCTAATTTTATTAAATAACTATTTTCCTGTTGGGACAGTTATTTAAGCAACAAAAATACATTTTTTTTAATACTCTACCAATTCGATAGACTAATAGATCAATAAAATTCAAAGATTTAACATTTTCTGGAATTTTACACTAAATTTTAACGCATTAACGCGTCATTTATATCTTGAATGATATCTGAAATATGTTCCAAACCAACTGATATCCTAACCAACCCAGGCGTAATTCCTGCCGATAATTGTTCTTCAGCAGAAAGTTTGCTGTGGGTTGTGGACGCCGGATGAGTAATAATGGTTCGAGTATCGCCAAGATTGGCCGATAAAGAACACATTTTCAGCGCATTTAAAAAGTTCTTTCCGGCTTCCAAACCTCCTTTTACCTCCACTGCAATAATATTTCCTCCCAATTTCATTTGCTTTTTGGCAATGTCATATTGTGGATGTGATGGCAGAAATGGATATTTTACTCTTTCAATATTTCGATGACTTTCCAAAAACTCAGCTACTTTTAAAGCGTTTTCGCAATGTTTTTCAACACGAACCGCCAACGTTTCCAAACTTTTTGACAACACCCAGGCATTAAAAGGCGACAAAGCCGGACCCGTATTTCTTGAAAATAAATAAATTTCACGAATCAGTTCCGATTTTCCAACCACCACACCTCCCAAAACACGGCCCTGTCCGTCCATTAATTTTGTAGCGGAATGGATTACCAAATCTGCGCCGAATTTTATGGGTTGCTGAATGTAAGGTGTTGCAAAACAATTGTCGATGACCAACAATAAATTGTGTTTTTTAGCTATTTTCCCCAGCAATTCCAAATCAATAATATCAACCCCCGGATTCGTCGGTGATTCCGCATACAATATTTTTGTTGAAGGTTTGATTAATGGCGCTATTTCATCCGGATTATTAATGTCAAAATAGGAAGTTTCAATGTTCCATTTTGGAAAATACTTAATAAATAAGGTATGCGTTGAACCAAAAACAGAACGTGCAGAAACAATATGGTCACCGCTGATTAACAAGGCTGCAAAAGTCGAAAAAACCGCTGCCATTCCGGTCGCAAAAGCATAACCGGCTTCCGCGCCTTCCATTTGTACCACTTTTTCAATAAATTCCTTGGTATTTGGATTGCTGAAACGGGAATAAATATTTCTGTCATTTTCTTCACTGAAAGAAGCACGCATCTCTTCGGCATCATCAAACACAAAACTTGAAGTTAGATATAAAGGCGTTGAATGCTCCTTATAATGAGAACTTTCCGTTTGGGTTCTGATGGCGTTTGTTTCAAAATTATCGTAGCTCATGTTACTTGGTTTTTAGTGTTGAGTTTTTAGTTTTTAGTCTTTTTTCTTTAGTCTTTTTTCTCGTCCGTATCAACTTTCATTTCGGCTCCGCTGAATGACCGTTTTTCAAACTTTTAAACTTCTAATTCTTATCCGCCAATCGTAAAATATCTCCAAATACACCTCGCGCAGTAACGGCAGCTCCCGCTCCGGCTCCCTGAATTACAATGGGATTTTCACCATACGACTCTGTATAAATTTCAAAAATAGCATCAGCGCCCTTAATTTGCCCAAGGGCACTGTTTGTTGGCACGGAAACTAATTTAACTTCCAAATTCCCTTTATCTTCCTGTAAATTTCCAGATAAATCCCCAACATATCTCAACACATGATTTTCTTTTTGATTGTCTTTTAAATGTTGATAATAGGCATCCATTTCATTCAATTTTTCCAAAAATTCATTCGTGGTTCCTTTTCTTAAATTTTCCGGAATTAAATTTTCTATGAGTACGTCTGAAAACTCATTTTGCAAATCAAGTTCACGTGCTAAAATCAATAATTTTCGACCAACATCATTTCCACATAAATCCTCACGCGGATCAGGTTCCGTAAAACCCTGGTTGATGGCTTCCTGCAATACTGCACTAAACGGTCTGTTTTCGACAGAATAGGTGTTGAACAAATAACTTAATGAGCCCGAAAACACACCTCTAATTCCCGTGATATTTTCGCCGGAATCATGGAGTAATTTAATGGTATCTATCAAGGGTAATCCCGCACCAACATTGGTTTCATATAAGTACAATTTTTTATTCTCCTTAATTTTTCTGCGCAATTCTTTGTAAGAAGCATAATCAACAGTATTGGCAATTTTGTTTGAAGAAATTAAATCGAATCCGTTTTCGGCCAACTCAATATAATTTTCAATAAAAACACTACTTGAGGTATTGTCAATTGCAATTAAATTTTCCAAATGGTTATTTTCCGCATACTCAATAATATCTTTTAACTTGTAATTATTAGTTGAATGAATGTCAAATTCCTGTTTCCAATTTTCGCTGATGCCCTTTTTATTTAACAACACATTTGAGGAATTTGCAACAGCAAAAATATTTAAATTGATATTTTTCCTTCTTAGAATATTTTCTTTGCTCTTTAAAACCTGTTCAATTAAAGTCCCTCCAACCAAACCTTTTCCAAAAATGGCAATATTTATGTTTTTTGAAACGCCAAAAATCTCCCCATGAATTACATTTACCGCCTTTTTTAAATCTGTTTTTTTAACAACCAAACATACGTTTTCACCTGTAACCGTATTGTTTATCAGAATGGGCGTGATATGGTTTTTGATTAACGAGCTGTATGGCTGATTGAAGGAATGCAAACTTTGTCCGATTATGGAAATTACCGAAACATTTTCAGTTACATATATTTGGCTGACGTCTTTACTTTGAAATTCGTCTTTAAATTCATTTTCGAGCACTGTCTTGGCTTTGTACCCATTTTTTGAGTCAACAATAAAACCAATACCACGTTCAGACGAGCCTTGGGAAATAATGCTTACGCTAATATTTTCTTTAGCCAAGGCTGTAAAAATCCGTCCGTCCACGCCAACTTTTCCCAACAATCCGCGCCCAATGAAGTTCACCAATGCCACATTCTCATCAACTGATAATGATTTAATACCACCTCGTTCCGTTTCGGAACCAATCAATGTGCCTGGATTTTCGGGATCGAAGGTGTTTAATATTCGCAACGGAATATTTTTTTCAATCAAAGGAATAATGGTTTTGGCATGTAAAATATTCGCGCCAAAATTTGCCATTTCGTTCGCCTCCTGATAAGAAAGCTTTTCGATTTTTTTTGAATTTTCAACCAAATCGGGATTTGCAGTATAAATACCACTCACATGAGTATAATTTTGAAATTCCTCCGCATTTAAATAATTCGCAATAAGAGCAGCTGTATAATTACTTCCATTTCTCCCTAAAGTAGTTGTTTCTCCATTTAAGTTTGATGCAATAAAACCTGTAACTATCTGTATTACATCTCCATTGTTTTTTCTAAAATGTTCAATTACATTTTCTTCTGAAACACTTTCAAAAGGTTGTGCTTTACCAAACTGATTGTTGGTTTTTATTAAGGCACGGGAATCAACAAAATTAGCTTTAATACCACGTTTATTTAACAGGTGGGTAATCAATTTTGCTGATAAAATTTCACCTTGAGCCAGCACTTGATCCTTCACCTTTTCGCTGTAATCCCCCAATAAATTTACACCCCTAAAAATTTCATCGAGCAATTGAAATTCAGCAGAAAAATCAACTGTTTCATCAACTTCAAGTTGGTATTTTTTAAGTGCTAAAAATTCTTCCAAAAAAGGTAAATTATTTTTAGATTTCTCTAAAATAGATTCCAAATGGTCTGTGGTTTTATCGCGAGCCGAAACTATCACAGTTATTTGTTCACCATTTTTTATTTTGTTTGCAATAATATTTAAACTGCTGTCCAGTCCAATACCATTTGCCAATGATTTTCCTCCAAATTTTACGACTTTCATTTTATTTTTTTTAGAACTTTGATTAAAAATTGGTTCTATTATTTTTTCCAGTTGTTGGTATTCCATTAAAAAGGCATCATGCCCATGAACTGAATTAATCTCATTATAGGTAACATTTGGATTTGTTAAGGCCAACTGCTTATGCGTTTCTCTGTTCTCTTCCGCAGTAAAAAACAAATCGGAATCCACGCCAACAATATGAATATTTGCTTTTATAGTATCTAAAATAAGTTCGTTCCTGCCTTTTGTAACATCTATTGTTCTTAACAGCTGATTCATTAATTTATAGGCTGAAAGTTGAAAACGCTCTTGCAGTTTTTTACCATGATGCAACAACCAGCTTTCAACATTGAATATCTCAAGTTCTTCATTTTTTGAACGTTGAAAACGTGCTTTAAAAGATTCGGGTGTTCTGTAACAAAGCATGGCGTGCATTCGCGCATCGTGCACCGGATTGCAGGAATTCGACAAAAATTGTTCTTGAATCTGGCAATTGGCAATTAACCAATCGGTCGATTTCCAATCTGTAGCTATAGGTATTAAATTTTTTGTTATCGTAGGATTTATCGCTGCCATTTCCCAAGCAATTCCACCACCTAAAGACCCTCCAACAAGGGCAAAAAGTTTTTTTATTTTTAAGATTTCTAATCCTGATAAAAAGATTTTTGCAATGTCTCTTGCCACAAAATCCTTATAATTTTCAATGACAAAACCGTCATATCCATTTCCTGGAATATTAAAGGCTAATATTGTATATTTTTCGGTGTCTATTACTTTGTTTTCACCCACTAAATCAAGCCACCAACCATTTTTTCCGGCCACATCAGAATTCCCGGTTAAGGCATGATTGATCAATACTACCGGAGCCGAATACAATGCTTTTCCAAAAATTTGATAGGAAAGGTTTATCTCTTGAACCTCCTTCCCTTTTTCCGGAATATAATCAGCTATTGTTATGTGTTTTAACGGATTCATTATGCTATTTTAAACATTGCCCAATCAAAATTTTCGATTTGGATAAAAATGGTAGCATTATTTAAGAAAGACAGAAAATTACTGGAAGTATTTTCGTTTTGTTATCTATCCTAATTGGTAGAATTTAGCACCTTCTTTGCAAGGCAAAGGGTTGCTAAGGCTTCAACGGGTCTAATCCCTCTGCCTTTCTTAATAACACTTTTCAATACGTTTATGAACTGAACTGCAAATTAATGCATTAAATTTTTCTTAAACAAAACTTTTAATTGAAAATTAAAAAACCGGTTTTGAAACTTTGCTGAAAGCCTCCTTTAAATCCTGCTTCAAATCTGAAATATCTTCAATACCAACAGAGAGCCTGATCAAATCTTTTGAAACTCCGGCTACCGCTTGTTCATCATCTGACAATTGTTGGTGTGTAGTGCTTGCCGGGTGAATAATCAATGATTTGGTATCTCCAATATTGGCCAAAAGCGAAAATAATTTTGTTTCATCGGCTACTGTTTTAGCCGCCTCAAATCCGCCTTTTAATCCGAAAGTAACCATGCCGCTTTGTCCTTCAGGCAAATATTTTTGCCCTAAATCGTAATATTTGCTCGATTTCAATCCGGGATAATTTACCCAAGCCACTTCTTCCCTGCTTTCCAACCATTCGGCTAATGCCAACGCATTTTCGCTGTGTTTTTTAATTCGAATAGGCAAAGTTTCCAACCCCTGAATAATTTGAAACGCATTAAACGGACTCAAAGCTGCACCAAAATCGCGCAAACCTTCTATACGCACTTTGGCGATAAAAGCTGCGTTTCCCAAAGCTTCATGATAAACCAAACCGTGATAACCTGCTGAAGGTTCGGTAAATTCAGGAAATTTTCCGCTGGTCCAATCAAAATTTCCGGCATCAATAACAGCGCCACCAAGAGAAGTTCCATTTCCTGAAATGTATTTGGTTAAAGAATGAATCACGATATTGGCGCCGTGCGCTATTGGATTCAACAAATAAGAGGTTGCCACCGTATTATCAACAATAAAAGGTACTTTCAACGCTTTGGCTTCCGCAGAAATTGCTTTCAAATCCAAGATGTCCAATTTAGGATTTCCCAAACTTTCGGCAAAGAAGACTCTGGTATTTTCATTCGAGGCTTTTTTGAAATTTTCGGGATTAGAAGGATCAACAAAAGTAGTAGTGATTCCCAATCGTGGCAAAGTAACTTTAAATAAATTATAAGTCCCACCGTATAAACTGTTGGAAGCCACAATATGGTCGCCAGCTTTCAGCAAAACCAACAAAGTCGTTGCAATTGCCGCAGTTCCGGAAGCAGTTACAACTGAGCCGATTCCACCTTCCAGTGCTGCGAGTCGTTGTTCTAGAATATCATTTGTCGGATTGTTTAAACGCGTGTAGATAAAACCAGCTTCTGAGAGACCGAAAAGATTGGCTGCATGTTCCGAGTTATTGAAAACATAAGAAGTGGTTTGGTAAATTGGAACGGCTCTGGTTCCTGCATTTTTTGTTACATCGTGTCCTGCGTGTAATGCCTGTGTTGAAAATTTTTGTGTACTCATCATTTTATTTTTTAATGTTTTGTTTTTATTTTTTAAGTATAAAAAAAGTCCCTTTGGTTTTAGATATTACCAAAGGGACTTAAATCGTTTTAGATTTGTTTATTCCAATCAGTTTAGGCAATATCTTTTCATGATGATTTGCATCATTTGCATTTGCATATAACAAATATTAAACATGGTAATTTGGAATTTTAGTTTCATTTTATTTTTTATATATAGAACTTGTTCAAACTTTTTTCAATTGACTACAAAATGTTATTTTTGGCTTCAATCAAAAAAGTTAAACCAGTTCATAAAAAAACCTCTGAAAATTCAGAGGCTTTTAATTGTTTTTATGTTTTATTAATTTTTAAACAATAGCAGCCTCTGTGTAAATAATACACATCATATTGCTCATATTGTTAAAATTAATTGTCATTTTTTATTGTTTTAATGCCACAAATGTAATCACATTTTTTTAATACGCAAGTAATTTAAAAATAAAAATGAATTTTTAACATTTTATAATTTTTACTTTTCCTAAATTTGCTCACTGAATTTCAGGAGGAAAAATTTGAACTGATTGCAACCTCAATAAAAAATGCTAAAGCAGTAATTATTTACTTCTTTTAGCGACCAACGCAACCACTCAGTTTTCTTAATTTTAATTAATATAAATAACTACATAATTATGTCATATTTATTTACGTCTGAATCCGTTTCAGAAGGACATCCAGACAAAGTTGCCGATCAGATATCGGATGCTTTAGTCGATAATTTTTTGGCGTTTGATTCCAATTCAAAAGTTGCCTGTGAAACATTGGTAACTACCGGACAAGTAGTTTTGGCGGGAGAAGTAAAATCAAAAACGTATTTAGATGTTCAGAAAATAGCCCGAGATGTCATCAATAAAATTGGGTATACGAAAAGCGACTATATGTTTGACGGGAATTCCTGCGGTATATTTTCTGCCATCCACGAACAATCTCAAGATATCAATCAGGGTGTTGACAGGGCAATTAAAGAAGAACAAGGGGCCGGTGACCAGGGAATGATGTTTGGATACGCCACCAATGAAACAGAGAATTATATGCCTTTGGCCTTGGATTTAAGTCATAAAATTTTATTTGAACTTGCTGAATTGCGCAGAGAAAATAAAGAAATTACTTATCTACGTCCCGATGCAAAAAGTCAGGTTACCATAGAATATACGGATGACAATGTTCCTGTAAGGATTAAAGATATTGTGGTTTCAACACAACATGATGACTTCGGCCCCAACGATGAAGCCATGTTGGCTAAAATTAAAAGTGATGTGGTCACTATTTTAATTCCACGCGTTATTGCTAAATTACCTGTCGGCATCAAAGCGTTATTTAATGACAACATTTTGTATCACGTAAATCCGACCGGTAAATTTGTGATTGGCGGACCTCATGGAGATACCGGATTGACAGGCAGAAAAATTATTGTTGACACCTATGGTGGCAAAGGTGCTCATGGCGGCGGTGCATTTTCAGGAAAAGATCCGAGTAAAGTAGACAGAAGTGCTGCTTATGCCACACGCCATATCGCTAAAAATTTGGTTGCTGCCGGTGTTGCAAGTGAAATTCTAATTCAAGTTTCTTATGCCATTGGTGTTGCCAAACCTATGGGGATTTATGTAAATACCTACGGAACCTCAAAAGTGAAAAAATCGGATGGTGAAATTGCGAAAATTATTGAAAATATTTTTGATATGCGCCCTGCGGCTATTGAAGAACGTTTAAAATTACGAAAACCAATTTATTTAGAAACAGCAGCTTACGGACACATGGGTCGAAAAAACGAAACGGTTACCAAACATTTTGAAAATGTTGACGGCACAAAAATTTCTTTGGAAGTAGAACTTTTTACCTGGGAAAAATTAGACTTTGTAGCTAAAATAAAAGCAGCTTTTGAGTTGTAAACCTATTGAATACATTCGAAAGAGGTTGCTGAAAAATATTTAAAAACGTCATTCTGAACTTGTTTACTCACTATTCTTTTTTAATTGTTTTTTTTAGGAGTTGGTGAATCTCCGATTTCAGAATCTTATTATACGGGTTATCAACCATCGTGAGAACCTGAAACAAGTTCAGATTGACGTAAATTTTACTTATAAATATGGACAACAGCCAATGCATAATTTTCTGAACTTTGAAGCTTAACAACTTCATTAAGCGGATTTTGAATTACCATTAATTCACCCATGTTTAAGCTTCGCGTTTCCGAATTAAAATTCAATTGCAATTTCCCTTCATAAGCATAAAAAATGATAAATTCACAATTTGAATCTAAATGAAAATTTACACTTTCATAAGCCTGTTTACAAACTGAAGAGATTTTCCCGCTACTATTACCCTTTGTCATTAAGTTAAAATCAACACAAGTTCCAACAGCTGAAGTTTCCCAACTGCCTTCAAAAGAATCAATTTCATTTTTTTTCAATTGAATTTCATGATGGTCTTTGTGAGATAGTGTAATGGTTCCAGACAAAACCATTAATTGGCGGGAAACTTCAGGAAGTATCGTAAAGTCAGACTCCTCGACCTCTACAGTTGCTGAACTGATTCTAAAATTAAAATCACCTTTTGTATAATTTGCAGTTGGCGGATGAATATACAATTCGGTGGTGCTTCCGCCAGACCATTGGGTGGTTTTAAAATCTTCAGCTTTATAAATGTTGATGTTCATTTTTCAAAAAGATTTCACACCAATTAAACATTCAAATGTAGTATAAAATTCAATTGGCATTATTTCCAAAAAACGTCATTTAAATTGTCCTTAAAATTTTCATTGCTGTGAAATTGTTCAATTTTTTCTAATTCTTGTGGGGTGGCCGCACTTTGAATTTCATTAAATAAAATCCTTTCCTCAAAACGGATGTGATCTTTTAACAGGGTTTGGATTTGCTTTAAAGAATTTTCAATTTGGATGGTGCCGGTAAAAAGTTTCAACAATATTTTGTGTTCGTTCAATGCCTGAATAATCAGCTCGTTTTCATTTCCAAGCACTGGAAACATGTATTTTTCCTCCTTTTGAAAATGGTCTAAAATATGATTTTCATAAAACCAATTGGTATAGGTCTTTATTCTGTCTGCAGAAATTCCTTTTGAAAAACCAACCTGAATTTTCCAGCAAAGCAGTAACGCCTGATGGTGGTCCTTTGAATATTCCTTTAATGCCTGATGCCTTTTTATGGCCATAATTTTTTAATTGAATTCGTTCTAAAAAACACCTAAATTAACTGAAACTTATTTTAATTGCCTCGAATCATGGTCAGCACCATTTTAAATTTTTCGACAGCTTTTAAGGCATGACGAACATTGGCAGGCATAATTATGGTATCTCCGGCTTCGAGAATATTCGATTTTCCGTCGATGATAATAGCTGCTTTACCGTCAACTATATATACAAGCGCATCAAAAGGCGTCGTGTGCTCGCTCAACCCTTCTCCTTTGTCAAAAGCAAATAAAGAGATATTGCCTGTTTCCTTTTTAAGTATTTGCTTGCTAACTACCGCATTTTCGGCATAAGCAATGCTGTCATTGAAAGTGAATTTTATCCCTTTGTCAAATTCATTTTTTCCCATTTTCGTTTATTTTTTGTTAAGTTTAGTCGACAGGTTTCTTTCTCAATTTGAAACCATCACAATTTAGGTATTTTATAGTAGCATCCTATATAAAAAATTGATAAATTAATTACGGCCTTTGAATATTTAGCCGTTTTTAACTTTTATGTATTTTTTTAAATTGGAAGTTAAAATTTGGTCGAGTTCTTTTTCGTTTCCTGAGGTGGTTTCTACGAACACCATCCCAAAAAACGGATAATCATTGAAATCCACTTTCCTTAATTCCAAGGGTTTCTCAAAGTCATTCAGCAGCAATTCATAATCAAATGACGCTATATTGTTTTCGGGAATTCCTGAATTATTGTCTAACAGAATGAGGCTGTATCTTTTATTTTTACCGGCTTTAAACAGTTCTTCCCAATTTGGCTTTGTGCCGTTTAAAAAATACAGGTATGAATTAAAGCCAAAAGCGAAGTAAGACAAATCTGCCGTAGTGCACCAGCCACCAAACCGCATAGGATTTACTTCTATGGGAATGATTGTTCCGTTTTTATCGATCCGAACTTCCACATGAAAAGGAAAATTTCTCAAATTGGTCAATACTGCAAGATTATTTAGAAACTTTTGCATTTGGGGCAAGTGCTTTTCAATAATTGCTTGTGAAGTGGTATACACCCGATCATTTACGTCTTTTCCTGTTGAAAAACGATGGTGTAAAATAGATAAAATCACAGGTTCACCTTCTTTATTGAAATAGCAGTCCATGGCATATTCTTCACCTTCAATGCAGTCTTCCAAAATAAAATAATCGGTATCCACCACTTCATTTGGGTAAAAACCTTTAATTTCATTGATATCGCCTATAATTTTATTTAAACCCTGAGACCATTCTTCAGGTTGATCCACTTTATGGACCCCCAAACTAAAAAAGCCCACTGCCGGTTTTATGATAAAAGGAAATTTTATGTTTTGAAGGGAGAACTGTGCTAAATCTTCAAATTTAATTCCTTGAAAAAAGTAATTAGGGAAAGTATCTTTCAGCAATTCCCTAAACTTTATTTTGTTTTTAAAAACTTGAATCTGTTCAGGCCATTTTGTTGACGCCAAGTTTTTTTCTACCCAGCTGATGCTGTTTTCCGAGTTGGTGTATAGCGGACAATCTGGATTAATTTTTATAAATTCTACTGCTTTATTCTCTGGAATCCAATTCAATGAATCATCCGAAATCATGGCTCTAGCAACTTCTGTTGATATAATTTTAAGGTTATTTTCTTTAATGGTTTGGAGTAGAAAAGTCGAAATATAGGGTTGGTCAATTAAAATCATTTGGATGGTTTTGTCTCCGTAAATTTAAGTTGAAAATTTTAAATTTCATTTGAAAGTTTAAAAAAATTAACAAATTTCTCATCACCACTTATTTTGGGTTTTTATCTGATTCTTTGCCTTTGCCTATTTCTTTTTCGTCACTTTCTTTCTTATTATTTTCTTTTCTGAAACCAATTAAACTGCGATATTTGAGTTCGGTTTTTTTGAGTTCCTCCTCCAACTTTCTGTATCTGGTGATATCCTTGATCGTTATTACGGCGGCAACTACCTGGTTTTGTTGATCCAATATTGGTCTTCCGCTTAGCAAAACTCTTCTCTTTTCTTGCAATTCCGGGTTTAAAAGTATTACATCAACATCATCAGTTGCCTCCCCTTCCAAAGCAAGCTCCATCGAAAGTTTTTGAGTAGGGAAAATTGTTTTGCCATCAGGATAATAAAGTTCAAAATGGTCAGAAAAATCAGCGGAAATCTTAGCGTCATCTTCTGTTCTGAAAAGTTTATTTACCATATCATTTGCCAATACCACCTTTTTCTCTGAATTGGCAACAATAACACCATCGCTAATATTCTCAAGAACCATATTTAATTTTTGCTGATTTTCATATAATTCCTTCAAAGCCGCCTCTTCCTCTTCTTCAAGTTTTAACTGGTTAGTTATATCTCGTGCAATCGCATATAAATTTCCAGTGGCAGCATCTGTTGTTGCTGTCCACGACAACCATTTTATATCGCCATCCTTGCACACCCAACGGTTTTTAAAATTTACTAGTGGAGTGCCTTTTTGAAGTTCATCAATTGCCTTTTCAGTGACTTCTATATCTTCCGGGAAAATATAGGTCGTAAAAGGTTTTGTTTTTAGTTCCAAATCACTATATCCCAGCACCATACTTAATGAAGGGTTTATTTTTACAAACTTGTTCTTAGATGCAACAACTAAAATATCAATTGACATTTCAAAAAAAGTATCCGCTGCTTTTAATGATTCCTCATATTCTTTACTAACGGTGACATCTCTTGCAACTGCATACATTAGCCCGGATTCAACATCGGGGTAAGTTGTCCAATTCAGCCATTTTAAAGAGCTGTCCTTGCATACATATCGATTTTCAAAATTCACGGTTGTGACTCCTGATTTAAGTTTTGCAACTTCTTGTAAAGTGATATCTACATCATCTTTATAAACAAACGACATAAATTTTTTTCCTAAAAGTTCCTCTTCAGAATAGCCCAATATTTTTGACGTCGCCGGATTCACCTTTAAAAAGGTATCATTAGATGAAATAATCAATATATCCCTAGACAAATTAAAAAATGTGTTTCCGGCCACCAACGATTCACGAAAATTTATTCTTTCTGTAATGTCTGTGGCAATTGTTCCTACAGCAAAAATCCTATTGCTGACATCAAACAGCGGGAATTTAACTGCCAGATAAGTATGTGGCCCATCAGACTGCTCAATAATCTCCTCGGATTGGATTTCCTTTTCTAATTTTACCGCTTCCAAATCTGTACTTCGGTATCTATCCGCAGTTTCTTTTGGCAAGAAGTCATGGTCGGTTTTACCTTTTATGTCTTCTTCTTTTAACTTAAAAATCGTTTCATATTGCTTGTTAATCAACAAATATTCCCCATTTATTTTTTTAACAGAAATTGCATTGCTGGTGTTATCGATGATTGACTTCATCAATTTTCTATTCTCCAACAATTTAATTTTCGCTTTATTTTTTTCTCGGAGCTGGCCTTGAATAACAAAATAAACAACCGTTAGCATCCCCAAAGAAAGCACTATTAATGCCAAGGAAATCCAATCCCAAAGTTCAGCGGTTGTGTGACTCACGCGGTTCCAATAAATAAGTCCAATAGCCAATACAACAACAAGGTTCATGATGTAACCAAGTATAATTTTTAATTTGAAGGAGATTTTCATCTGTTTATATTTTAACCTGAAAATAAAGCAAACTCCCTGTTTTAAGGATTGCTAAACTAAATTAACCATTTATCTTGAGTTTTAACAGAAATTCTAACTGAAATTTCATATCTTTCTTTTTACAATTTTCCTGAAACAAAATTTCTCGAATGCACAATTTAATATTTCAATATTAACAAAAAGACAAATCTTCGTTACAATTCCTTGTTTTTGAGGATTTGATGAAATTGTTTTTTATTTTTGTATCAAATAAACACTATGAATTATGGCAATTAAAAAACAATACCTAAAAAACAAATCCACTTGTAAAGTGACGTTCAGCATCTCTGCAAAAGATGCCACCAATGTTTCTGTTATTGGAGATTTTAACGGTTGGAACTACAAAGTCAATCCTTTGAAAAAATTAAAAAGCGGCACTTTTAAAGGAGCGTTGGACTTAAAAAAAGATCAATCGTATGAATTTAGATATGTTGTTGACGGAGATTACGTAAACGATGAAGAAGCCGACGATTATTTGTGGAATGATTTTGCCGCGGGTGAAAATGGCGTTTTAAATTTGTAGCGGGTATCAAGTAGCGGGTATCAAGTGTCAAAAATTACAATTCACAATTCGTAATTCAATGTTAGGGATCCTTCGGCTCCGCTCAGGATACGCCTTTCAAATTGTATTTCACTGCAGGGTACACCTACAAATTATATTTTACGGAAAACATATACAATCTTGGCTGAATAAAGTACAGGGAAGTTGTATTGCTGTCGGGAATTTCATTGTAGCTGTCTGTATTCATGGACATGTTATTTGTTAAATTGTCTGCTGAAATTTTAAATTCCCATTTGCTGTCCTTTTGCTGATAATACAGGTTTGCGTTTAAAAATGAATAGGTGTTTTTTACCGTATTTTCGTCGTTTTTATAGTTGTAATAACTGTAATCGACCGTAAAAATGAAGTTTTTCAAAAATCCTATTTCCATATTGGCAAATGGTCTGTCGGTGGCGCTTCCTGTTTTTGAATATTCGGAAAACGATTTTTGGTAACCGACTTCAAAATTTGGCGCATCTTTAAATTTAGATGCCACACTTGCCTGATAGCTGTGCGAAAGCGATTTTGACTTAATTTGTTCGTTATTTACCGTATTATTAAAAGTGGAATTTGAGAAATTTGCCCTGAAATTTGTTTTAAGTTTGCTGTATGTTTTGCCGTACCTAAAATTTGCAGAAAATGTTTCATCTGCCAAGTTTGAATTTACAGGATACGAAATCCTGTCAATCCCTATCAATTCTGTGCTGTTTTTTACGCCGTTAACCTTTTTACTGTAATTAACCGATGCATTTACATTGGTGAATGAAAACATACTGAAACTGAAATAATTTAACGAATAGCTGTGGTACAAGGCGTTTTCCAAAAGCCTGTTTCCGCGGGTCAATGAATTGTAATTTGATAACATATAACCTTCCACAATTTTGTTTACATCCGAAAACTGAGTAGAAATCGAATAATTGAAACGCAAACTTTCTGAAGATTTTAACTGTAAACTGGCATACACATCGGGCAATACTTTTGTTTGATTCTCTTTATTTTCAGAGCCTAATTGGGTGTCTTTTGTGATATAATGGTGTAAACTTACGCCTGGATTAAACGTGAATTTACCGGAAACCGCTTTGTAATGCAGCCCTAAAAATAAGTCGGTAAAATTAAAATCTACCTCATTGTTTAATACCGGGTCATTAAAATTAAGCACACTTCCATCATTTAAATTTTGAGAAATACCCGACGTTAAACTTTGGGTGCTTAAAGTACTTCCCAACGTGATGTTGATATTGCTTTTTGGAGTCAGCAAATAATAGTAATCAAACTTTGCATCAAGTTTACTTGTGCTTGTTTTTTTACGCTGAATAAGGTCAATAATGGCTTCGCTATTGTTGGAAGGAATGATTTCAAATGGCTGCGAAGCTGACAAGGAATTGTATAATGGTTTGTCTTTTTCATACAGATGTTGCAATTCGGCAGCGAAAATATTTTTATCGTCAATGGTATAGTACAGATTGAAATTTTGGTTTAATGTTGCCGGTTTTTCTTCTTTGTAAGTATCTGCACTTCGTTGCGTTGAGGTAACGTTGAGAAGTTCAGTTTGTTCAGACAGCTTTCCGAAAATATCATAATCAATGTGCAAATCATTTGTTGGTTTGTAGGTGGTGCTGAATTTTAACATGCCCAATTTACTGTCTTGTATGGCCGATGTTTCGCTTATTTCGGTTAAATTTAGTTTGTTATAAATGGTATTTGATTGTGTGAACATATCCGTTTCCGAATTGTTGACAATGGCAAAACCATTAAAATCAATTGTTTTTTTAGGCGCCATACTGAAATTTAAAGCACCGAATTTTGAAGTAATTTCCTGTGCCCTGTTATTTTGCGTGGTCAAAAAACTCAATCCGCCAGATGATACATTAAAACTAGTTCCGCTGCCTTTCATTCCTCCGCGCAAACCTCCTGTAAATCTAAAATAATCGCGCATGGTAAATGGCGCTTCACCAATATTATTAAAATCGGCCAACAGATTGATGCTTTTTTCCGGACTGTAGTAAAACAGTTTCGGTTTTGTACTGTATTTTTCATTGTCACTAACACCGGCATTCACTTCACCAAACCAGAATCTTTTTTTCCCTTGTTTCAATTTAATATTGATCACAATATTGTCTTCATTATTGGTAACGCCGCGCATTCCTGCAACCTCATTATAGTTTTTTAGCACCTGCACTTTATCGATGGCGCTCGCCGGAATATTTTGGGTCGCCAATTTTGAATCTCCGTCAAAAAATTCTTTTCCTTCCACCAAAACCTTCTGCACTTTCTTTCCTTCAACTTCCACTTCACCATTGGAATCAATATCGATTCCGGGCAATTTTTTAAGCACATCTTCCAGCTTTTTTTCCTTTCCGGAAGTAAACGAATCGGCATTGTAAACAATAGTATCACCTACAATTTTCACGGGCATTTCATAGGTAATTTGCACTTCATTCAGCGATTCATTAGATTCTTCCAACACCATATTCTCAACCATATCTGCATCAGAATTTGTAACTATGATATCCACATTTTTTGTATTGAAGCCCAAATAGCTCACTTTTAAGGTATATGCTTCATTATGCCCCAAACTCAATTTATAATTTCCTTTTGAATCGGTAATGGAATATGACTGCAATATGTTGGTGCCCTTTTTAAAAGCAATCACATTTGCCATTTCTAAAGGATTATCGGCTTTATCTTTAACAGTTCCTTCCAGTTTTACGGACTGTGCAAAAATAAGGAAAGGAAGAAGTATTGCTATAAATAAGGTTGACAGTTTTTTCATTTAAAAAATGGGTCGAAAGAAATTGTTATATAATGGACATTGAATTATTAATTTTAATTGGCTAATTCAACCATAATTATCAATTGTTAATTGTTAATTATTCATTCTCATATGCATGCCGCCATCGCCACTTTTTTCTCTTTCATTCCCCATTCTATCTCTCATCTCTTTCATTTTTTCTTTCAGGATTTCGTCATATTCTTTTTGGGTTACCACTTTTCCTTTGGAAGGCTCGCTTATATCTGCTTTTTCTTTAGGATTCATCACAATTTTTGTACACAATATTTGCGTGTTTCCTGCATTTATCTCTAAAATTAAACCCGGTAATCCCCAATAATCTCCAGGACCATGACTCACAGGAATATCCATACTGTACCAGGCAGTAACAGGAACCAGATCTATCTTTTCTTCTTCTTCTTTCTCCTCGTCTTTGTTGTCATTGTTTCGTCTTCCAAAAGTAAAATTATTGGCATTCTCAGGCATTTCAATAATGGTGGTTGCTTTAAAACACAGGTTATTGCCAATCGTTTTGGTTTCCTGTTCCATTTTCCATTCGTATGTTTTTAAGGCATCTTTAATCAGGAAGTTTTTGCCACTGAATTCATTTTCTTTTGCCGATGTTTTTGTTTGGGTATTTTTATAATATTTTCCTGAAGCTCCGCCGCCCATCATCATAAATCGCATTCCGCCTCTACCACCGGCACTTTGATCCAGTTTTTCTTCTTCCTTATAAATGGAAGCTGTTTTGTCGAATGTTAATATATAGGTTTTCTCCATTTGATTTTTCATCATTTCCTCGATACGTTTAATCCTGTCCGCCGGAATCCCTGAAGCCGCCAAATCCATTTCAACTTTTGTTTTTGTCTGGTAAACTGCACTTCCTTGAAAATCTTGGGCACTTAAAGCTGTTTGAATTAATAAGAAAACCAATACGATACTTTTTAGAAGAATTTTTATCATTTTAATTAATTTTAATTAATTTCTGAACAAATATAGGGGCTAATAAAATACCATACAGTTAATTAGTGTTAACGATTGTTAAGCGATTCGGATAAACCAATTTATGTGCTTACTTTTGACTTATGAATAAGAAAAACTACAAATGGGTGGTGTATTTTATCGGGGTGACCATCGTTACCACCATTGCAGTTCAGGTGTATTGGAATTACAGGGAATATGAGTTAAACAAACAAAATTTAATCAGTAAAGTACAGCAAAGTCTGGACAATTCGGTTGAAGCGTATTTTGCCAATTTAACAAAATCAGGGATTATTACATTTACTTCTTCAGACAAAAAAAACTCAAAAGAAATAACGGATACGATTGTGGTAAGCACCAAATCGAGACGGGGCTTGCGAAAAAAAGTGGACAGCACCTTACAAAATATCGCAAAACTTAAAAACCAGAAACCTTTATTCATCAACAGCCAAAGAAATCACGCGTTTTTTTCCCCAAATGATGTGATTCCAAAAAATATTGACAATTTAATTTCCAAAGTTTTTATTTCAATTTCGAGAGACACCTTAGACTTAAAAAAGTTGGATACTTATTTGTCTGAAGAGTTTAAATGCAAACACCTTAGAATTGATTATGCCTTAAAATACGATTATTTTGAGTGGATTTCAGAAGATAATTACGATAAAAAAACAATTGATTACCAACTTAAAAATTTTCCCGACAAACATTTAACAGTCATTTCAAATTCGGCTTATTTACCGCACAGTAGCCATTTAGAACTTCAGTTTACGAATGAAACCGCCATTTTGCTAAAAAATTCATTCATAAGTATTTTGCTGTCGTTGATTTTGTCAATTAGCATTATTGCAAGTTTGATTTATTTGCTAAAAACCATTTACAAACAAAAACAACTTGCCGAAGTAAAAAATGACTTGATCAACAACATTACGCACGAATTTAAAACACCCATTGCCACCATTTCAACCGCACTGGAAGCCATGAAAAACTTCAATGCTTTGGATGACAAAATTAAGGCTGAAAAATACATTTCCATCGCCAATGCACAGCTAGCCAATTTAAATATGATGGTCGAAAAAATATTGGAAACTGCCGCCTTAAATAACGAGCAATTGGTACTAAACAAACAACCAGTGGTTATTGCCGAACTTATTGCTCATGTGGTTGATAATTATAAAATAATGGCACCAGAAAAAATAATTAACTTCAAAAATACTCTTGAAGATATTTCCTTAAACATGGATAAATTTCACTTCGGAAATGCTATTGGAAACATTATTGATAATGCGCTGAAATACGGAGGAAAAACAATTTCGATTGAATTGTCTTCATTAAAAAATGATATTGTCATTATGATTAAAGACACTGGAAACGGTATTCCAAAAAGCCAAAAAGACAAAGTTTTTGAACAATTTTACCGCATTCCTACAGGAAATACGCACAATGTAAAAGGCTTTGGAATTGGTTTGTATTACACCAAAAATATTATCGAAAAACACGGCGGAACCATTTCAGTTGTGTACGACGCAAAAAACGCCACATTATTTAAAATTGTATTGCCAAATGCCTAATCCCATAAAAATATTGCTGGCTGAGGACGAACCTTCTTTAGGACAAATTATTAAGGAAAGTTTAGAAACCCGAAATTTTGAAGTGCTGCTGTGTGCCGACGGCGAACTGGCTTATGCAACTTATAAACGAGAAAACCCATTGTTACTGGTATTGGACGTGATGATGCCAAAAAAAGACGGGTTTACACTTGCCAAAGAAATAAGAAAAGAAAACTCCGACATTCCCATCATATTTTTAACGGCAAAATCTCAGACTGAAGACGTTGTCAAAGGGTTTAATTTGGGTGGAAACGACTATTTAAGAAAACCTTTCAGTATGGAAGAATTGATAGTCCGCATCAATGCGCTTTTAAAAAGAGGCGAAAACGAAAACGGCAACCACCTTATTAAAATAGGCAACTATCTTTTCAATGTTAAAAATCAGACGCTTGTTTTAAACGGCGATTCAGACACATTGACACACCGGGAATCGGAATTATTATTCCATTTAATCAAACATAAAAATCAGGTTTTGGAACGTTCCTTTATCCTGAAAAAATTGTGGGGCGATGATGATTTCTTCAATGCACGCAGCATGGACGTTTTTATCACCAAGCTTCGAAAAAAGCTAAAAGACGATGATTCCATCCAAATTATAAACGTTCGTGGCTATGGCTACAAGTTAATTTTTTGAAGCACTAAAATTTGTGTTGGTAAAACATAAAAATTTTAAGTAAATTAGCTTTTTCGAAATTCACCTAAAAATTAATTATGCACGTAGCAATTGCCGGTAATATAGGCGCAGGTAAAACAACCCTTACCAAACTGTTAGCCAAACATTACAAATGGGAACCCCATTACGAATCTGTTGATGAGAATCCCTATTTAGATGATTTCTACGCCGAAATGGAACGCTGGTCGTTTAATTTGCAGGTTTATTTTTTAAACAGCCGATTCCGCCAGATATTGGAAATAAGGGAAAGCGGCAAAAATTTGATTCAGGACAGGACTATTTATGAAGATGCCAGGATTTTTGCCCCAAACCTTCACGCCATGGGCTTAATGACCAATCGTGATTATGTGAATTATGAATCGCTGTTTGAATTGATGGAACGTTTGGTTTCCCCGCCCGATTTATTAATTTATTTAAGAGCCACCATCCCAACTTTGGTTGGTCAAATTCATAAAAGAGGCCGCGAATACGAAAACTCCATCAGCATTGATTATTTAAGTCGATTAAATGAACGCTACGAAGCCTGGATTACCAAATACACGAAAGGAAATTTATTGATTATTGATGTTGACAAATTAAATTTTGTGGACAACCCTGAAGATTTATATACCGTAATCAACAAAATTGACGCGCAAATAAACGGACTTTTTTAATTATTTGACCGTTGAATTTATTAAATCATTTTATACCCATTGATTTTTTAACGATTAAGTAATTGTCTGGTTTAATTATGGTTTCTCCAAGTAAAGTTTTTTCATGCTCTTTCAAAGTAATTTCCTCTGGGTTTTCACTAAAGTTGAAGAAACATTTAATGGTTTCGCCATTATATGCTCTTGTGAATGCTATTAAATCATTAGAAAAGGATAGCTGTTCATACTTACCATATTGCAAAACCGGCTCTGAATTGCGTAACGAAATCAGTTTTTTATAGTTGTTTAACAACGAATTTGCTTTTTTTTCTAAAGATGCTACGTTTAAATAAGTATAGTTTTCATGAACCTTAATCCATGGTTTTTTATTTGAAAAACCAGAAAATTCAGTTTCATTCCATTGCATTGGGCTTCTGGATTTATCTCTATTATGTTCATTTCCAATTTTAAGTGCTTCTTCTTTAGATTTTCCGTTTTTTACAGCTAAATTATAGTGCGTACGACCTTGAATATCCATCATTTCTTCTAAAGAGTGGGCTTCAATGTTTTCCATACCAATTTCTTCCCCGTAATATATAAAAGGAATACCCTTTGCTGTAAGCATTAAAGCGGCTAAAGTTTCAGCCCTTTCGATATTGTTTTTTGTCAAACGACTTTTAAGGCGTGGCATGTCATGACTTCCGAAGAACAAGGTTGGATAATTGCTCATGTTTTTTTCCATGCTTTGGAGTTCCTCAAAAATACGTTGTGCTGAAAATTCAGGAATGCTTCCAAAATTGAAATTAAAAACGACATCCAATAATTCCGTTCCCTGATATTGCTTCAAGACTTCAATTTTATCACTTCCTATTTCACCAACAATGAAACGATTGTCATATTCATTGATGGTTTTTTTGATTGTTTTCATGGCTAGTTTCATCCCTTTTTGATCAATATCATAAAGGTGTTTTTGATTTCCCTTTTCGTCAATTGGATTATCAACAGTGACGCCTTCTGTAGTTAAAAAATTAATAACATCCAACCGAAAACCATCCACGCCCAAATCAAGCCAAAACCTTAAAACACCTTGAATTTCTTCAACGACCTTTGGATTTTGCCAATTAAGGTCGGCCATTTTTACATCAAATTGATGGTAGTAATATTGGTTTGTAATGCTGTCCAATTCCCAGGCCGATCCTCCGAAAAAAGATTCCCAGTTATTAGGTGTATCTTTCCAAATATAATAATCTCTGTAAGGGTTATCAATAGATTTTTTGGACTCATGAAACCATTTCGATTCAGTAGAAGTGTGATTTACCACCAAATCCATGATGACTTTGATATTTCTTTTGTGGGCTTCCTTTAAGAAAATTTTAAAATCATCCATTGATCCGTAGGTTGAATCAATGGCATAATAATCTGACACATCGTAACCATTATCAACTTTTGGAGATTTTAAGAAAGGTGTTAGCCAAACGCCTTTAATACCCAAATTTTCAATATAATCCAATTTCGAAGTCAGTCCTTTAAAATCACTATAACCATCTCCATCACTATCTTTGTAGCTGGGCATATAAATTTCATAGAAAACAGTTTCTTTCCACCAGGTTTCTTCTGTATTGCCAGCTTCTTTATTACTGCAAGAGAATATGCTAAAAACAAACAAAATTTGGGTGGTTAGTTTTAAGAATTTCATTTTATGATTATTTAAGACTTCGTTCAAGACAACAAGAAAAACATTCGTTTTCTATTTTTTAAAGTCAGGGTCCATTTCCGGTGTGCGGAGGCCAGCAACTTCATTTGCCATGAGTATAAATACATTCCAACATAAGCCACGGGTTGATGGCCACCAAGAATCGGTTGTGGTCCATTTTGTTGGAATAAATTCTTTGCTGTAAGGCCATTTCGGATTGAGATTTATTTCTGCCCATGCTCTGTTCTCCATGAGTGCTTTTGCCTTTTTCCATCCGTGTCTTTGGCCAACAACATACCCACAATATTCAGGTCGCATCCAGCTACCACCATTGTAATAAAAACCATCTCTTGCGCCATCTTTGTAGTTAGCTTCTCCAAATTCTCTGAAAGGCTGATAATCCGGCGTTAAATAGGAATATCCTTTTTCGTCATCCGTTAAACGAATACATACAGGTGCAGTTGTACCATATTCCGGATGAGGTGAATTTGAAACTTTATTTAGTATTGGTATTTGCTCTAAATGATTGATAACCATTTCATCTGATAGCATCGGTTTATTAAACAACCATAACGAGAAAAATTCAGGTTCTAAATCAGTCATCGTAATAATATCCGGGAAATCTTTATCAAACAACAAATGTTTTCTTTTCACATCATAAAAACGCAGATAGCCAGTTTCTGCTTTTTCAATATATGAATCCGAGATAGCATAACCCAGTTCTTTAATCGTTTTTAGCGCAATAGCGAACATTCCCTGATTTACAGCCAGTTTATCAGTTTTGGGTTCATATACATTAATATCGATTTGACTTAGTGTAAAATGTGACTCACAAATACCATCTCTATCTTTGTCAAATTCATTTAAAACATATCCAACAGCTTTATCTATCTTCTCTTTAGGCAGTGCAACATCATAACGTTTTTTATTTAGCATTGCCCAAATTAAAAACTGAATAGTTGCCTCGTTATCTTTAGCCTCAATAGTTCCCATATAAGGTGTTATAATGGTTGCTACTGCACCATTAGTGTTTTGGGTTTTAGCCCATTGTTCCCAAATTTTTAAATTCAATTCTTCATTATAACTGGAAACTATGGAAAAAAACGAATCCCGATTGTACATGTCCGGCGCATAATTCATGTTGGGGACATTTAAAGGCGTAAAATCATTTATAGAAGTAATCCAGGTTAACATATTGAAGTTTGCATACAGCATTTTCTCAATCAATGAACCTTCGAACTCTTTTCCCTCTGCCAAACGCGATTGTGAAGAAACCACAAAATCGTGGTGATTTGTATAAGGCTCCACAAAAACAAAAGTAGTTTTGGTAACCTTTTCACCCATATTCATTCTGTTATAAGGCTGTTTTTGAGGCTGATGTTCCACAATTTTTAAATCTTTAATCTGAAGCAAGGATTCCTTCCCAGATTGTGAACCTATAAACATAGAAACGCTGTCATTTTCAATATAAGGCACTAAAATACTTCCTTTAAAAAGTGTCCATTCATTTTCCTTTATGGGAAACTGGTCAATATATTTGATTCCATCCTCTAATTCAATTGTTTTTTGTCCGTTTTTAATTCTGAAAAGTTTTAATGCCACCGGAGTTGTCCCTTTAGCAAGGAAGGAAATGGTATAAACCTTTTGATCTTTTAACGGCGCTATCATTTCTATGCCCGAACGACCAGAAGGCTTACAGTTAAGGGTAATTAGTCCAGATTGTTTTTTAATTTCAACAGCGCCCACTTTTTGAAATTTGTCCTCGAGTTTTAAAACTATTTCGTTGCCGGTATCTAAATTGTACATTTCACCAAATTTTTGCTGGATATAATTTTGTCCTTCGGCTCTTTCTGCCCAGGTTGCAACAGAAACCAATTCAGGATCGGGCAGTCTCCTCATACCCACAAATCCGCCGCCATGACCGTTAAATCGACGACGTGTGGTGCGTGTATAGTGATTTTTGTAACCTGCATCCATTAAAAAACCAACCAATTGATTGTCTGGAGTTACAAAACCAACAGAAGGGAACATTTCGTGGGCAAAACCTCCCGGAAAATTATCGTGTTCAAAGGAAAGATATTTTGTGGGTGTTACAGCAGGTTTTGAATTTTCTTCCAGCGTAAAATATAAAGTTGGCATCCCCGATTGAAATAAATCGATACTCTTTTTTACTACATTTTTATTTATAACCTGATAGGTAACCGTAATTGTAACATTTAAATCGAACTCTGAAATGTAGGATTCCTTTGTCATTTGAATCCTGTTTTCATCACCTGTCCATTTTGAACCTTTCCATGCAGCTATCTCAGCAGTTTCACTTAAATCTAAATTGGCCATTTTAAGTGAAAATTCTTCGGTGTTATGAATCAATAATTGGCTTCCATTATAGATGTCAACACTAAAACCCTGATTTATATCTCCCGCTACTTGCAGATTGAGATTTTGACTGAATCCAATTGTTCCTAAGAAACAAAACAAAAGGATAATTGCAAATTTAATATTTTTATTCAGCATTTCTTGTTTATTTAATAATTCAACATTTCTTGTTTATTTAATAAAATGAGATTAAACAACCTCTTTTCAATTACAAATTTTTATTTTGCCTTAGAATATCTGTAATCTATGATGATGTCATTGGCATACAATTTTCCGTTTTTCACCACTATAATTGCATCCTGAGGAACCATTACCAATACAGCGGCCTGTTCCTTATCCACAGAAAACGTATAATTATTTTTCACATTCTTGGCAATAAATGCCCTTTGTATGGCATCATATATTTTTAGTTCATTTTTCCCCACAGAAATTATTACTTCTTTGCCTTCCGGATTTGGGTTGTAATACAAATAAGACGGGAAAGCATCTCCCCGGTAAAAGTCGGTTGCCAATAAGTCCAACTGCAGTACATTCTCAACATTGGTTTTTGAAATGATTGCCCCTGCAATACCCACATGGCCGCTTCCATATACGCTAAATTGGGAAACATCGGGATTTCCTTCTACCCAATGCGGACCATCACCAATAGCAACAGGCGCCTTTATTTCCTTATATTTTTCAAAATGAGATTCTTTAATCAATCCTTCATAAGCAATCACGCCTTTTGTATGCTGTTTTTGTTCAGGTATGGTTTGATGGTCATCGGGCATTTCATAAGGATAGAATAATTTTAAGGCATTGCTCGCATTCAGCATCCATTTCCCAATAACATTTGCATAACGCTGATCATATCTAATCATAGGCACCAAAGGCCACATGGTATCATAAGTATTCATTAAAAAAGCAAAACCTCCGTGATCAACAGTACTTCCAACCAAGCCGGAAACATCGTATCCATTCCAATTATCAACTAAAACACCCCATCCTTTTCTGCATTCAGGAGTTCCATTAAAAGTCCATTCAAGAATTTT
>JAENXD010000252.1 GCA_016649745.1 Flavobacteriaceae bacterium | reverse complement strand
GTAGAAAAATGGTTATTACCATAAAACAAGCCCCAGCGGGGCGAACTGTTTGTTAAGTCCCGTTTAGATTGAGATTAATCATTTCCAATGAATTTTTATCGGACATCAATATTTTTTAATATTTAATGGGATATGGAAATTTAAAGCAATAACAATTCAAGAAAAATTGAAATTAACTAAAGAGGATTTAAAAATGGTATTAAAAGAAATCTAAATTTCATCTAAAATAATGCAATAAAATGTGTTTATTGCAGTTTTTAAATTTCATAACTGTCCATTTCTAAGTAATTATTTAAAATATATAAAAACATAAAATGTTAAACTTTTTTTAAATTTATGAGATAAATTGGCAGCGCAATTTTAAAGTCCTAAATTGCGCCCTCTTAAAGTTTTACATTAAACATAATGATTTACAATGATTTATAAAACAATATCCCTATTGTTAATCGGATTTTTTTTCTTTACAATAAACTCCGCATTTTCGTATAAACCTGAAAGCACAAAATTAACTGAAACTGTTGTCAATAAAAGTATTGAAGCTAAAGTGGAAGCTATATATAATCATTTGATGGTCAATAATTTTATGCTTCCCAACAAAAAAAGCTTTACAAAAGCGATGGAAGGTTACTTTAAGCTGAAAGAAAAAGGAATTATCCAAAAAGATATTTTAACCCTTGTTGATTATAGTTTGTCTTCCAAGAAAAATCGGTTATGGGTCATCGACCTAAAAAATAACATCATTTTATTCCAGTCGTTGGTTTCTCACGGCAGAAATTCAGGAAATGAATTTGCGGCCAATTTTTCTGACAAGCCGGAATCTTATAAAAGTAGCTTAGGATTTTATGTAACCGGAGAAACGTATTACGGAAAACACGGCTATTCTTTGCGTTTGGACGGTTTGGATAAAGGAATTAACAGCAATGCCAGGGCAAGAGCCATTGTGGTTCACGGCGCAGATTACGTTTCTGAACAATTTGCCAAACAAAACGGAAGATTGGGCAGAAGTTTGGGCTGTTTGGCCTTGTCGCAGGATCTAACAAAAGAAGTGATTGATACCATTAAAAACAAATCTTGCTTGTTTGTTTATTACCCTTCTTAAAATATACAATATTAGATATTAAATATTAGAGGTAAGTTGCAAAATAGTGGCCTAAATATATTTGTAAAATTGTAATAGCCTTCGATGATTTTAACAGTTTTTTAAAAAAGGTTTTATTCTCTTTTCTCTTTGCGATAAACCATATTTTTCAATCCAATTTTTTATACAAATCTGTATCTAAACTATAAAGGTCATCCCTAAACTGTAAAGTGCCATTTTCGCTCCAAGCAGTCCAGTATAAAATATGAATATATACTTCTTTTTTGATTTGCACTTGTGATGTTTTGCCGGTGTTTATGGCTTCGTCAATTTTTTCCAAATTCCATTTTTCCGGATCATCCAATAAATATTCTGTGAGCTCAAACGGATTTTGTACCCGAACGCAGCCTGAACTTAAAGCGCGAATATCTTTTTCAAAAAAACCTCTGGTATTGGTGTCGTGAAGGTAAATGGTAAATCGGTTTGGAAACATAAATTTCACCAATCCAAGGGAGTTTGTGGCTCCCGGACTTTGGACATAGCGGTAACTTTTTGCCCGGTTTATGTCCCAGTTGCTGGCACTTACCACCCGATTGTTGGAATCATAAATGGTAATATTTTTGCTACTGAAATAATTTCGGTTTCTGGCAGCCGCCGGCATCACATCATTTTTTAAAATTGTTGGTGGAACCGTCCAGGTTGGATTGAATATTAAATGCGTTAGTTTAGAAGATAACACAGGTGTTTTTCTTGCCGGCCTGCCTATAATTACTCGGTGTGTACTAATTGTATCGGTGTTTTTAACAACGCGCAGGGAATAATCGGGAATGTTGATAATGAGATATTCACGCTCAAATTCTCTTGGAAACCATCTCCAGCGTTCCATATTGGCGATGATTTGCTTTTTTCTGTCTTCTTTGGTGAAGTTTAAGGCATCCGCGGTGCCACCGCCAATTACGCCGTCTGTGCCAAGTCCGTGGCGCATTTGAAATTTTCTGACCGCCAATTCTGTGGCTTCATCATAAACGGAATTTAGGGTGTCTAAAGGTTTTAAATCTTTCCAAAAAATTAATTTTTTCTTCACCTCAATCATAGCGTTGTTGGTATCGTTTAAAACAATTTTATTTTTAATTTCCGTTTTTTTAAAGTTGAATTTTGGAAGCAAATTTATAATTTTAAGGGCGGCTTTTAACCGTTTATAAACAAGATGGTTTGGCGATGCCGCATTTACGGCATAATCAAAAGAATCTTTTTTTTGAAAATTGAGCAGCAATGCTTTAAAGTCGATGTTGTTTTCTTTTAACTCCCAATTGCTATAAAGTTTATTCGGATTTAAACTTCCTTTACTTACTTTTTGAACATAAAGGCTTAAATTTTCTGTGAGCAAAATATCATAATCAATCAACGCTGAATTTGATAAATTAGATAGATTTTCTTCTGAATTTTCTATTTTTTTTAGGTCGAAATCCTTCGGAAATAAACCATCTTTTTGTACATTCATAAACAGCGTAACGAGGTTTTTTCGGGAAGGATTAGTCAGCCAAAAAGTTTTGTTTTGGTTGGCTTGATAAAAGGCGATTACGCTTGAATCTTTAATTCTGTCTATATTAACGGAATCAATGGGAATAATTTTACCGGCCTCCGTAATTTCAATTTCAGGAATCAAAACAACTTTAGGCGGCGACACTTTTTCTTTACAAGAAATAAGAAGCGCAAAAATAAAAAATACAGCAATTGACCTCATAATATTTTAGATAGTTTCACAATAAAGATAAAGTTTTAGGGACTATTATGCAAAATTAAAAATATTGATTTTTTATTGAAAAATCATCATAAATCAAAAAAATAGCTGGAAGCAGCGCGCTATGTTTTATCAAATTACAACAATTAATATTATAAAATCTGTAAATAAATGTATGCTAAATTTTTTGGATGTCGTAGTATTTTATCATAAAAATGGAATGACATTTTTAAAATAGGCCGTGATTTATATCAAATTGATCAATTATAAAAACCATTTTCAAAAATCAAAAGAGAAATAAATGCCGACAATAATTTTCAAAAAGCAATTTATAATTAAATAATAGCTATAAAATCATCTAATTACCTTGTAAAATTTATCAAATATACAATTACGAAAAACGTTGTCAGCTTTACGCCAAACTGCATCAAAAAAAAATTAAAATCGAATCAAAACATTCCTATAAATCGCAAATCATTAAAATCAATTTTAAAGCCGGTTAAAAAATGGTTTGGGTATCGTAGTTCACCAATAATCAAATTGGCATTTTTATTGTTTTTTATAAATTTGCAACCGTTCTTGCAATCATAAAGTTTATATGATTGCAAACAAGAAATAGATAAAAAAACAGTAAAAATGAGTACTACATTATTTGATAAAATTTGGGATTCACACGTAATTCGAAAAATTAACGACGGACCGGATGTGTTGTTTATCGACCGCCATTTGAT
>JAENXD010000157.1 GCA_016649745.1 Flavobacteriaceae bacterium | reverse complement strand
TCACCAAGGCACTTAACACAATTGATTTCACTATTTTTTTCGGAATAATTTCATAAGAAACATTAAAATCGTTCACAAAATAGCTTTTCAATATTGAGTTTTTGTTGTCAACATTGCCCATATATTGTTCTCCAACATATTTAGATAATAAGGAGAATTGCATTTTGTCATTTGGCTGAAACGCAAATGAATTTCCAATAATTAAATTTGGAGAAAAAGCAATATCTGTATTTCCTAAATCAACCAATTCACCGTTCCAATTTGTTAAGAAATCAACATTTTTATTGCTGCTGACCGCAATATTCGGCTGAATTGAAAATTTATCGGTTAATTTAATTTGGGCATCAATTTCTAAACCTAATCTATAACTTTTCCCGCTGGTTGCTCTTATTGGAGCTCCAGTGTCATCAATGGCTCCGGTTAAAACCAGCTGATCTTTATAGAACATATAATAAATATTGCTGTTTATTTTAATAGATTCATTTTTAATACGCCATCCCAATTCAAAATCATTTAATTTTTCTGAAGTGTAAATGCCATTTTCAAAATCGTTGCGATTGGGCTCTCTATTGGCTTTCGCATAAGACAGATAAAAACTGTTGTTGGTGTTTGCCTCAAAAGTCAATCCGGCTTTCGGATTAAAAAACGAATAGTTTTCATCAACATTGAGGGGTTTTCTGTCAGATGTCAATCCTTTTGTGTCAAACTTCACGAATCGACCTTGTAAATCGGTGAATAATGTCCAGGAATCACTTAAATTATAGGTTAATTTTCCAAAAATATTGGCATCCTTTTTTTTGGTTTTAGAATCGTAATAATGATCTCTTATTTCAGAATTGCTTGCAAATTCAGCCCAAATGATTTCCCCAAAATGATTTCCTGTATAATTGCTGTAGGAGGTTCCAAAAATAAATTCTAATCCCTCATTTTTATAAGTGGCATTTGCATTAACTACATAAAAATCGTTGTCTAGCCAGCGACGACGAATATAATCCATTGAACTTATGGAGTTTCCATCAACATTTATGGGCTCCAAATCCAAAAACTCAAAAGTGGCATCCTGTTTAAAAAGAATATTTGTATAATACCATTGATCAACAAATTCTTCATAATAACCTCGTCCATAAGTATAATTCAGACCTAGATTTGTAGACCAGTTTTCAGTTAATTTTTCATTCCAATGAAGTTGGTAATGATCTTGCTTATAATCATCAATTTGATTGTCATAATAACCTTCAAAAACTCCAACATCATTAAATTTAACGCCAGCAATATTTAATTTTCTGTTCTCTTTTATATTTGAATTCATTCCAATTGCGTCAATTGTTGCCGCATCAAAACCATACCAAGCCTGATATGTTTTTTCGTTCCCGCCAAAAGTTAATGCTTTTAGAAGGGTATTGTCATCTACATAAGAAGCTTGTAAAAAATAGGATTTCAGGTCGGACCAAGCACGGTCAATATAGCCGTCTGAATCTATTTTCGAAAAACGCCCGGCAAATTCAATATGGTCATTAATTTTTCCGGTACTGAATTTTACTGTATGTTTTTTGGTGTTATAGGAACCGAAAGAACTGCTAATTTCACCGAAAGCATTTTCTGAAATGGCATCTGTTAACAAGTTTAAGCTCGCACCAAAGGCACCGGATCCATTGGTTGAAGTTCCAACGCCTCGTTGCAATTGTATACTCTCAGTTGATGAGGTAAAATCTGGCATGTTTACCCAATAGGTACCCTGACTTTCGGCATCGTTATAAGGAATTCCATTAATGGTTATGTTTACACGTGTTGCATCGCTTCCCCGCACTCTAATTCCTGTGTATCCAACACCTGCACCCGCATCTGACGTTGTAACTACAGAAGGCAAATAATTCAGAAGAATTGGAATATCTTGCCCTAAATTTCGTTTTTCCAAATCCTTTTTGGTGATGTTGCTGTGTGTGACAGGCGATGTTGCTTTTACGCGAACTGCCGAAACCAATATCTCTTCAAGATTCACAAAACTATCTGACATATCTACAGCAATAAAAGTGTTTTCCTTTAGGATAACTTTCACTTCTTTAGGTTGGCTAATGGCACTTATAACTAGAACATAAGTACCTTTTTTTAAAATAAAGGAAAACTTTCCGTCAAAATCCGTGGTAGTTCCTTCAGAAGTTCCTTTTATGATAACACTTGCATCTGCGAGCGGACTACTGCCGTCACTTACTTTGCCCGAAAGCTTAAAAAGTTCTTGTGAATTTGCATTAAAAGAGAATGCAATGATGAAAAAAGCCACTGCTAACGTCACTTTTTTAAGTTTCAATTTTAAATATTGTTTCATTTTTTTTTAAATAAAACGATTTAAAAAGAGGTAATTAATCGATGTTATGAATAATTAATTTAACGTCCCTGCGATTTTTTCGCTTGACTTCCCTTAACAGCATTACCTGTTCAGGTTCAATGGGTTTGATCTCAGCCGATATAGGCACCCCTTTTGAGATGGTGTAAAATTAGCAATAAAATTCAAATAGAAGATAAAAATTTAAATTTTATTCGAAATTGGTTTTATTTCGCAGTGCTTTCTTAAAAGCCTGTTTTTTCTTTTTATCCAAACGTTTATGAACACTCGATTTACTTGGCTTTGTCACTTTTCGTGGTTTTTGAACTTTCAATCCGTCAGCAATAAGTTTTAAGAATCGGTCAATGGCGATTTCTTTATTTTTGTGCTGGCTTCGGCTTTTATCGCATTGTAGCAGTAAAACATTTTCTTTGGTGAGTTTGTTTTTTAGTTTTTGAACCAACAATTCTTTTTCTTCTTCGGTAAAACCTTCTGAATTTTGTAAATCAAAAGTTAATTCTACTTTCGAGGAAACTTTGTTTACATGCTGTCCGCCGGCACCGCTGCTGCGCACTGCTTTAAATTTCAATTCTTTTAGTAGCATTTCAGTATTCATTCGCTGCGGATTTGTAATTTTTTTGATAAATTATTTGCCTGAAAAACGGTATAAATTCGATTTAGATTTTAAAATTTTATCAATTTCAAAAATAGCGAGTTCAAGCCGATCCCTTTTAGCTCCTTTCAATAAAACATAGGGCCGATTATATTTTTTTAAGGCATTTTCAAAAGCGTTGAACATTTCTGTGCGTTGCTCTGGCCGATCTCTTAAATCGTCTTTTTTCCAAGGTGCATCAATGTAGGTTAATAGATACAAATCGTAAGTATTTTGTACTGCTGCTTTTTGCAAATCCGGATGCACAAATCCACCATAAAATTCTTCAGAATACACTTTTGTTTCCAGTAAATCGGTATCACAAATTAAAATTTGATCTGCTTTTTGAGCCAATTCGTTTTCCAGTTTCATTTGTCCCTCAGCAATGGGCAACATATCCGAATTTTCGCAGGTTTTTCGCTCGTTATTCCACTTTTTTTGTAAATATTCCCGGGCATATTCA
The DNA here is from genome assembly GCA_016649745.1 of Flavobacteriaceae bacterium. Taxonomy (GTDB): domain Bacteria; phylum Bacteroidota; class Bacteroidia; order Flavobacteriales; family Flavobacteriaceae; genus Lutibacter. The sequence goes on along the minus strand of JAENXD010000157.1, from coordinate 3,729 downwards.
GGAACCCAAACCGTATTGTAATGGCGTGCCAGAAGTTTGGAAAGTGTTGTTTTTCCGGAGCTTTCTGGTCCAAAAAGCACTACTTTTACAATATTTATGTTGGTTTGTTTAAGTTTTTCTTCCATGCCTTGTATCCTTGAAAAGCCAAAATTAAAAATATGGCATATTGAATTCCCGTAAAACCGTATCCTTTTACAAAATATAGTGGAATTGAAACCAAATCCCCGACAATCCAAAGTGTCCAGTTTTCTAATTTTTTATTGGCCATTAACCACATTCCGGCAAAAAATATACCAGTGGTAAAAGTATCTAAAAAAGGCGTCGTTTTCCTAAAATCTTCTAAATTTCCAGAAGTTAAGTTGGTGACTGCATAATCAATGCTTTCGCTAAAATTCAAATTATTTGGCATCACGTTGTAATGCCTGTAAACGGCGATGACAAAAATGGAGGTGAATAAAAAGATTCCAAAAGTCTTTAATTTATCAATGGTATTTGTTCTTGAAATTGGCAAATGGTGTTGTTTGTCATCAACTATCCTACTCCACATATACCAGCCGTAAATACTCATGAGCGTGTAGTAAATATTGATAATTAAATCGCCATATAATGCCCAATGTGCCAACAAATACACATACAATACAGTGCTTATGATGCCAGTTGGGAACACCAGAATATTTTCTTTTTTAGCATAAAAAACACTTAGCACACCAAAAACAGCAGCAATAAATTCGAGTAAAATATTTAAGGTACTTGCCGATTGATAAGGTTCTGTGAAAAAGTTAAGGACATCATTCATTGGCTAAAATTTGAAGGTATTATTGTTTTCAAAAGCAGTGCCAACAACTACCAAATCGGCGCCACTTTTATAAGCGTTGATTAATTGTTCTTTGGTTTTTATGCCTCCGCCAACAATTAAAGGAATGGAAATATTTTTTTTAACTGCGGAAATGAGTGCTGGATTTACTGGAAATTTTGCACCACTCCCGGCTTCCAAATAAATTAATTGTTTGCCTTTATACATTCCTGCAACCGCTGTATCTACTGCCAAAGCTATGTTTTCTTGTAAAATTGGTGTTGTTTTACTTATTTTCTGTGTCGATGAATTTGTTCCTCCATCAATTAAAATATAGCCTGTTGGAATAATTTCCAAAGAAGAATTTTTTAAAAAAGGAACCGACTTGATTTGTTGTTCAATTAAATATTCAGGATTTCTTCCTGAAAGCAATGATAAAAATAACAAGGCATCTGCATGATTCGTAAGTTGTGAAAAATCTCCCGGAAAAAGAACAATAGGTAAATTTGTGAGTTGCTTCAGCTTTTTTACAAATAAATCGGTGATGCCGTTTTCGACAAAACTTCCGCCCACAAAAATAAAATTAGCATTTAGGTTGTTGATTCTTGAGGAAATTTGAGGCAGTTTGTCTAAAGCAGTTTTATCGGGATCCAATAAGATAGCCAGCAATTTTTCTTTTTTAATGGCTGTTTTTTGGATGAATTTCAACATGGTTTTACTCATTTCCTGAAATATCTAAAGCATAAACCAAAGTAAATCCACCAAGTTGTTCAAACCTAATATCATAATTTTTATCCCAGCCTTTAAGCTTTATATAACCGGTGGTTTTTTTATCGGCAATTTGAAACGAATTGATATCAATATCATTTTTAAAGGTCAATCCACCAAAAGGATAAATTTTGTACAAAGATTCTTTTGCACCCCAAATTACGGTAAGTTGTTCAATGTAATCATCATCTTTATGGATGAATCCTTTTTCAAAATTGACAAATCTATGTTGAATGATTTTAATTTTTCCCCTATTTTTTTCAATGTCTATTCCAATGGCGGAGTCGCTGATTGCAATGGCCGAAAAAGTGAAGGAATGCGTTATGGAAATGTTTTTGTCGTCATTTAAATGCGGTTTTCCATTCCCGTTATAATATAAGTCAAAGTCCGTATATCCCGCTGTTTTCAATAAATGGCGCACACTTAAAAAGCCACGTTGGTGAAGTTCAGATTTCATAGAAAGCAACCTTTTTTCGCTTCTTTCTGTCAAGGGCATATTTTCAGACAAATCGCTCAAAGATTCTTCAATTTTCCACACGTAAATGGTGGTATGTTTATTTGGTTTTATAGTTTTGAATAAAGGCATTTATAATTTAAAAGGTATTTTGTACTTTTGCACATTCAATAAACAACTTGTTTTGGTTGTTTAAAATAAAAACAAATTTAATAAATATGAGTACATCAACATCAACTTACGTAAAATATAAAGTAAAAGACATCAATCTTGCTGAATGGGGACGTAAAGAAATTCAATTGGCAGAAGCTGAAATGCCAGGGCTAATGAGTTTAAGAGAAGAGTTTAAAGGCAAAAATCCTTTAAAAGGTGCGCGAATTGCTGGTTGTTTGCACATGACCATCCAAACAGCAGTTTTAATTGAAACATTGGTTGAATTAGGCGCTGAGGTGACTTGGAGTTCTTGCAATATTTTTTCAACTCAAGATCAGGCTGCTGCCGCAATTGCTGCTGCAGGAGTTTCCGTTTACGCATGGAAAGGACTCAATGAAGAAGAGTTTGACTGGTGTATTGAACAAACATTATTTTTTGGAGAAGACAGAAAACCATTGAATTTAATTTTAGATGACGGTGGCGATTTAACCAATATGGTATTGGACAGATATCCTGAGTTGGCTGAGGGAATTAATGGTTTAAGTGAAGAAACCACCACTGGCGTTCACCGTTTATATGACAGGGTGAAGGCGGGAACATTGCCAATGCCTGCAATAAATGTAAATGATTCAGTTACCAAATCTAAATTCGATAATAAATACGGGTGCAGAGAAAGTGCTGTTGATGCTATTCGCAGAGCAACAGATTTAATGTTGGCAGGAAGACGCGTGGTTGTTTGTGGTTATGGAGATGTAGGTAAGGGAACAGCAGCTTCATTTAGAGGCGCAGGTTCTATTGTTACCGTGACTGAAATTGATCCAATTTGTGCGTTGCAGGCAGCAATGGACGGGTTTGAGGTAAAAAAATTAGATACTGTTGTAGGTAATGCTGATATTATTATTACCACTACCGGAAATAAAGACATTGTTCAGGGAAGTCATTTTGAAAAAATGAAAGACAAAACAGTTGTTTGTAATATTGGTCATTTTGACAATGAACTGGATATGGCCTGGTTGAATAAAAACTATGGAAAAACCAAAGTTGAAATCAAACCTCAGGTTGATAAATATACCATTGGCAAAAACGAGATTTTGATATTGGCAGAAGGCCGTTTGGTAAATTTAGGCTGTGCAACAGGGCATCCAAGTTTTGTAATGAGCAATTCATTTACAAACCAAACATTGGCTCAATTGGAACTTTGGAATAATAGAGAAGCTTATAAAAATGAAGTGTACATGTTACCTAAACATTTAGATGAAAAAGTGGCACGTTTACACTTGGCTAAAATTGGCGTTGAATTGGAAACTTTACGTGAAGACCAAGCTAAATATATCGGTGTTCAAGTTGAAGGACCATACAAACCAGATTATTACAGATATTAGTAAATTTAAGTTTCGTAGAATTAAAAAAACCTCTCAATTTTGGAGGTCACTGAAAAAGTCATTTTAAGACTTAAATTTTAATAAAAAGGAGTATAAACGCAAGTTTATCTACTCCTTTTTTTGTATCTTTAAACAGCTTTAAAAGGTTAATATATATGCTGTTACAACAAAAAATAATT
>JAENXD010000078.1 GCA_016649745.1 Flavobacteriaceae bacterium | reverse complement strand
TAGCCTGATTAATCATGTTGTCTATAATGTTTGAAATTCACTATAAATATACTGATTGTCAGGCTTTTATGCAAATATTTTGATGCTTTTTATCATTGATTTATTGCTTTTTTCTTGTTGTTTTTAACCCTTAATTCGCATATATAACTTTAGATGAAAAAATGGATAATTATTATTACGGTTTTAATAATAACATCAATACTTATTGTTAAACTTGGTGGTAGCTCAACTAATGGTTATAATTTAGAAACATATAAAGTTGATAACGGATGGGGTTATACAATATTTGTTAAGAATAAGGTATTTATTAAACAGGATATAATTCCGGGAATTTCTGACAAGAAACCTTTTGCAACCCAAAAGGATGCAGTTATTGTTGGTGAATTAATAATCGAAAAGTTAAAAAATAAAAAAATACCTAGTATTTCCTACAAAGAACTTCAAATTAATGGCGTAATTTTATAGGCAATATTCACTAATTTTAGGGTTATCTTAATAAAACAACCGATTGAAAATTAACATAAAAAATATACCTCCCGTAATTCTGCACCTTCTATCTTGGTTCATAATTGTCTTAATAATTCTGAGTACTTTTTATAATAAGTTTAACTATTTTCCTGTAGATGACTTTTTTTATTACCGATTGTTTTTAAACATTGCCATTTTTTATCTAAACTTTAGTTTCTTAGTTCCTAAGTTGTTACTCCATAAAAAAATTGGCCTATATGCATTTGTGTCTTTGGCTTTTATAGTGGTTTTTATTTTTGTGTACCAAAATATTTTACCTTCAATACCTTTAATGGAGGGATTTGGCAATCATCATGAGTTGTTGAATTTTGAGATTATGCGCAATGTTATTGAGTCAAAAAAAATATTTCTCTTAAGTTTAATTCAGGGAATAGTTATTTTTTTATTATTTGCAATTAGTTTAAGCATTAAATTATCTATTGAATGGTTTAAAAATGAAAAAATTAAAAACTTAATCAAAACGCAAAAGATACATGCCGAATTGTCATTTTTAAAAACACAGTTAAATCCACACTTTTTATTTAACACTTTAAATAGCATCTATTCATTGGCAAATAAAAAATCGGATGACACTACAGAGGCCATTATTACATTATCAGAATTAATGAGATACATGATTTATGAAACCAATAAAGAGTTTGTAGCCCTTCAAAATGAGATAGATTATATAAAAAATTTTATAGCTCTCCAAAACCTGAGATTAAAAGATTCAAGCGGAGTTAGATTTAATGTTAGAGGAAAACTGGACTACAATATTGAACCTTTACTTTTAATTTCATTTATTGAAAACGCGTTTAAATACGGAACGGATTACACCGGAAAAACGAATATTACAATTGAGATAAAGGTTGAAGATGATATTTTAAGTTTAAAGGTCAGTAATTATATTTCCTTAAAAGAAAAGAGCAATCTCAGTTCGGGGGTTGGAATAGAAAATATTAAATCAAGATTGAACATTTTATACCCCAATTCCCATACTTTAAATATTGAAGAATCCGACAAATTGTTTAAGGTTGAATTATTGTTAAAATTAAAAAAATGATGAACTGCATAATTATTGACGACGAACCATTAGCTTTAGAATTATTAGAAGATTTTGTGTCTAAAATTCCGAATTTAAAATTAGTTTCCTGCTGTTCAAATGCCATTGAAGCAGTATCAGTTTTACAAAATAACAAAATAGACTTGATTTTCCTAGACATTGAAATGCCTGAATTTACAGGAATTGAGTTTATAAAATCATTAGAGGTTAAGCCTTTATTTATTTTTACAACGGCTTACTCTCATTATGCTATTGAGGGGTTTAATTTAAATGCGGTTGACTATTTAGTAAAACCAATTCCTTTTCACAGGTTTTTAAAAGCGGTTAACAGGGCGCAAGAAATTTATTTGTTAAGAAGAGAAGAAAACGCTCCATCAATTAAAACGTTAAGTTCCCCAAATTTTATTTTTGTTAAATCTGATTATGAAAACATAAAATTAAATTTTGAGGACATCAAATATTTTGAAGGGTTAAAAGATTACATAAAAATATTTTCCACCTCACATAAACCAATTTTGACTTTGAGCAATTTTAAAAAAATTGAAGAAAAATTGCCGGAAGATTTGTTTATAAGAGTTCATAGATCATACATAGTTTCATTAAAACACATAAATTCTGTTCAACGAAACAGGATCCTTATTGATGGGGTTAGAATTCCTATTGGGCAAAATTATAAGGATGAATTTCTTAAAAAAATAGGAGGCTAAAATAAAAAATTTCTTGAAACCACTATCTTCAAGGCAAAGCCATCGTGGAATTATTTAGTTTAAACCAATTTGTAACCCTAAAAGTAGTACAATACATTACAAACTAAAGCCTAGGGCAAATACAACACGGAATCCATCAGTGGAATTAAACCCACCAATATTAAAGTTTATCACATCAGCACCTGAAATAAAAAACCCTCCACCATAAGAATTATTCCATTTTTTTGAATCCTCTCCATCCAACCATACTTTTCCGTAATCAAAACCGCCAAATAATCCAAAACGCATTGGAATTACTTTGGTTCTAAATCGTTCAAAACTATATCTTATGTCGGTATTTTGAAATAGATATTGATTCCCCGTAAAACGTTGGTTCCTAAAACCCCTTAACCCATTTGTACCCCCAATTGAAGCTGCTTGATAAAATTCAAAATTATTTCCAAAATTAATTTGGCTCTTTATTTTGCTGGCTAAAACAAGTTTTCCTGAAGAAATTAATTTATGGCTAAAATCCAATTCAGAAATAAGATATTTAAAACTTGCATTATTTTGATCAAAATTCATTTTATAACCTAGCTCTAAACTTGTATTTATACCCAAAGTAGGATAGGCTTTATTATCGAAATTTTCAAATTCATACTTTGCATTTACACTGCCAAACTTATTGCTTTCAAAAATATATTCAGGCAACTGTGTATTATTGGCTACAAAACGATTTTGGGTGTTATCAACTTCAACCGACTCATAGCCTACGCCAAAACTAATTTGACTGCCTCCGTACGCTCTATAAACCAATGAAGGTTTAAAATTGAATTCGCTCACTCTTACGCGGTTGTAATCCATTCCTAAATCGTCATCCATATTTTCAGTTTCGTTGCCGTACCCAAAGAAGTTTAAAGTAAAATTTGGACTGTGGAATTCAGAGGCTATTTTAAGGTTCATACTGCCAATAACATTAGCAAATTCACCGCTATAACCCAACTCAAATCCACTTGTGGCAAAATAATAGGAAGCTTTGATATTATGTTGGCTTGTAAATGGATTCCGATTGAAATTGTTTATGGTATATGTATTACTGATTCCTAATTTAAACCCGTCGTCTGGATTAAACCCTATAGTTGGAATAGTTAGATTGGTATTGTTCTTGAGTTTTTTATAATCGTAAACATTAATAGCATACTTATCCTGTAATTTTAAGGTTGCGTTATCCACTTGTGCTAAGGTGTTTGGTTTACTTTTATAATCATAAATAATAATATTTTTACCATTTTTGATGACATACTCATCTTTATTTTGGCCACCAATAATTCTAATTTTTATTTTTTTACTTTCACCTGTTACCTCAAAAGTATCATCGTCATCTAAACCATAAATCCATATTTCTTTTGTTAAACTAGGGCTGTAAGTCCTGTTATGAAACTGGTTTTTAAGCGTATCATCTTTTTTTCGAAATATTGAAACTTCCACATCGCCATTTTTCAATCCATTTATTTTTATAAAATCATCTTTATTTGTGCCTACAATAACCGCAACCTTATTTACTGCTTTATAATAGTCATCAGCTATGGTATGTAAATTAAGTTTTCGGCCTTTTAAAAGAGATTTAATGGTTTCAATTGATTCATCCTGAGCTTCTTTTGGAATTGTGTTAAAAGCATTGTCTATAACTTCATCGGTTAAATTGCGCTGTATGTCGGTGACTTGCTGATCCCATATATCTTTATTGGAGTTAGTAATAAAAGCCATATCTAAAGGAAAAGGCTCTAAATTAAAACCTTTTACATCTTTTAAGTCTGATGCATATTTACGAAGTAATTTGGCAGCAGGTATTAAATGAACTGAAGTACCCAGTATAAAACCATCAGACATTTTTGAGAATGCCTGGTCTCTATCTCTTGGCAAGGGTCTATATATTGTTTTGTTGCCATCCTGATATTCTAACCAGCGCCATTGATCATAATGCCGATCCCAATCGCCAATTAACATATCAAACAAACGCGCTTTAATGTAAGCCTTTTCATCGATAACTTTTGACTCATCACTATGAATCTCTGCTAAAACTTCCGAAGTGCTAATGATGTTCCCTGTAAAATTCCCGGAAGCTAAATTTACATGTCCTTCGGAAGCATGTTCTTCAAAAACATACAACTCATTTCCATATTCTTGATTGTATTTTCCTAAAATAGCTTGTTTAGGGATGTAATATAAGTTTGAATTTAAATACGGAATACCCAAAGAACCCGACAAAGATGCCACAACAAATGGTGCATAAGGATAAGAGCCAGTAAAAGCATCTTTTACTAGTGCCTCAGAAGCCGTGTTTTTAAATTGAGGTTCTACATATTGATCTTTAAATGCAGTAGCTTGAATATATTGTGAAGCATTTTTTTTTAAAGCGCGCATAACATATCTTACCCCATCACGAGTTTCTAAATGGAGTGTTTTAGATTGAGAACCACCACCTTTCCGAATTGGTTTTAAGCCTCCCATAAGCGTGTCTAAATAAGCCACTTTGGCTTTTACGGGCAAACTGTAATATTTTCTGTACCTATCTCCCCATAAAAATTTATAAAAACCGCTTTTTGCAGTTTCTTCATCTGTATAAATTGATGCCTTAACTGAATCTTGGCTTATTTTAGGATACTTTATTGTCACCGGTTCTTCTTCAGGTTCAAACACTTGATCTTGATAAATCACTTTATTATTTTCGGCTGAAATAAACTTGACTTGTGACGAACCGTCTTTATAGAAATTTAAAATAGCAAACCCATTGGTTCCAGAAGTAAACTTACTGCCTTTTACAAGTCTTGTTGCAGTCGTTTTAGAACCTGAACCACTTATAATTTGCCTAATATTATCTTTCACGAAATATTGTAAACTGTGCTCGTGTCCGGAAATAAAAATAACGAAGTCATTTTGCTGCGAAGCTGCCACTAAATTTCGCTTTAATTCATTATAAAACGTATTAGATAAGTCGGTATTTGAGATGCCACTTGTGTTTCTTAGCAGGTTTTTAAGAGACCCTAATACAGGTAACGGCTTCATGTGGTCACTAAAACTATATTGGCCCCCATGTGCTCCACCGGTAAACATGGGATGATGAATGGCCACCAATACCGTTTTTCCTCTGGCTTTTTTAATTTCACTTCTAAATTCATCTAAAAAATCTGTACGTGTTTTAATATCGCAATTATCGTTTACTGTTGGATGTTTGTCCCAATTTGTTACATACCATTGGGAATCTACCACAAGTAAAATAGTTTCATTATTAATTTTTACTTTCTTTATGGGGCAACCATTTTCTGGTAAAAAAGTATTTTTTCCCAATGCTTTCTCCACTAATTTTTCTTGCTGTTTTAAACCTGAAATACCGCTGTACCAATCGTGATTTCCCGGAATAAAGATAACCCGGCCAGGAAATTTCTTGGCGATATTAATTTGTGAATTTATGATGAGTTCAGCTGTTTTTCCTTCTGGACTATCGCTATCTAAAATTCCTTTAGGATAAATATTGTCACCCAAAAACAATAACAAATCCAAAGTATTTGCATTTTTAATTTCATTTTCTAAAGCTTTTAGGGCAGCAGATGCTTCGTTATTTTCAAGTTTTCCGGCATCGCCAATCATATAAACTTTCATACTTGTTTCCTTATCTTGAGGCTTTAAAGAACCGGTTTCTGTTGAGGAGGAATTAAACGTTGCGCAACTAGAAAATAAAAGTGTTGCTATTCCCAATAATGAAATTATCTTATAATTTTTCATATGAATTTGGATTAATTTCTTTCTTCTTTGTTACTATTTAATTTTTATTTATAGTTCTTAGAATTATAATAAGTTGACTTGTAATTTTTAATTAATAAGAAGCAAACAACCCTTTAAAACCTTAAAAATTAGTTTATGGAAGTAAAAGGGTTCCAACTTGGGCGTTCAATAATCGTTAAAAATTCGTAAGAATGAAAGCAATAGTGAATATTAGGCCAAACAAGAAAACAATCACCGAAAAGGTTAAAATTCTTTGCTTTATACTGATAACTTTTCCCAGAAAATAAAGGTCAGCAATCATTTCATCATAAACATTTTGTCCTTTTTCCATGATACGTTTAAATTCCTTTTTGAACTCTGATAGAGATTCTTTTGAAAAATTTTCAGCGTATAAAGCACCTTTATATTTACTTTCTCTAAAAGATTTGCCAAAATACCGATAAGGTAACATACTAAACAGCGCAAAAACCATGGATAACATACTGCTGAGTACCAACACTCTAGTCCCTGTGTTGATGGCAATTTCTTTTGTCTCAGGATTTATAAAACGAAGCCCAAAAAATAAGGAAGTTATAATAGAATTTACAGTAAGTATAATTTTTGCCTTATTGTCAACCATTTTTAGAAGTGTATAATGATTTCTTGAAACATTTCTAAAAAGAGTTTGTATTCCCCGCGCATCAAATTTTTGTAGCTTTTCCTTCTTTTCTTTTAACGGAGTAATTTTATGATCTTCACTATTCATGGTTATCGTTTTTTATATTACATAATTCTTTCGCTTCCTCAATTATATTAAGTGTATTATGATATGTAATGTTTAAGTCATTTAAGACTGTAGGGTTTGTAATAATTTCTTTAACCAAGATAATATTATTTTTTATAAGTTGTAATTTTTCACTCTTTTTTAAAGATGTTAATACAGTAATGGGATATAGGCCAAATTCATCAATATTTTTACTTATTCCATTATTTTTGGGATAGTCCCAAGACAGCATTCTTAAACCAATAGAATTGCCGTAATTAATGGCATCTTGGGTGAATCTTGTATTGGTCACTAACCAACCCTGTTTTAAATGGGTTTTGTTTTTTACATTTGAATTCCACTGTTTTTGAATATCCAAAAATCTGGAATTAATATACAACGGGACTTTAATATTACTTACTGCTTTAGCATCTGAATGAAACTTACATTCAACGGCATAAATATTTCCATTTTTTTCTGCCAAAATATCAATTTCATGAGTAACACACTCACCATTTATTGTAACACCAACCTTAGTTTTAAAACCTTTTTCTTTCAATAAGGCACCAACTAATTTTTCAAAGGGATAACCCGTTGGACCTAAATCGAATATGGCTCTCTTTAAACTATACTTTGAAGCTGTGATATTATTGAGTTTTTTTAATAAAAAATAAGCTTTTCCATATATTACATCGGATGAAATTCCATTATAAATCATAGGGGAGATGATTTTTATGATTGTTTGAACTTCCTTTTTTGTTGCACCACTTTTCTTTAGGGATTTTTCAAGTTTTTGTATTTCGAATGGTTCTAATTCACCTGAAATTTTTTTGACTGTCATTATTTTATGATCCATATCTTTTTGTTTTTTGATAATTCATAATTTTGCAAAGCCTTCAATAATTTAATTTGTAATTGTTTTTAAACCATTTTACATCAATCAAAAATATTGTCAAATATTGCTAATAAGTTTGCCATCTGCCATTTCAATAATTCTATTCGATGCTTCAGCAAAATCATTGTCGTGGGTTACGGCAATAATGGTTTGCCCAAACTCTTGTGATAATTGATGAAACGTTTCAAGAACAATGCTTGTATTTTTACTGTCTAAATTGCCGGTAGGCTCATCACACATAATAATCTTAGGGTGGTTTATTAAAGCTCTTGCAATGGCTACTCTTTGTTGCTGACCCCCCGAAAGTTTAGATGCCGGTTTTAACGCTTGATCCTTTATCCCCAGAAGATCCAATTTTTGATAAGCCTGTTCTTCAATTTCTTGAGGTGAGAATTTCCCTAGTTTTAATGCCGGAATCATGACATTTTTTAAACATGAAAATTCAGGAAGGAGATAGTGAAACTGAAATACAAATCCAATATTTTTGTTTCTGATAGCGGCAAGATTATCGGATTTTTGTCCGGTAATTTTTTCTCCATCAATGAATAACTCCCCTTCATAATCTGTATCCATGGTAGAAAGAATGTATAATAAAGTCGATTTTCCGCTACCCGATTTTCCAATCATTGTAATAAACTCACTATTATATACCTCAAACGAAACTTCCTCTAAAGCTTTAAACTTTACTGGTTCGTAAAAATATTTACTTATATTTATTGTTTTAAGAATAACCTGCTTTTCCATTATTTTCTAAATATTTCTATAGGGTCAATTTTTGCAGCTCCAACTGCAGGAATATAGCCGGCTCCCAAAGTGAGTAAAATACCGAGAATACCGCCAATTATAAATATTGGAGATTCAAAACCGATGGGAAAATATTCTCTGTCGCCACCAATGTAAATACCGCTCACAAATTTAATTAGGCCGGAAGCCAGAAGCAATCCAAATGATGTTCCAATAATTCCCATAATTAAAGATTCTTTCAGAAAAATATTAATTACATCTTTTCCTGAAAAACCTGTTGCTTTAAGGATGGCGATATCATTTAATTTTTCCTTTACGGTCATATTTATAATATTATAGATTCCAAAGGCCGCCACCAATAAAATCGCCAATGAAATTGAACCAAACATAACCTGCCTTGTTTTTTTATTGGACATGGATTGTTCGTTTGCAGCCTGCCAGTCTTCAACTTTATAAATTGTTAAATTTTTAAGCTGTTTTGAAAATTCCGGGGCCTTATTTGGGTCATTGATATTTACTAAAATATCTGTTAAATAACTTGAACTTTTTTTCATAAGTTGTTGAGATATTGCCAAATTTATGTATGATTTTGTTAAATCTATATTAGAATTACTTGTTTTGAAAATACCTTCAACCTTCATCATTTTTATCACACCAATAGATGAAGTAATATTTATATTGTCATATAATTGGATGTTTAATTTTTCGGCTATTCCAACACCAATTAATATTCCATTAGATGTTGATAAGAGATTTCTTACATCGCCTGCCAAAATGGTAGATTGTATATTAAACATAGCGTTAGCATCCATAATATTTACGCCGGAAGCAACGCCATTTATTTGAGATATTCCATTGTTATAAAAAAGATTAACCGACACTTGAGGAGTAACAGTAACCACATCTTTTTGTTTCTTTAAATCAACTATTATTTTTTCAGGATTGACAAGTGTATTGGATAAATTGGCGATTTTCGGATTAATTATGACCGTAGTGTAGCCTGATTTTATTTGCTTAATTAAGGGTCGGCTTAATGTGTCATCTTGATAAATTCGTAAATGAGGTTCTGCTTTAAAAAGTGCTTCATCTGAATAGCGATTAAACCCAACAACCAACGAAATCATAAAAATAAATATCCCAATACCCACGGTTACCCCTAAAGATGCAATGATGGTTTGCTTTTTACGGGTAAGCAAGTGCGTTAAGGCAATATCTGAATTTACACTTAGTTTCATTTAGTTTTATTTAATTTTATCTGCTATAATTATGGTGGTCTCATCTAACCCATTAACTATTTCTACCCAATCATTAGAAATAAACCCTGTTTCAACAGTTATTTCATCACCTCCTTTTAATTTAACCTTGTTGCCGTAACCCAAATAATTTCGTGGAATAACCAAAGCATTGCTTTTATTTTCTATAATAATATTTCCTTGAAGTTGGGTTCCCGAAATTTTAAATTTTAAAGTGTCTTCAAATTCTATTTTGCAATAAAACGACTGAGTTTGCACATCGAATGCGGGATATATTTCAGTAACCCTTCCTTTATATGTTTTGCTTAATTCTGGATTTAGCTGAATTATTGCTTGTTGTAGCAATTTTACTTTTGAAATATTAGTTTCATCAACACTTAATAAAGCATATAATTTTTCAGGGTTTCCTATTAAGGCAATAACATCGCCTTTTTTAATATAATCTCCCAATTCTTTTTTTAATTCATAAACTTTTCCTCCAACAATGGCTTTAATTTCATTGTAATTTTCAGAAACATTATCTGCCTCTTTTTGTGATTTTTGTATAATTAATTGTTGATCGGCTTGCTGTTTTAATAGCTTGTAATTTTCTTGAAGCGACAATAGATTTGTTTTGGAATTATTTAAATTCAAGACAATATCTTCATATTCCAATTTTGAAACACTGTTTAATTCGTATAGCTTTTTATAGCGGTCGGCTTGTTTTTGATCTTGAATAAGTTTTTGTTTTGCAAGCTCAAGGTTAATTTCTGCCTGTTTAAGCGCAGGGGCATTTGGATTTGTGTTGGCCATTGCAATAGTTAATAAATCAACAGAGCTTTTAGCGCTTATAATGCTTTGTTCGTTATCCACAATTGCCAATAATTGATTTTCAGTTACAATATCGCCCTCTTCAATATCCAATTTTTTAATGTATCCGTCGGACAATGAGGTTAAATTATATTGATCTTCCGGCACAAGAACTCCCGAAGCAAAAACAGTTTCAGTAACATCTTTGCGAATTGGTTTGGTTTCGGTTGTTATTTTCCCGCAAGAACTTACTAAAATCAAGCTCGTAAAAAGGAGAATGGTTTTTATTGAATCTTTCATTTTATTAAATTGTTAATTTCAATTTTAGACTTCGTATATAATAAATTTGCCAAAGCGGCACTATAACTTAATTGGCTTACTAACATATCATCAAAAGCAGTTAGAAGCTTATCTGAAGAAAGAATAGATTCATTAAATTGATTTAATGCCATTTGGTAATTTTCGTCTTTCAGCAAAAAGATTTGGTTCGCAGTTTTAAATTGAGAATAGGCTTTTTCATAGTCTAAATTCAAAGTAATATTGGTGATGTCATTTTGAAGCTTTGTATGTTCTGCGTCTAATTCAGAAATTTCTTTATTGATTTTAGCGCTTTTGGTAAGCGTAAATCCGTTTATATCGGGAAAGGGCATACTTAGCCTTAGTCCAATATATTGAGAGTTTATCCAATTGGTATCTGGATCTAAAAACTGATTTTTGCTATTCTGTTGCCAGCCATCATAAGCCACTATTGAAATGGTTGGGTATTGGGCTAGCCGGTTTGCTCTCAACTCTTCTTTGGCCAAATCGGCTTTTAATAATGACGATTTGTGTTCCAATTGATTGTCAGTTTGTAAATTTGGGTCAAAAGGTTGATTGTAAACGGTGTTTTCAGTTAATGAAACAGCTGTGTTTTCAGGAATATCACATAGTATTTTAAGTGCATAATATTGTTGGTTGAGCGATATCTCTAATTGTGTCAAGTTATCTTTCAAAGCAATCTTGTTTATGGTAGCGTCATTCAAATCTTGTTGCCTGACGATTCCTTCGCTATATTTATTTTGCATAATGATTTGCAAAGTATCTGCAGTATATAAATTTTTCTGTGTAATTTCAATTTGTTCTATCAACGAGATAATGTTGTAATAACTTGCTGAAATAGATTCAAAAAGTGATTTTTTTACGATTAAATTAGTCACATCTGTAAGCTGTGTGTTAATTTTTGCACTTTTTAACTTTGTCCAACTTACGGGATTGATAATGTCTATTTGTGGTGCGAAATTAAAATTTCCCATATATTTTTGGCCAGTTCGCACTTCTTTAAAAGTTCCCGGTTCACCTCCAAAGGCTTCCGCAGGAAAATAAGTAACGGGCAACTTAACGTTGTCTGTTAATGAAAATGAAGTTTGCATTCTAAAATTCACCAAACCCGCTTGTGCAGAAATTTTTTGCCATTTCGCCAAAAGCACTTCTTGCTCACCTGTTTTTATGGAAATACTATGATTTTCAGCATATTTAAAAAGAGAATCCAACGTGTTAAATACCAATTTATTTTGCGCATTTGAAAACTGGTTAATCAAAAGAAAACCAAATAGTATTAGAAATTGTTTCATTTTATTCTTTTTTATGATTTGATTTACATCGCCAAAACCATTATAAATTTTTTACTTTTAAAATTTTAATATCTCTGTCATTAACCCAAAGCGAATGGTATCTATTCGATGATCAAAGTAAATGTTATAATAATCTGTGCCGTGATAAAACTGGACAAACAATCCAATATCTTCCAAAAATTTTGGATGGTAGTAAAACGTTAGGCTGGCATTTAATCTGTCTAAATCAAAGGTTTCCATATTATTTACATTATCTAACATCAAGGTAGTTTCAGCCTTTAAAGAGAAATTGGCCTTGCGGCTTTTATTAAAATCACCCGCGGGGAGCTTATAGGCTAAAAAAGTGTTGTGCCAACGAAATCCGCTATATTTTCCCTGCATTTCATTAAGCATCCAGGTTTTTGGATGGAATTCAACAGAACTCTTAAAAAATTTGAAAGCATTTAATCGGCTACTGTATGATGATTTAATAAGACCTAATTCAACAAAATTAGTTGCAAAATTCCCTGTCATCAAATTGATATTTCCATCTTCGTTATAGAATGTTCCATCCTGTCCGTTTGAATGGTGTGCAAATCGACCAAACAAAGTGAGTTTCTTTGAGGCTTGTTTGTTTCCAGTTAAAAAATAAAATGTTATTTGTGGGATATAACTGGGTGTTCGTACAGGATAGGATGTTTCATCATACATCCTGATAATAATTTGTCCTGTAAGCACACCCATTAATCTGGAATCTTTACGTTCTCTAATTTTAAAACTGGGACTTACATTTGCCTCAAACATAAGAGGTTCTATATTTCCAAAATCAAAAGGAAACGTAACATAGCTTTCGCCTTGATTAATCTGAGCCATTTTATCCAAATTAAGAATCGATGTGCCATCTTCACCAGTTTGTGCAAGAACGAGGTTTGAAATGAAACCAATAAGAAATATTAGGCGACTATCTATTTTCATTACAGATAAATAATTTTTATAACTTTTTCCATATTCGATTTTACCAAAAAACTTGCTTTAGGAAAATTAGGTCGGTTAGAGAGTCCAATGGATTCATAATTTGAAAACCCTATACCTTCCTTTGGTATTGGCAGCATAAATTTTTTGTCGATTTTTCCGTTTTTGTTTTCATCATGCAAAACATTAGCAGCATAACTTCCTTGGGGTAAATTTGAGAAGGTAAAAGAGGCGATTCCTTTATCATTAATTTTTGAAATCCCCTTTTTAAAATATTTTTCATATTTTTCATCGGGGATTGAGCCGTCTTTATTATACAATGCAAATAAAACTTCTCCGTTAGAATTGCGAAGCCCTTCTACTTTTATGGTTAAAGAATAAGTTTCCTCATGCGTTGATCTGTTAAAAGATAACATTGTAAATGCGATTAATAGTATTAAAGTTTTTTTAAACATTTTATTTATTTTTATGGGTTAAATTTATTTTCGCTAAACCACCATTTAGGTTTATATTGTTTTCTGACTAGACTAAATTGTAATGTGCCTTAAAAGAAAACAACAACTCATTAAACCTGAACAAAGGGTCTCTAACAAATAAGGATTCTTCTTTAGATACATAATTCATTTGTTTTTTCTCAATTGGTTTTTTGATAACTCCACACCGCCAAACCATTCATAACAATTGCATAAATGGTTGTTTTTATAAGCAATGGCAAAATATCAATAAAGCTCGATCCTTTAAGCATCACCATTCTCATTACTTCCACAAAGAATTTTATCGGATTAAATTCGGTTAATATTTGCGCCCATCTCGGCATACTTTCAATAGGCGTAAAAAGTCCGCTCATTAAAATAAAAATGACAATAAAAAACCAGGCAATAAACATAGCTTGCTGTTGCGTGTCGGTAAAATTTGAAATAAATAATCCCATCCCCAAAATAACCAAAAGATAAATTGCCGTATAAAAATAAATCAATCCGAGGCTTCCTAACATAGGCGTGTTAAAAACTACTTTCGCAATAATGAGCCCAACGGTTAATAATGCAAATCCAATAATCCAAAACGGGAATAATTTACCAATGATAAACTGATATTTTTTTATGGGCGTTACATTCATTTGCTCTAAAGTGCCAATTTCTTTTTCCCGAACAATATTCATCCCCGATAAAAACAGGGTGATCATTGTAACCAATAAAACCAGGATTCCAGGAACCATAAATGTTTTATAGTCTAATGTTACATTGAACCATGATGCGGGAATAGACTCAATATTTTTAGGTTTGTTTGTTGTATCCGCATCTGATGGAGGCAACACTGATACTTTAACATTTTTGTCAAAGGTCTGTACAATCTGGTTGAGATATACGCTTTGCACTCCCGCCGCCGCGCCGTCAATTGCATCAATTGTTATGGAAAGGTCTGTGTTTATTTGATTTGATAAATCGCGTTCAAAATAACGTGGAATTTCTAAAATAACTTCTACTTCACCTTTAGCCATGGCGGCATTTGCCTCCTTAATTGAATGAAATTCAGTAATTACATTAAAGTAAGTTGAAGCATCAAATTTTTCTAT
>JAENXD010000178.1 GCA_016649745.1 Flavobacteriaceae bacterium | reverse complement strand
TTTTTTAATTGGATAAATGAAAAAACTCAAATCCAAAATGCAAGCAAAGTCAGGTCTTTTCAAGGATTAATAGTACATATATTTGGAAAACTTGCTGCTTGTTTTTTAAAGCCAATTGTTAACCCTTAATTCGCATTACTAATTAATTTGTTTATATGAACCTTGAATACATAACATTTCTATTGAAAATAAGCTTGGCAACCATCGCAGGTCTTATTATTGGATTAGAGCGCGAATTTAAAGGGAAAGAAGCTGGTCTTAAAACAAATGCCTTAGTATCAATTGGATCTGCGGTATTTGTACTTATTTCTTTACAATTTAGAGGTGAAGACTATGCTGATGTTACACGAGTATTAAGCCAAGTAGTAACTGGAATCGGATTTTTAGGAGCTGGAGTAATTTTAAAAAGAGGAGATAGTATTATAGGTTTAACCACGGCTGCAACTGTATGGTGTAGTGCTGCTGTTGGATGTTTGGCGGCCGTTGGCATGTATGTTGAACTTGGTTTTTTAACGCTTGTAATTGTACTTATTAACTTGCTTTTCGGATACCTTGCCCCCAAAATTTGACTTCTAAAAATAAATAAGTACTTAATTATTTTTCTTTTATCTCTTTTGATTGGAAGGTTGGTGCTATTCCATAACCATATTTTTCCGAATATACCCAAGTAAACTCAGCTCCAAAAAAAAGAATTAAACAAGAATAAGAAACCCAAAGTAATATTAAAACAAGCGTGCCTGCTGTACCATAAGTAGAATCAAAATCGGCACGACCAAAATACAATCCCATTAAAAACTTCCCTAATACAAACAAAACAGCTGTAATAAATGCACCAATCCATACAGACTTCCATCTTATAGTAGCATTTGGTAAATATTTAAACATGAGCGCAAAAAGTACCGTCACCATTGTTAATGAGAGTAAAATATCAAAAAAATAGGCAAAGAAAACAATAATATCGGGGAAAACATTGCTTAAAAATTTTGTAAGTGCAGAAATACTTGCCGTAATAATGAAACTAATAAGAAGTAAAAAACCTACCACTAAAATAAAAGTAAAACTTCTCGCCCTATTTATAAGCATTCTCCAAAATGTAAGTTGTGGTGCTGAATCAATTCTCCAAATTTGATTTAATGAGATTTGTAAATGGTAAAATACTCCCGAAGCTCCAAAAATTAAGGTGCCAATTCCGATAATTGTAGAAATAAAATTTTTATCACCATCTTGAGTATCAGAGATCATAGTTTCAATAGCGTTGGCTACATCTCGTCCCAATGCTCTGGATATTTCATTTGTTAATTCGCCTTGAACAATATCTTGCCCCCATACAGAACCAATTACATTTATAATAATTATCAATAAGCCAGGCATTGATAAAATAGCATAATAAGCAACCACAGCACTCAATCTAAATGGATTTTCGGCATCCCAAGCTTTATAAGTTGTAACCAATAAAGAAGGTAAATCGGCTATCTTGAATTTGGTAGATAATTTTGATTTTTCCAATTAGGAGTAATTTTAAATAATCAATGCAATTTAAGTTTATTAAGACATTTCAATAGCTTAATCGATAATTTTTTTAACACAAAAGTTAATTATGTTTAAAGTGTTGTAAAATAAGGTGTTACGAAATTTCAATTAATCCTGCCAAGAATAATGGGTTATACAAAGGATATTAAATGGATTTTGATAACATTCCAACACCAATAAGCGGGCTCACTTTTTGTGCTGGTTCTTTAACCGACCTGCCTATTTACCACACTACGGATTTCAACCATTCAAAAATGTCAATTTATTCAGACCGGTCTCCTTGGGTTTCTGTGGTTTCAACCTGGGGTCTGGTTGGGTAAAAGACAAAGAAAAGCTAAAAGAATTATGAAATAAAACATTGAATGCAAAGGGAGAAACCATTTTTGAAAAACCATCATTTCGGGAAGCGGCCATACATAACCGTTGTATCATTTATCTCAACGGATTTTATGAACACCACCTTTTGAGGGTAAAACATTTCCGTTCTATATTCATCAAAAAAACGACAAACCATTACCATTGGCCGGACTTTGGAGTGAATGGACCGATGAAGAAACAGGGGGAGACCCGCAATACTTTTTCCATAGTGACCACCAAAGGAAATAAAATGCTGGCGAAAATCCATATCAAACCGAAATTAGAAGGACCAAGGATGCCGGTAATATTGTCACAGGAACTTGAAGACAAATGGCTCAACCCAAACGAAGACGAACTTGATATGAAATCCGTTCAGGAATTAATCAAGGAATATCCGGACGAAGAACTGGATGCATACACCGTCAGAAAATTAAGAGGATAAGAATATATAGGGAATGTTGAGGAGGTTTCAGAACCTTTTGATTACGCAGAACTTAATGACTAATAATCAGAAGACAAATTAATATTTTAATGAGTTAAAAGATTAGAGTTTTTAATCTGAAAACCGCACCATTTCTTGCAGAAGCAATTCAGGTGTTTAGCTCCCGGTAAGGTCAGCCAGTTGTTATTTATCTGTGTTTATGAATTCCATGGCACTATCCAATTGTGAAATATAAAAGTATCGCTCTTCATATCCTTTTTGTAATCTTTCAAAGAAAAAATTATCGATAGGTACCAGAGCTTTTAAGATTTTGGAATGTGCCACAATAGCAAGATTGCCCATTTGCTTGTAATTTCTAAAAACCCATATCATGTCTTCCATGAATGCCTTTGTACTGCTGTGGCTTATTTTCATTTCATCAAGTTTTATCAGCACATTTACATAATCATTTCCTTCATCGATTTTCTCCTTAAAGAACTTTTGGGCAAGTTTTTCATCTGTTTCTGTGAAGCCGTCTATGACTTCAATGGCTAGAGAATTACCTTTAAATGTTTTGATTTGTTCTATCATGATTTTTTGTTTTAGGTGTTATTTAAATTGGCTGAGTATACGATCGTTTTAATATCTTATAAACGCTTTTGAGAACCATATATTTTTTTTCGAAAACCTGCAGTTTTTTATATGCGGGATTGACGCTGGTTTTTTATATGTGAATAGTATTATATGTTTCCTTAACAGTTTCTGGGTTATATTTTCTTTCAAGTTTTCTTACAATGAAATGACCTTTTGCCATATCTTGAAAATGATCCATAAACATGATATTGATTAATACTCCTCCTGCTGCTCCAATTATTGGAATTGATTGACCCGCTGCCTTTTCAGATATTTGAACAGAAAACCTTTCAGCGATTTTTGTTATTAATCTAAGCAGTACAGGTGCACTTTCTTCAATAACACCTTTTTCTACGATGAATTTAGCTGCTTCGGATACCGATTTAGCCAAAAGGGCTCTTACCACAAAGTACCCCGCTTCAGTTCCGTCATCTGAAGTAGAATTACCTCCAAGTGCAAATACTTCTAAACAAGCTAATTTTGTTTCAATACTTGTGATTGACTCCCCGTGTTCTCTAGAAATATCGGCAATTGACCTTAGCATGATAGTTGTTGAAATTGGCAATTCTATAGCCAATCCCGGTAGACCAAAAAAACCTCCAAGGCCTCCGGTAACCGCTGCAGCAGTCGTATGAAAAATATTTGAAGATTTTTTTTTAGATGTATTTTTCATAGTGAATACGGCAGCATCTGCTGCTTTTAATAGAGAATTTTTAGTTATTTTACCTAACTTCGCACTCCATTTTTGTGGCAATTTCTCTAATCCATTTTCAATAGGTTTTCCTATGAAATTTGTGATTTTAGCAGCTAAACCTGGATTTTCAAGTAATTCTTTAGCTATTTTTAATTCTTTTAAATCTTCTTTAGTTATTTTAATTTTTGTTTCTTTCATTTTTTTGATTGTTTAATTTTATGACTGCCAAAAATTTTGCATTGCTTACATCTTTTTACTCTTTGCGTCTATTTTGAAAAAGTACAAATAAAACAACGAGGATAATTACGACCGAAACAAGCCACATTCCCCATCCCATTCCCCAACCCCAGTTATTTTCATTCATCATGTCATTCATTTTTACTTTATTCTTGTTTGTTACCCCACAAAGGAAGATATTCTTCATAATGAATCATTACATAATTTAGAATTATAGTTGTATAATTCCCACATTTTCAATGAAACTCGGCCTATAATTAGGTAAGTCTGTATTTCTGTAATTAGAATAGCCTGCAGGTAATTAGGTGTTCGTCATACGCCTCATGTTGTTCTATAAAATAGAACTAAAAGGGATTTGAAAAAATACGTCATGCTACCAGCAGGCTGGCTTGTTTCAGAATCTCATCAATCTAAGATTAGGGCCTCTCATAACATAAAATTAAAATACAGCTTCCAATTCCCCCGCAGTAAGAACCTCTTTGTGGATCTGTCCTGAGCGCAGTCGAAGGATCGGTACTTACTTTTTGCCTTTGCTGTCATCGCGAACATCGTGAAGCAATTTGCCCATAAAATAATTCCAGTCATACTTCCATTTCCATAAGAATGTCCTCAATAAAATAGCATATTGCAGGTAATGCTATAGGCTAACATTTGGCGTTGGAATTTAATTATGCTGTATTGGAAAGTAGGATTTTAATTGTTATAAAAATTATAATTCCCTTATACACTGTATCTCTGCTTAGAAAGTAGAATGGGATTATAAATAAAATTAGGAATTGTACTCGTTTTGATACAATACTAAAACGGATATCCAATAGCCAGATTAAAAACCAGATTTTCTTTTCGCCACGAACTGTTTCCAAAACTCACTTGATCCAGAACCCAACGCTGTCCTTCCGACAAATATGGTTTGCGGATAGGGAAAGCGAGATCTGTTCTCAGCACCAGAAAAGAAAAGTCAAATCGCAATCCGGCACCCACTCCCACAGCAAGTTCTTTTAAAAAGGCTTTAGAAAACTGTGCTCCGGGTTTTTCGGGATTGTCTTTCAGCAACCATATATTACCCGCATCGAGAAACAAAGCACCTTTTACGATATTATAAATCTTAGCCCTGTATTCCGTACTGAATTCCAATTTTAAATCTCCGGATTGATCTGGTAAAAATGTATTCGCATTCGTTGTGCCATCATAACTTCCAGGACCTATGGATCGTGCCCGAAAAGCCCTGATACTATTGGTTCCGCCATTAAAAAACTGTTTTATGAATGGCATTTCATTCGAATTTCCATAGGCAAATCCTGCTCCCGCAATAATTCTGCTAGCCAATTGAGATTCGCCACCCAATTTTAAATAATGCCTGAACTCATTTTCCACTTTTACAAATTGGCTGAAGGGTACACTAAAAACTTTTATCGTATCTCCTTTTTTCAAGTTGGCTCCAGTCGCCAATCCAGCGATATTTCCAGCCAAATCGAGGCTTGCTTTATAATAGAAGGTGTGCTTCCTTCTTTTTTCCATGGTGTTGGTGTAGGTATAAGAATAGGTAGGACCAAAAATCAATTGCTTTTCGATTACCTTTTCAAGTGAGGCATTAGCAGCGATTTGTTCTTGATATAAAGGCGTTATGTTTTTCGGACTGGCATAGGTAATTTCGGTGATGTTGAACTGATGTTCTTTACGTTCATTTTCTTTCCATAAATACCCAAAAGAACCTTTAAAAGTTTGCAGCGAATACAGTTTGGTTCTGTTTTGGAACTCATATCCCAATGTCGCTTTGGTCTTTGGAACAAAACCACTGGAGGATACAAAATGAAATGGCGATATAATTCTTGGCCAGACTAAATTAGCCTCTGTACCAAAACGGTATACATTGAAACCGTTATTTAAACCCGAGATTTGCACTTCCAGCCCTCCAAATGCAGATATGGTAAGCAATTCAGCTCCTTTGAACACATTTCTATTGCTCCAGTTCACATTCAGTTCTGTACCCGTATAATTAGCGGAATTTGTTTTGGCCAATACTTCCACACGAATGGATTTTTTTGGCAAAGGGGTGAGGTAATAATAAGCATCAAGATAATTCCCGATGGTATCAGCGACTTTAAATTCATTTTTAACAAACTTAAACGTGCCTAAATTAACCAATCGGTTTAAGGATAGATTGTGATTGGTACGGTTGTAGAAATCGCCTTTTTTGAAATATAAAGTACGATCAAAAATTCTCGGTTTAAACAATTTTTCATGATCAATGATTGTGATATCGTTGTGTTTTACGACCGCATCTGGAGTGGCAACCAG
>JAENXD010000280.1 GCA_016649745.1 Flavobacteriaceae bacterium | reverse complement strand
TTAAAAAAAACACGATGGAACATAACATAAAAGTAAAATCAGTTGATAAAGTCACTTGTGATGTACTTAAAATTATAACTGAAAAACCTAAGGGATTCCTCTTCAAACCTGGGCAGGCGACCGAAGTTGCCATAAATAAAATTGGTTGGCGAAATGAGAAAAGACCTTTTACCTTCACATCACTTCCCGAAAATGATTATTTAGAATTTATCATCAAGACCTATCCTTCGCAACAAGGAGTAACCAATGAATTACTGCAATTAAAAAAAGATGACGAATTGGTCATCGGGGAACCTTGGGGAACAATCAACTATAAAGGCGAAGGAATCTTCATTGCCGGTGGTGCCGGGGTCACTCCTTTTATTTCCATCCTCAGAAATCTTCAATCCAAAAATGAAATTGGCAACAATAAACTTATTTTTGCCAACAAGACCGAAGCCGATATAATAAACGAAAAGGAACTTAAAAAAATACTTGGAAAAAACTTTATCAATATTCTATCAGACGAAAAGATTGATAAATATGCATACGGCTACATCACCAAAGATTTTCTTAAAGCATCAATTACAAATTTGAATAAATACTTTTACGTGTGTGGTCCTCAGCCGATGATGGATGCTGTTGAGAAACAATTGTCAAATTTGAATGTAAATCAAAAATTAATTATTAAAGAAACGTTTTAAAAAGTTTTAAATTTGAAAACAGATTCTCAATAGCAGCATGATTGAAACTCAACAAAATAGGAATATATGGACAATCGGGCACTCTACCCACAGCCTCGATGGCTTTATTGCTATGCTAAAATCTTTTCAGATTGAGGCGTTGGCAGACATCAGAAGTTTTCCCGGCTCACGCAAGTTTCCTCAATTTAATAAGGAATCTTTGGAAATTTCTTTACCTCAATTCGAAATTGAATATATTCATATAAAAAAACTTGGAGGAAGAAGAAAAGTAAATCCCAATTCAAAAAATACTTCTTGGCGGCATCCGGCATTTCGTGGTTATGCAGATTTTATGGAAACAGCAATTTTTAAAGAAGGAATACAGGAACTTGAAAACAGTGCATTGAAAAAACGCACGGCTTATATGTGTTCGGAAGCGGTGTGGTGGCGCTGTCATCGCTCTATGGTTTCCGATTATTTAAAAGTTCGTGGCTGGAAAGTCTTGCATATTATGGGAGTCGGAAAAGCTGGGGAACATCCATACACTCAACCTGCAAGAATTGTAAATGGACAGTTGAGTTATGAAGTTGAATCAAAAGAAAATAAATAAGGATTAGATTTTTTTATACGGTTGACGAAAAAACTAATTTTATTATAAATAGTATTTCAAATATTTTGGAGGTTAATTAAAACTATGATTATGCCGGTTAATATCCCATATGCCTCAAAAGCAATAAAAAATTTAAAATGGTGCTTTCAATGATTGGAAGCAAAAAGAATTAACAGAAATATATTTAGTCGCTACTTCACAGATAAGAAATTATTTGATTTTAAAATTCAATTAAGACAAACTTGTCCGATTTAATTTTTTTAATTACCTTTGTGTAAATTAAAATATAAAACAACTATTTATGGGAACTGAAGATTTATATCCAAAAACAACGAAAGAACTTGCCGATAAAAAGGCAGCCTTGGCTCCTAAAAACATTGAAGCTTGGCGTAATTTCAGCAAAACAGTATTTGAGGCAGGGGCGCTTCCCGAAAAAACAAAGCAATTGATTGCCGTTGCCGTTGCCCATGTAACACAATGTCCATATTGCATTAAGTCACATACCGCTCAAGCTATGAGAAAAGGAGCGAGCAAAGAGGAAATTATGGAGGCTATTTGGGTTGCCTCAGAAATGCGTGCCGGTGCGGCTTATGCCCACGCAACCATTGCGATGGCTGAGATGGAGAAATAATGGGATGCAGAAATAACAGTATGAAAATAGCGTATGAATCTACTAAATAAGCATTTAGGACTGTTTACTGATCATTATGAGTTAACAATGGCAGAAGGATATTTTTTGACTCAAAGAGGGCATCTTACGGCTAACTTTGATTATTTTTTCAGAAAAAATCCTTTTAACTCTGGCTTTACAATTTTTGCAGGATTACAAGATCTGCTTGAAATGATCCATGATTTTAAATTTGATGCCGTTATGATAGACTATCTTTATAAATGTGGTTTTACCGGTGATTTTTTGGAATATTTAAAAAGTTTTAGCTTCAAGGGGAATATTTACGCAC
>JAENXD010000152.1 GCA_016649745.1 Flavobacteriaceae bacterium | reverse complement strand
TATTGGCACTGTAGGTCAGGCAATTAGCTACATAGAAGCCGCAAAAAAGTAATTTAAAATATGGAGATTAAACGAGTTGTAGTAACTGGACTTGGTGCATTAACGCCCATAGGCAATAATGTTGAACAG
Organism: Flavobacteriaceae bacterium; assembly: GCA_016649745.1. GTDB lineage: Bacteria > Bacteroidota > Bacteroidia > Flavobacteriales > Flavobacteriaceae > Lutibacter. The sequence goes on along the minus strand of JAENXD010000152.1, from coordinate 7,270 downwards.
TATTGGAATGGTCTTGTTAACGGTGTTAGCGGGGCAGCTCCAATAACCTATTTCGATACGACCAAGTTCAAAACTCGTTTTGCCTGTGAACTCAAAAATTTTGACATTACCCAATTTTTTGACAGAAAAGAGGCCCGTAAAATGGACAAATTCACTCAGTATGCCATGGTTGCTGCTGATGAAGCCATTGTAGATTCAAAATTAGATTTAGAAAAAGTAGATAAAAATAGAGTTGGTGTTATTTGGGGAGCTGGAATTGGCGGATTGGAAACCTTTCAAAATGAAGTTTTAACTTTTGCCGAAGGTGATGGCACTCCAAGATTCAACCCTTTTTTTATTCCTAAAATGATTGCGGACATGGCTCCCGGTCAAATTTCTATCAGATATGGATTTAGAGGTCCAAATTTCGCAACAGTATCTGCCTGCGCATCTTCATCAAACGCCATCATTGATGCCTTAAATTACATTCGCTTAGGTCATGCTGATGTTATGGTTTCCGGTGGTTCAGAAGCTACAATTACCATTGCTGGAATTGGCGGTTTTAATGCTTTACAAGCGCTTTCAACAAGAAATGACGATCCATCAACTGCCTCAAGACCTTTTGACAAAGACAGAGATGGTTTTGTTTCAGGTGAAGGAGCCGGCGCACTTATTTTAGAAGAATATGAACATGCCAAAGCAAGAGGCGCAAAAATTTACGCTGAAATTGCCGGCGGAGGATTGTCTGCTGACGCTTATCATATTACTGCACCGCATCCGGAAGGTTTAGGAGCTATAAACGTGATGAAAAACTGTTTAAGAGATGCAGGTCTAAAACCTGAAGATGTTGACGCCATAAATATGCATGGAACTTCAACCCCACTTGGTGATATTGCAGAATCTAAAGCGATTTTAGAGGTTTTTGGAGATCATGCCTATCACATAAATCTTAATTCAACCAAATCAATGACCGGTCACTTATTGGGTGCTGCCGGCGCTGTTGAAGCCATCGCCTCAATATTGGCCATAAAATACGGAATTGTGCCTCCTACCATAAATCATTTTATAGATGATGATCAAATTGACCCTAAATTAAATTTTACGTTCAACAAAGCACAAAAACGTGATGTATCCGTTGCCATGAGCAATACTTTTGGATTTGGAGGACACAATGCCTGTGTACTCTTTAAAAAACTTGATTAACAGAAGAACTGAATGGGTTTCATTCGAAAAATTATTACTCCTAGGACTAAAAGTAGCGACACTTTTTATAATAATTTAGCTAAAATAATAGGTTTTAAACCTAAAAATATTACCCATTATAAAAAAGCATTCGTTCACCGTTCCATTAAAGAATTTGACAAAAAGACTGGAAACCCACTAAATTTCGAACGTTTGGAGTTTTTGGGTGATGCCATGTTAAGTGCCATTATAGCAGCACATTTATTTCAGGTTGTTCCTTCTGGTGATGAAGGTTATTTGACTCAAATGCGGTCAAAAATTGTAAGCAGAGAACATCTTAATGAACTTGGAAGGGACTTAGATTTACTGCGTTTTATCAGAAGCAATGTCGTACTTTCACACTTTGGAGATAATATTCATGGAAATCTTTTTGAAGCTTTGATTGGAGCCATTTATTTAGACAGAGGTTACAAGTACTGTGAAAAATTTATTTTTAAAAGGGTAATTGATCCTTATGTTGATATCCTAAAACTTGAAGGTAAAATCACCAGTTATAAGAGTTTATTTATAGAATGGTGTCAAAAGAAAAAGAAAGAATTGGTTTTTGAAGTTTATGAAGATTCTGGAAATGACATCATAAAACACTTTAGTGTAAAACTTTTTTTAGAAGGTGAACTTATTGCAAAAGGAAGGGCTACTTCGAAGAAAAAGGCAGAAGAAGTTGCTGCTAAAAGAGCCTTTTATGCTTTTCAAAATGAATTTAACATAAGTTAAGGTTACCTAGCGAATACGATTTCGTAATATTATTAGCTACTGTAATTAAACAATGGTATTTTTGCAGAACTAAATGTTCCTTCTTTTTATGCAACTATTAACGATTGATTTAGAAGATGATTATTCATTAATTGGCATTCATTCAACTGAAGAGGATTACCGATTGGCTTATCTTTTAAACAGCTATTTAAAAATAAAACTCACACGATTTAAACATCATTTGGATTTTAAAAATTCAACTGCTGTTTTTCCTTTGTTTGAATATAAAGACGGGGGAAATTATATTAATTATTATTTAATCAACAACAAGTTTACAGAACTTGTTGACAACCAACATAAAGAAGGTTTATTTGGCGGAAATTACAGCACAACTTCTTATTTAATACCCGAAAAAAAGAAAGTTGACTTTTTTTTAAAAATAGAAGGTTGCAATAATGAAGATTTCATTCAAAATTTAGTGAATGATTTAAATAAAATAAACCAAATAATAACATCTTACTCGATAGAACCAATAACCTTAAAATCGAAAGAAAATCTCATATTTTAATGATGACAAAAAACAGAAAACGCACTAAAATTGTTGCAACATTAGGACCAGCCTGCAACACCGTAGAAATTATAGAAAACATGATGGAAGCCGGCGTAAATGTATTCAGGGTTAACTTTTCGCACGCAGACTATGCCGATGTGGAAGAAAAAATTAAAATCATTAGAGAAATTAATGTACGTCGTGATTTCCATGTGGCGGTTTTAGCCGATTTACAAGGGCCGAAATTGCGCGTTGGCGTTATGGGTGAAGGCGTATTTCTAAATATGGGCGATACCTTTACTTTTACAACCATAAAAGGTGAAGGAACAAAAGAAAAAGCCTTTATGACCTATAAAAAATTTCCAAAAGATGTTCAGGTTGGAGAGCATATTTTAGTTGATGACGGCAAATTATTATTTGAAGTAACTGCTACGGACAGAGATACGCAAGTCACTACAAAAGTATTGCGCGGCGGTAAATTAAATTCCAAAAAAGGAGTAAACTTGCCCAACACAAAAATATCATTGCCTGCTCTTACCAAAAAGGATAAAGAAGATGCTTTATTTGCCATTAAAATGGAAGCCGACTGGATTGCCCTGTCTTTTGTAAGGACTGCTGACGATTTAATTCAGTTAAGGGATTTAATAGCTGCGAATTCTCCCCATAAAATTCCAATCATCGCAAAAATTGAAAAACCTGAGGCTGTTGCAAACATCGATAAAATAACACCTTATTGTGATTGTCTAATGGTTGCCCGAGGTGATTTGGGTGTTGAAGTTCCCATGGAAAAGGTTCCTTTAATTCAAAAACGATTGGTTTTAAAAGCTAAAAAAGCTCATATTCCTGTAATTATTGCAACCCAAATGATGGAAACAATGATTACCAATCAGGTTCCAACAAGAGCTGAAGTAAATGATGTAGCAAATTCAATTATGGATGGTGCCGATGCCGTAATGTTATCGGGTGAAACTTCTGTTGGGGAATTTCCTTTAGAGGTCATAAAACAAATGCGTAGAATAATTGAAAGCGTAGAAAATTCGCCATTAATTAAAATTCCCAGTGAAACTGTGCAATGCATAAATGATCGTTTTATTACAAAAATAGTATGTCATCAGGCTGCGGTAATTGCAGATACAATTTCTGCGGAAGTGATTACAACCTTAACAGATACAGGATATACCGCTTTTCATATTTCTTCCTGGCGACCAAAATCAAATATCTTGGTGTTTTCTTCCAACAGAAGGATTTTAGCAATGCTCAATTTATTATGGGGTGTTAAAGGTGTTTTTTACGACCGTTTTGTAAGTACCGATGAAACCATTGAAGATATCAATAATATGGCACACGAGAGGGGATATTTAAAAGAGGACGATTTTGCAATAAACGTAACTTCAATGCCCGTTAAAGAAAGAGGTATGGCAAACACCCTGCGCATTACCCAATTCAAAAAAAACTAATTGCTTTTTAATATCGCATACAAACCAAAAGAAGCCAACCAATGGGCTCCGGCATATTCGCCGGAGTCCATTTTTTCGTAGCTATATTGAAAATGTTTATTTGCCAAATTAATCATTTTTTCGTTATTTAAAGCCTTTCCTATTTCATACAAACACCAAGCGCGGCTAAAATTCAGGCCATCTAAATGGGCCAATTTACCATCAGAACGATCGGTAACTTCGGCAACTTCCAAAAACTTGGCTGGATTGTTTCTGAAGTCGGGCAAAAAAGCATCAAACCAAAGGATAAATTCTTCTTTAGGCAATACTTTCAACATCAATGAAGCTTCTTGTAGGCAAGGCGACAAAAAATCGAAGCCGCCAGGCTCCCAAGTTATCGGACAACCTTTATCGTTCATATAATACGTTTTTGCCTTTTCAGTAATCATCAACGCCAATTCAGGGGAATATTTTTTGGCGTAATCCAACGCCAAAGACAATCCGAAAGCGGTATTTGGGTGTTCTCCCACCCGAATTGGATGGTTTAGTTTTGGCAAAAATTCCATGTATTTTTTTTCAATGACTTCCACCAAAGGTTTTAAATCTGCATACATCAACTTAGCATCTGGATTGTCCCAATCCTGCAAAGTTTCCGCTATTTTCAACAACCAGGCCCAGCCATAAGTACGCTCAAAATTTTTATTGTGTTCATCATCAAAATAAGTGATTTCTTTTAAAATATTTTCTTTGGTAATGGTGGTTTTCAGTTTCTTCAAAATGGCTTCATTGTGTTCAAAACTTGGCAATTCTTTCATGATATTAAGCAAAGTCCAGTGACCATGAACCGATGAATGCCAATCGAAACAACCATAAAATGCAGGATGCAATTCAGAAGGTTCCTTTAAATAAGATTTATCGCCCAAAACCTGCCCAGGTTTATTTGGATATTCCTGATCAATGCAATCATAGGCAAAATGATATAAAAACAAAGCGCTTTTTTCATTAAGTTCTGGTTTTAAATAAACTGTTTTATCACCCCCTACATTTGCTTCTTCTTTTTGTTTTTCCTTGCAGCAGAAAAACACCGTCATCAAAAAAATTAAAAAAAATACTTTTCTCATCCTTAAAATTTAATATTGGTTTTTATTACAGTGGCGTCATTTAATACGAATGGCATGGGCATCATGATTTCGGTTCGGGGAATAATGCTGAACTGTGGATTGGTAAACAAATCGTATTTGGCTTCCAAAATATCAAAATCAATCACTTGATTTTTATCGACCACAAATTCAATCTCAACAATTTCATCTTTGCTGGTCCTGTAAAAATTCATAATGGTGCCTTTTTCCACAGAAAAAACATACTTATCATTTGTATTATTTTTTAATGGCTCCTTATTTATGATAAACGATTTAAATCGAATGGGTGTTTTGGTCATCAACTCAATTTTATTGGAATTTCGCAATGATTCAATGCGTAAAGTCACTTTTCTTTCGGAAGCAATAATGGTGTCTAAAACTATCGAAATTAATGGTTTTTCAAAATTTCTGATTTCCGTTTTCGTATATAATTGAATGTTAGTATTATATTTACTCGCAGTTGTATTTGCATCGTAACTTCCAATTATAGGGTTTTCACCTAAAAACTGTTTTGTAAATTCATCCATTTCCGTATTGTAACTTGCCCAATACGCCTCATTTTTATTGCTGTCGAATACATATAAAACACTGTTTGGCTTTCTTCGGTCAACATTGTAGGATGAGTACACAGAAGCTGAAATCGAGGCCATAAGGCCTATCAATAAAAACACCAAACTTAATTTTTTATGGTCTTTATACTGTTGAAAAACCGGAACCAAAAACCCGAATAACAACACCGTAAAAACCGCCGAAACCACCAGCATTTTAAGTCCGAGTCCAACCGGAAACATTTTAACCAAAGGAGCAAGTATAATAAGCACAGGTACACTAAACAGCGTAAACAACAGCAACATATTTACTTTGGAACTTGAAAATTGCGAAATAAAAAGCATGCCTAACAAAATGACAACCGGAAGGATAAAAAATGCGGCGCCCGGCAAATAAAATGCAATAAATCCGTTAATCATCAGCCAGAAAAATAAGGATGCCACCAATAAATCCTGCTTGCTTCTTTTTTTGAAGAAGTCTTTGTAAAACCAAAAACATATCGCTATTGTCAGCGAAACAAATGTGGCAATATAATAATAGCCATTATAGGTAAAACCTTGCAAAATATCTTTGTACAGCGGATGTATTTTAAGCAATAATTTCCAGCCAAAAAACGCCAATGCAGCAGAAGTTAACAAGGAAGCTATAAACGGATAAAATCCCTTTACAATTCCCTTCTTGGTTAGTTTCTTTTTTAGAATACCAAAATGAAGCATCAGAAAAAATAAAACGACGCAAAATAAAAACATCGGAATCACCCACGAAAAAGGATAAAATACCAATCCGATAAAAGGAAAATTAAAATACACATAATCTGCCTCCGATTTTAAATTTTCTAAATCTGAATTGGCAAAATAGTTCAATGTTGCCATTAAATAGGAGGCCTGATGGTTCAATGAATTTAGGTCCATTCTTTCATAAGAATCCTGAACCGTATGGTAATCGAAATGATCATCAATAAATGCAAAATTATAGCCATCAATATTTGCACCTTCCCTAAAAACGGTTAAATCGGTGTCATTCGGCAACATTTTATAAATACTGTACATTAATGAATTTGCTACTGGATACGCAGTATTTGCTTGTTGAAAAGCTTCGATTAATTTTTTATTTCCGCCATTGGTTTCCAGCAACATATAACTTGGACCGCCACTTCCTCGTGCTTCAAAATTTAACACCAATCCTACCTCTTTTGCCCAAGGATGATGGTTTACAAAAGCATTGGCGCCCAACAAGCCCAATTCTTCCGCATCGGAAATGCAAATGATAATATCATTTTTTGGAATTTCCTTTTTTGCCAAAAAGGCTCTAATTCCTTCTAAAATTACCACCACACCACTACCGGCATCACTTGCTCCCAGTGATGAATGCGGATTGGAATCGTAATGTGAAAGAAGCAACAATGCTTTTCCGTTATTGCTTCCTTTAATTCGCGCTAAAATATTTTTGGTGTTTGTAGCCGCTCTCCATTTACGGTTCGCCGCTATTTGTTCCTGAATTTCGACCTGTAATCCCAATTTTTCAAGTTCGGAAACCAGATAATTTCTCACAACTTCATGTTCTGAATCGTAATGTGAAAGAAGCAACAATGCTTTTCCGTTATTGCTTCCTTTAATTCGCGCTAAAATATTTTTGGTGTTTGTAGCCGCTCTCCATTTACGGTTCGCCGCTATTTGTTCCTG
>JAENXD010000217.1 GCA_016649745.1 Flavobacteriaceae bacterium | reverse complement strand
TTGTACCATCTTGAAATATTTTTGCTGTATTATATGTCACTCCAGTACCTGTTTGTGTGGCAGTGTTACTTGTACCAAGTTGTTTGGTATAAAAATAATCTGTATACCCACCTTGTATATTTTGAGTAACGTTGTTATTGGTTCCATTTTGATAAGCTTCTACATCCTGTCCAGCATTGGAACCAGGAGCATAAGTAGTTTGGCTAGAAGTATTTCCGGATCCTAATTGGGTAATTTCAGCATCATTTCCGCCTTTACCCCCACCGCCTAATTCATCTTGCAATATGGTTGCATTGTTTCCAGCACCATTCTGTAATACTACTGCATTATTCATATAAGCAGGAGTATTTGAAGGTGTCCCTGATTGATTCTGTGTAACTAAAGCAGTATTTGTGCCTGTTTGTTGTACATCGGCCAATTGTTGGTTACCTGATTGAATCACAGTACCTGTGTTCTGAGCAAATCCTATAGCTCCAAACGTTAGCGCTAAAGCACCTAAAAATAATTTTTTCATAATAATAAATTTAAAAGTTAGTAAATTTGTTAATAATAATTAATTAAATGTAATTCCATAATATTAATATGGGGCGAAACTATTTTTATCAATATATTTTACATATCATAAAAAGGTTTCAATTAATAAATTACATGGAGGGGACTTATAATTTTTTGACATTTCAGAAAATGGGGAAATCTTAATTTATCTTAATCAACTAAATAATATAAAGCGCTTTATACTTACTTAGAACATGTCAAAACTAGGAATATAGTTTCAAGTAATCTACTGTTTATTATATAAATATGCCAATAGCAAGTTTTACCGTACAATTGGTTAGTTATATAATCTTAATTGCATAATGTGTTATTAAAATTTACTGTATTTCGCTGCTCTTTCCGCTTAATTTTACTAATGAAACATTTGGAAAATAGAAAAATCCCACTAGTTGTGGGATTTTATTCTTATTATCTATTATCTTGTTATCGTGTAAATAACAATTCTCTGTATTTTGTGAGTGGCCACAATTCATCATCAACCATAAGTTCCAGTTTATCGCAATGGTATCTGATTTCATCAAAATATGGTTTTACTTCACAACAGTATGCCGCAGCTTTTTCTTCGGCATCCTCTATAATATTCGCTTTTTTACGCGCATTAATCATTTCATCTATTTTTGAGTGAATGGACTCAATATGCTCAGAAATTAATTTAATTAATTTAATTTGTTCGGCCGCATGCTTTTCAAATTCTTTTCCGAATATTTCTTTTAATCCTGTTACGTTTTTAATTAACATATTTTGGTAACGAACAGCTGTTGGCACTACATGATTTCCTGCGATATCTCCTAAAACACGAGATTCAATTTGAATACGCATCGTATAATCCTCCACTTCAATTTCATGTCGAGCTTCGGTTTCTACCTTACTCATGACATTCATTTCTTCAAATAGTGCAATTGATTTTTTAGAAATTCTTGCTTTTAATGCTTCAGGTGTTGTTTTATTATTGCTTAAACCTCTTTTCTTTGCCTCTTTTTCCCAAGCTTCTCCATAACCATTTCCTTCAAACAATATGTTTTTTGTAGCTTTAATATATTCTCTTAATACATTAAAAATAGCTTCATCTTTCTTTAAGTCTTTGGCTACAATTAAAGCATCTACTTCAACTTTAAAGTCTTTTAATTGTTTTGCAACAATGGTATTTAAAACAGTCATTGGATTTGCACAATTCGCAAATGATCCAACCGCTCTAAACTCAAATTTATTTCCTGTAAACGCAAATGGCGAAGTTCTGTTTCTATCGGTATTGTCCAATAAAACATCCGGTATTTTGCCAACCACGTTTAATTTAAGATCTGTTTTTTCTTCCGGAGAAAGTTTGCCGTTGGTTACACCTTCCAACTCTTCCAATACTTTTGTCAATTGCTCTCCAATAAATACGGAAATAATTGCAGGAGGTGCTTCATTTGCGCCAAGTCTGTGGTCATTATTTGCCGAAGCTACAGCTGCTCTCACCAATTCTTCGTTTTCATGAACAGCTTTAATTGTATTTATAAAAAAGGTTAGAAACTGAAGATTGCTCATCGGTGTTTTTCCGGGTGCTAATAAATTGATGCCTGTATCAGTTGAAAGAGACCAGTTATTATGTTTTCCAGAACCATTTACACCTGCAAAAGGTTTTTCATGAAGCAGTACTTTAAGATTGTGACGAGAAGCAACTTTACCCATAATATCCATTAATAAGGAATTATGGTCGACGGCCAAGTTACATTCTTCATAAATAGGTGCCAATTCAAACTGATTTGGAGCTACCTCATTATGACGTGTTTTTACCGGAATACCTACGAGCATACACTCAGTTTCCAGGTCACGCATATAATTTAAGGCTCTGCTTGGAATAGAACCAAAATAATGGTCGTCCAATTGTTGCCCTTTTGCCGGAGAATGTCCCAATAAAGTTCTTCCGGTTAAGATAATATCCGGTCGGCTGTTAGCCAAAGATTTGTCAATTAAAAAGTACTCTTGCTCCCATCCTAATGAAGCGGTAACTTTCTTTACATTTTTATCAAAATATTTACACACCGCTGTTGAAGCATCATCTACGGCTGTTAGTGCGCGCAATAAAGGAGTTTTATAATCTAAAGCTTCACCGGTATAAGCAACGAATATTGTTGGAATACTTAAAGTGGTTCCGTAAATAAAAGCCGGAGATGTCGGGTCCCAAGCGGTATACCCACGAGCTTCAAAAGTATTTCTGATTCCTCCATTAGGAAAACTTGATGCATCCGGTTCTTGTTGCACCAATTGGTCTCCTCCAAATTTTTCAATGGCCATTCCATTTCCAATAGTTTCAAAAAAAGCATCGTGCTTTTCAGCAGTTCCTCCCGTTAAAGGCTGAAACCAATGCGTATAATGAGTAACTCCTTTCGACATTGCCCACTCTTTCATTGACGAAGAAACTTGATCTGCAATTTTACGGTCAATTTTTGTTCCGTGGTCAATTGCACTCATAACGCCCTTATAGGCATCTTTGGTTAAATATTGACGCATCGTATTTTCATTAAATACATTTTCGCCAAACAAGATTGATCTTTTTATATCTTCAGTTACGGCTACAGGTTTTCTTTTTGCAGACTGAGCTAATGCTTGAAATCTAATTATAGACATTTATTATGTTGTTTAGAATTAATACACTGTTTTTAACAGTGCAAATCTAACCTAAAAATTGATTAAAAAAAAATTACCCCCTAAAAATTTAGGGGGTAGGTCACGATTTATGTTTTTACTAAAAATATCAGTAATGTTTACATTAAATATATTTTAAGGTTGGGTTAACTAAAATTAATTATTGAAAAAGTTTAAACCAATTCATTAAAAAATCATCCCATAAATAAATATAAAATATAAAAAAAGTAAAATAAGTCCTTCCTTCCAACTTAATTTCATTCTAACAGGCGCAAAATTAAGCAGTAATATTAGGAATGAGATTCCCAGCATCCAGAAAATATCACTAGACAATAACCTCTGATCTGTTATTGTAATTGGCGTAATTATAGAGGTTAATCCTAAAACGGCCAAAATATTAAACACATTTGACCCAATAAGATTTCCTAATGAAATCGCTTTTTCTTTTTTTAGAACGGCAATAACCGAAGCTGCCAATTCCGGGATACTTGTCCCTATTGACACGATAGTAATGCCTATAATACGTTCGCTGATACCAAAATTTTTGGCCATCCCCACAGCACCATCAATTAATAATTCTGAACCTCCCCAAAGTGATAATCCACCAATTACTAAAAATAATATATCCTTATACAAAGGTAACACGACATCATCTTCGGGCATTTCATCAATAACTGCAGGTGTTTTTTGAAATTTCAATAAATATAACAGAAATATTAATAGCAATGAAACTAAAATAATTCCTTCATAACGCTGTAAAACTCCATCAAAAGCAATAAAATCATATAACAATATTGATGAAATCATCATCACCGGCCAATCTGTTTTGTAAAACGTTTTTTCTACACTTATGGTTGAAATTATAATTGTAATTGCCAATACCAATCCTAAATTGGCAATATTGGAACCAATCACATTTCCAAAAGCAATATCAGCATGATCTGCTAAAGCCGCTTTTATACTCACAATAAGTTCGGGTGCTGATGTAGCGAATGAAACAACGGTCATACCAATCACAATTTTAGGAATATTTAATCGTAATGAAAAACCAATTGCGGATTTTAGTAACCAATTTCCTCCCAATATTAACAACACCAAACCAACCAACAAGAACAACAAATTCATTAATTATCTTTTTTGTAAATATAGAAAGAATTAAAAGCAATTATTTACTACTCATCATAAAGAATAAATAACCTTAATTGCTTTGATATATAGCCTAAAATCTTATTTTTACTACATGAAAAAACAAATCTTTAAAGTTTTAGGGAAAATCAATAAAATTTTACTTCCAAGCTTTACTAAAATAAGATTAGACATGACTAAAGCTAAAAAATGGCAACTCGCAATTATTGGCTGGCGGTATTTTGTTACAAAAAATAGTTTGTAAATACGTAAAAAATAGTATATTTGCACCCTCAAAACGGCCTCGTGGCGCAACTGAATAGCGCACTTGATTACG
>JAENXD010000172.1 GCA_016649745.1 Flavobacteriaceae bacterium | reverse complement strand
TACTTGTTCGTAAAAAAACAAGACGAAGACCTTCTAAAAAGAGACGAGGAACAGGTTCTAAAATATTAAACCAAGTCAGTATTGACAATAGACCCAAGCATATTGATTTAAGAGAAGAAGTTGGCCATTGGGAAGGTGATTTAATGATTGGTAAAGACCACAAATCTGCCATAGGAACTATCGTTGAGCGAAAATCCAGATACACTTTAATCATCAAACTAAAAGCTCGTAACTCCAAAGAAGTCGCTAAAATGTTCTCTAAAAAATTAAACCAACTAAATCCTTTATTCAAAAAAACTATGACTTACGACAACGGAATTGAAATGGCGAAACATCAATTAATAACTCAAAAAACTGGTATGAAAATTTACTTTGCGCACCCATATTCATCCTGGGAAAGAGGTACCAACGAAAATACAAATGGACTCATTAGAAGGTATATGCCAAAAGGAACAAACTTTAATGAAATTGATAAAAAAATACTCCAAATAATACAAGAAAAGCTCAATAACAGACCACGGAAAATTATTGGGTATAAAACACCTAAAGAAATATTGGATTCTGAACTGAAATTTGTAGCTTAGACTCTCAAAAAAAAAAGCAACGTTTGTTGCGTTAGAACCTTGAATGCAGCTGACCTTGGAGGTTTTTAAAACTTGCGTTTTTTTAATTTAAAGAAGTCTTAGTATTTGTCTATTTCTTTTTTTAATTCTTCTTTGGTTTTACCCGTTTTTTCCTGAATTCTACCTAACATTTCATCAAATTTACCTTCAACATACGTTAAATCATTATCAGTTAACTTAGCATACTTTTGTTTTAATTTTCCTTTGGCCTGGTTCCACTTGCCTTCTAATTGTTTAGTGTTCATAATTTCATGTTTTTTTAAATTAATATTTTTTCAACTACTAACTCAAAGATAATTAGAAGAGCACCTGCTTGTTGATTCAATGAATGAAATTTTTAACTTAAAAAGAAATTTTTATTTTGATGGGTTTTTTAAAATGATTTAAACCGCCACCACGGTATTTCTCAACTCGGCTTCAATAGGACTCTTTTCTTTCAAATAATTACGTAATGCATCAATTGCATTTACACTTAGTTCTTTACGATTTTTACCATATTTTTTACTTACGCCTTGCTCTGTAACAAAAGCAACACGATAGATTTTCTTATAATCTAACGACTCGCCTTCAGCAAAAAATTCTTGGATGCGTTGACCAAATTCATTTTCTATTTTACAAAATACATTAAGGCCCCGACATCGTTTTACATAACCACCCATTTGTTTATAGGGGTCTCTGGCATAGGTCTTTTCTAAACTTTCTTCCATCATCTGCCACAATTCTTGTCCGGTAATTTCCGTTACGGAAATTTTTGGGTTTACCGGTATTATATTCCAAAGCTCGTTATTGGTAATTTTACCTTTTGGTATCGGCACACCATATCGCCATCCGTTTGAGAATGCGATTTCTGTACCTGCCGCATGTGCAATGGCATCGAGCAGAAAATTATCCATTGTAGATTCCAAGGCGGTATAACGATTTAAATCTGTTGTCGTTTCGCCTACAATTTCAATTAACATTTTTTGATGTGGAGCATAAATTTCATCAATCATTTGTTGCATTTCTACATCGGCATTTATTTTTTCATCAAGCACAATTAATTCGTGTTGCAACTTGGAAATCTTACCATCTTTGACTTCCAATTTTATTTGTCCTACGAAAGATCCATGGCAATCCGACTGTATAATAGTGGTATTGTTAACTTTTGTGGGTTTGTATATCCGATTATGTGTATGACCACTGAGTAAAATATCAATTCCATCTACTTCTGAAGCCAGTTTACAATCTTGCGAAAAACCCAGATGTGAGAGCACAATTATAATTTCTGCACCCTCATTTTCTCGTAGGTTTTTTATATGTCTCGGTAATTCAACATTGCCCAAAGTAAAATAATAACCCTTACTTATTCTCTTAGGGAACGATTTGTCTATAATATATGCTCCAATGCCAATTACACCAACTTTCACTCCACCTCTTTCAAAAATTTGTGTTGCTTTAAAAAGCAATTCGTCATCGGCATCGCTATGACAATTACAGCTTAACAAGGGGTAATTTAGCTTTTCTGATATTTCTTTGAGATGGTTGGCACCGTAAACAAAATCCCAATGAATAGTCCAGACATCTAGTTTCAATAAATTAAGTGGCTCTACCATTACTTCTCCTCTTGTTTCTACTGCTAAGTACGTACCATGTAATGTGTCGCCACAGTCAAAGGCTAAAACATTCTCAGAGCCTTTCTCCTTTCTTATTTTTTTAAAACAACTGTTAATTCGTGCATATCCTCCAACCATTTTATGTGTTATCTGATTTCCTTTTCTAAACATTTCATAATGTTCATTAAGGTAGCCATGCACATCGTTTATTTGTAATATTGTTAATTGTTTTTGCATTATTTTATTAATTTAAGTTGGTTCAAGTTATATAAGTTCATGCAATAAAAATCTTATTCTTTTTCACCCTTTCCAGTTAAAGCACTTTTTAATCCGTCTTCTACATTTATCCATAAATAATTAAAGAATGATTTAGTTTTATCACGTTCAACTGCTATTTTACCATGTCTGTAACCATCTTTATCCGATTTAGAACCATCATTTATAAATAGATTGCCAATGGCTGTAAATAACTTATTAACCTCATTCTTTCTATTCAATATTTCAAATTTAAACTCTTTATATTTCATTTTTAAATCACCTTTCGAGTTAAAATTATTTCCATCAAATGTAAAAAATATCTGTTCAATTTCTCCTTCAGCTTTTGCATTTAAATTGGATTCAAAAAATGTATTTGCTATTTTAGCATTGAAGTTTTTAAATTGTCCCGAAACCAAAAAGTTATCTTGTTTGTTGTTAACATCAAAACTTATATCTAAATTCATTGGTGCTTTACCCATAAAATGAGAATTGATTGAAATTTTTGTTTTTTCTCCTTTCTTGTATGAATTGGAAAGATTGGTTAAATTGGCATTTATATTTTTAAAAAATATTTTTCCTGATTCGTTCGTATTCTCAACACGTTCTGCATAATTAATATAACCTTGTTTAATTTTTAATGTTGAAATTGCTAAGTCAAACGACAAATCTCTAAGTATTTTACTATACATTTTTTTGATGCTTTTATCATCTGCAACTCTTTTATCTCTGTAAATAATTAAGTTAGGTTTTATAATTTTGCTCGTCTCTGAAGCAACATAGAACTTATCGTTATTAAAACCAAAATCAAATTCGCCTAACGTTAATTCTGGAATATGAAGCTGTATATAGTCACGTTCTACAGCAATTTTAGCAGATAATTCCTCTTTGGTAAATTTTGGTTTAATGAAAAGATTAGCTAGGTTTAATTTATTATTCTCAATAGCTAAATTTTCAATCTTCAATGTCTCATATTCATTCATATTAAAAAATAGCTGCTTGGCTTTAAGTTGATAATCTTGATAATCAAATGGTATTTTCTGTTTTAATTTTTCAGCATTTGTGCTAATTCCGTTCAAAGTAAGATAGATGCTATCCATACTTACCAAAAGGCTATCTTCTTTATTTCCATTAATTTTAAACGACCCGTTAACAATCGAAAATTTAGCAATAGTTATTACTTTTTCAAACTTTTTGTTAGCCGTTGAATCTTTTGGTCGATGCTGTTCCTGTTGATTTTGATAATAGTGCAGATTTGGATTATTAAAAATGATATTATCAATAGAAATGGTCTTATTGAATATGAATTGCCATAAACTAAAGCCAGTGACCTTGAGTTTATTGGTATTCAATGTTGAAATTACATTGCTGTCTAAGTTTAGCAGTTTCGCTGAAAAACTATCTAACTCAACGTTACCACTAAATACATTGGCATTTATTTGAGCATATTTAAGTTCAATATTGGAGGGTACTCCATTATCAATTGCATTAATTACGCTGCTTTTGAATTTATATTGAAGAAAGAAAAGGATTCCAACAACAATAATTAAAAATATACTAACAATTATTTTAGACCAACGCATGAGTTAAATTTAATTAGAGTGCAAAATCCTTTAAAATTACAACTATTTATAACTTAAATGCATTAATATTTAACCTATTCACTATTAACCTTTTTATTATTAAATCAATTGTTGTTATATTTAAAAATTATGAGTAAAATTATACCTAATATCATTAAAGAGAATGTAAATAAAGCACTATCTTTTTATCCGGAATTAAGTGATATATCTATAGCGTTTAAAATTAAAAAAAACATAAAAAAATCCACAATGCAGGCTCAGCCGAAATGGAATTTTTTATGGAAAAAAAGAAGAAAAAAATCGTATATAATTTTAATAAGTAATAAATTTAAAATTGAAAATCAGGAATTTAATACCTTAGATATTCCCTCTGATGTTTTTATTGGCTGGATTGGTCACGAATTAGGGCATATTATGGATTATGAAAATAGAAGTAAATTAAATTTGATTTTTTTTGGCATAAAATACTTGTTTTCACACAAATCTATTAAAGAAGCAGAAAGAACTGCTGATACTTTTGCGGTTGCACATGGAATGGCGAAATATATTTTAGCCACTAAAGATTTTATTCTTAACAATGCCTCAATTGCACAGCATTATAAAGCTAGAATTATTAAATATTATTTATCTCCAGAGGAAATTATGGAATTAGTTAATCAACAATCCCTTCCCTAACCTTTCCCGAAGGGAAGGGAATTTAAAGTGTTTAAACATTGTACTTTTTCTACATGGTAAAATAAGGTTGATAGAAAACACCTTAATTCATTTTCCCATTTACAAATTCTTCCCACTTTACAAATCTTTTTTCATCCATTACACGTTCCATTTTTACTTGTCCACCTTTCTTTTTAATATGGTCAATCCAGTTGTGAAATACTGCCGGTTTCAGAAGCTTTACCTTAACACCCTTTAGGGCTTTTGATCTTGCTACTTTATAATTTTTATTAGCCTTCTTTAAACTTTTATCTAGTTTCTCAGCAATTTTTTTCGTATCTAATTCAGTATCTTCAGTCCCAAGATACCAGCTGTGATAATAATCACCATCAATACGTTTTGCTGAAATGGTGTATTCGGTAATTTTTATTTTAAAATAATCTTCGAGTTCTTTTACAGCATCATTCATTTTATTGACTGACAGTTGTGAACCTACTACATTTAAAAAGAATTTGGTTCTACCTGTAATTTTAATTTCGGCTCGTTCAATATCGGTAAACTTAATAGTATCCCCAATTAAGTAACGCCACGCACCTGATACAGTACTTATAATGAGTACGTAATCTTGATTTACCTCAACTTCAGCTAAGGTTTTAGCTTCGGCATTTGGGACTAGAGAACCATCCTCTTTAATGTATTCAGGCTTAAACGGTACAAACTCAAAATAAATACCATTATTAGTAACTAATTGCATCGCTGAAGTTTCTGGACGTGTTTGAAATGCCAAAAACCCTTCCGATGCCAAATATGTATCTATAATTATTATTGGTTTGCCTAATAAAGCATTAAAACTTTTTTCATAAGAATCAAAAGCCACGCCGCCAGAAGTATAAACTTGTAGATTTGGCCATATATCATGAATATTATTCACATTATGATTGGTAATAACCTCTTGTAGCATTAATTCCATCCAAGAAGGAATACCACTTAACGCACCTATATCCCAATTTTTAGCATTTTTAGCAATTTCTTTTACGCGTAAATCCCAATCATCAATTTTAGCAATTTCTTTTCCAGGTTTATAGTAAGGTCTAAACCAAAACGGAATATTACTAGCACTGATACCGCTAATTTCGCCTTCTAAATGATCTTTTTTTTCTTTTAATTTGGTTGAACTACCCAGCATCATAATTTCTTTTTCAAAAAAATCTGATGGTAAATCAAAGTTATTTAATGCTAATACTTGATTAATGCCTGTTTGACGTATTGTGTTTAACATAGCATCGGTAACTGGAATTTTTTTACTTGTTTTTCCAGTGGTTCCAGAACTCAAAGCAAAATAATCTGTTGAACCTGGCCAAGTTATATCCTCTTTTCCTTTGTGTAGTTTATACCACCATTCCGAATTTATTTTATTGTAATCAAAGAATGGAATAGTTTTAGCAAAATTGACCTCTAGATTTTCTGATTTTAAAATCTTGTTAAATTGATAATGTTTACCAAACTCGGTATCTTTAGCAGTTTCTAATATTTTTTTTAAAACCTCTTGTTGAGCTTCAACATGATTGGGGGTTGATATTAGTTTACCGGTTACTTCAATTACTCCTTTAATTATATTTCCTAAGATAGCCATTATTTATTTTTCAATTTAAAATAACAGACAGTTACTTTGTCATAAAATAACTGTCTGAAAATTTATTATTTAATTTATATTAAGCATTAAGAACTTGTCCTTTAT
>JAENXD010000122.1 GCA_016649745.1 Flavobacteriaceae bacterium | reverse complement strand
TGGGGATGGAACAATATGCTTAATTATGATACTTATTTGTTTGCACCGGCACTTATTCAATTTACACACAGAATGTTGGCTTATGTTTTAGCGGCATTAACAATTTATATGTTTTTTAAATTAAAAAGTAAAGTTGAGGAATCTTCAAAAAAATGGTTGAATATTACGTTAATTTTAGTGTTGGTTCAAGTTGGGCTTGGAATTTTAACTGTTTTAAATGTTCAGGGTAAAATTCCTTTGTTTTTGGGAGTTAGCCACCAACTGGTTGGCCTTTTATATTTTATGGGATTGTTATTTTTATACGATTCATTGAGAAAATATAAGGTATAAAAAAAGCTTCAAATTAATGAAGCTTTTAGTTTTTTTGAGTAAAAAATAAAGATTTCTCTAATTATTCTTGTACTTCAACGTCAACTGACATAGTAGTATCAATTGCAACTTCAGCGTCAACAGCAGGAGCTTCTTCTACAGTCACTTCAACAGCAGGAGCTTCTTCTTTAGGTGTTTCTTTACAAGAAACAGCAAATACACTTACAAATAATGCAATTGCCATAAAAAATTTAACTTGTTTCATTTTTTGATCGATTTTTATTGTTAGTGCAAATTAACAACAAATTATATTAATAATAAAAAAAATATTAATTAATTTCTTTACTTTCTTTAATTTCTTCAATCTCAGTGATTTTAGTGACCTTATATAAAGCGCCTCCACCAATTCCGGCTATCTTTTTAGCAATATCTTCTTGGCTTATTTTGTTTTCATCAAAGGTGAATTGCCCAATTTTTGCTTCAAAGTTAACTTTTGAGTAGGTAACGCCCTCAGCTTTAGATAATTTTGACTCAATTGTTTTGGCACAACCTATTTCGCAGGTCATTCCTTCAATTTCGACCTCAACGCTTTTATAAATTGCGGCAACTTCTTGTTTATCAATCCCTGATTTTTCAACTGGTGCTTCTTTTTTGGAATTATCACAAGCAAATAGCACAAATGCAATTGTTAAGATGGAAATTATTTTTTTCATAATAGGTTTATGTTTAAGACATTTGAATAGAAATACAAATTTATAAACTAATAATATCAATTCCGAATATTTATTCGATTTTTGTACTTTATGCCAATTAAACATTCAAATGGTATTATTAACAGTATGGAAAATAAAAAACGGCTCAATTTCTTAAACCGTTTTAAAGTTAATTTGATATTATTTATTGAAAATCAGCCTCCGAAACACCTTCATTAACTTTAGCGCTTATTAATTTAAATTCTACAGTTTGTGGACCTAAATTTCCTGTTTTTGTGCCGGGAAACTTTATTCCGTTAAATTCTTGATAATTGCTGAAAATTGCTTCCTGATTTTGAGTTTGGCCTTGCATAGTGATTACTTGCAATTCTTTAACTTTTAATCCGCTTTCAACATCAAAATAAACCGATGAGGAAACAATTTCGCCTTTGGTTGAAATAACATAAGCATCTTTGCCGTTCACAATTTCAATACCCGTTAGCTTAGAATTTTCATTGTTTAACAATCCCATTTCTAAAAACGTACCTAAAGTATAAGTCATTTCACTTGCCATTGGTGCTGGTAATGGTTGTTTATTCATAAAAACGCCGGCATCGGTCATTATTACTTTCATGACCACACTTCCTCCCATGCTCGTTTCATTTGCATATTTTGCTGAAGTTCTTTTTTCTGTACTTACAATAGTGTTTCCCATTGCGGAAGCTTCATAAGAAACCAAAGTACTTTTTAAAGCTTTAACTTTAGCTGCCCCGCCAATTGCATTAAAGAAATTGTCTAAAACAGTTAGTTTGGTGACACCATTTGGCAATGGTTTTGACATTTCCGGTTTTGAAGCAACATTTGACTCTTTATCAAAATAGGTGATTGTATAAGGCAATTTTTCAAGATTTGGCAAAACATCCAAAGCTTTTCCAACAATTACAATTCTCGCGTTGTCCTCACTAAAATATTTTTGAGCCACGCGTTGAACATCTTCCACCGTTACTGCATTTATTTTTTGCAAATAAGTTTCATAAAAATCTTGAGGTAATTTTTTAGTGACAATATTTAATGCATAATTGGCCACTGTTGATGGGTTCTCAAGTGCCATAACAAAGTTTCCAATATAGGCTGCTTTTGCATTTTTTAATTCTTCATCAGTAACTTTAGTGTCTCTAAAAGTTTTTATTTCTTTCATAAATTCAACTACAGAACTGTCTGTAACAATATTTCTTACGGACGCAGCCGATTTAAAGGTAGCTGAAGTTCTTTCATCGTTTCCAATTCTGGAATAAGCGCCGTAAGTATATCCTTTATCTTCACGTAAATTTAGGAATAAACGACCTTCACCGCCGCCGCCAAAAATTTTATTTGCCAATAAAGCGGCAAAATAATCGGGATTGCTCATTTTTAAATCTACTGTATTTATTACCGAAATATCCGATTGTACAGCATTTGGCATATCAATAAAATTAATTTCAGTTTTTGCGACATTCGTTACCTTAGGAATCTCATAAGCTGGAATTGTTCCTTTTTTCCAATTGTTGAAATGTTTGGTCACTTGCTTTTGCACGTCTTTAAAATTTACATCGCCCACAATTACCAAATAGGCATTGTTTGGTTTGAAATACGTGGCATAAAAATTTTGAACATCAGCCAATGTTACATTTTTGGCAGAGGCTTCAGTTTCAAATTCTCCATAAGGATGGTTCTTCCCATAAACCAAAGCGTTTTGTGCTCGTGCAGCAATGGCTTCAACACTATTTTCACCACTTTTAATACCTTCAATAAGTTTGGCTTGTTCTTTTTCAAATTCCTCTTGTGTAAGCAGTGGATTTTGGACAGCATCGGCAGTTAATTCCAATATTCTTGGGAAAAATTTAGACAAGGTATTGAAGTTTGCGCTTTGGCTTCCAACAGAAAGGGAAGCGCCTAAAAAATCAATTTCTTCAACAAAAGCATCTTTTGAAATTGTTTTGGTTCCATTT
Organism: Flavobacteriaceae bacterium; assembly: GCA_016649745.1. Classification (GTDB taxonomy): domain Bacteria; phylum Bacteroidota; class Bacteroidia; order Flavobacteriales; family Flavobacteriaceae; genus Lutibacter. The sequence continues at coordinate 6,348 of JAENXD010000122.1, read as the reverse complement.
CCCATCATTCCTCCGGCAATACTTGATACTCCTGCTTTTTCTCCTTCAAAGATAGGTCCGTTATCTAAAATTAATGAAGCGGAAACTTTTGGTAATTTATGATTTTCAACCACCATTACTTTTAAACCATTTTTAAGTTCAAAAGTTTGGGGCTTGCCTAAATTTATGGTAGGTGCAGGTCCTGCTTTTGGTTGTTGCGTTCTGTCTATTTGTGCGTTTACTCCTAAAGAAATAAGAAATAATGCAATTAATGTGGTTATTTTGGTTTTCATATTATTTTTCATCTGTTTACATTTTATTTTTTAGCGGTAACAGCTGCTGCCTGTCGGCAGGCAGGTTCGCCAGTAATCATTCCTTTGTGTATCAAAATTTGTTATGCTCGTTTCATCTGTTTACATTTTATTTTTTAGCAGTAACAGCTGCTGTTCGCCAGTAATCATTTCTTTGTGTGTCAAAATTTGTAATGCTCGTTCCATCTTTAGTGTTATTCAATTTCCTTTTTAAGGTAATCCATTTCAACGCGGCTGTTTTTGTTCAAATAATCATTTGCTACACGTTTAATATCTTCTCTGGTTATGGAACGATAAATAGTAATTTCATCGTTAATTAAATTTGTATTTCCTTTTAGCGTATAATTTGCAGCTAAAGTATTGGCAATATTTTGAACTCCGGAGTTTGAATTCACAAAATTGTTTTCAAACTGATTTTGTAATTTTTGAAACTCTTTTTCTGAAATTAATTCAGTTTGAAGTTTGGTAATTTCTTCATCCATAATAACACCCAAATCTTCTAAGGTAGTTGAGCCCATTGGCAATGCACCCATAATATAAACGCCATAATCTTCCTGTGAATCATTAAATGCCAAAACCTGAAGCGCTTTTTTTTCTTCAACCAGCCTTTTGTATAGTCTGGCACTTTTTCCGCTTGTTAAAATGGAAGAAACCATATCTAAAGTATAGGAGTCTTTATTTTTATTAGATGGCGTTCTATAAATAAATAGCTTAACAGGAATTTGAATATTAGAATCATATTCGGTTACTTTAATTGATTCTGTCATTGGAGTTTCTTTAATATTTACCCTTTCAACTTTTGGTCCTGAAGGAATATCACCAAAATAATCCTGAATCATTTTTTTAGTGCTTTCAGTTTCAAAATCGCCGGCAACCACTAAAACTGCATTGTTAGGCGCATAGAATTTTTTATGAAAATCCAAAAACTCTTGCAATTTGGCAGCATCTAAATCTTCCATACTTCCAATAACGGAATTTTTGTAAGGGTGATTTTTAAATACATACTGATTAATCCCAGTTCTATACATAATTTTTCCATAAGGCGCATTGTCAATTCTGGCACGTTTTTCTTCTTTTATTACCTCATTTTGCGTGTCGACACCAACTTGGTTTATTACCGGGTGAAGCATTCGTTCAGATTCTAACCACAAACCAAGTTCTAAATTATTGGAAGGGAATGTTTCGTAATAAAAAGTCCGGTCTTGCGTGGTATTTGCATTGTTGTTTCCGCCATTGGCAGATACAATTTTAAAAAACTCGCCTTTAGGGATATTTTCGGTTCCTTCAAACAATAAATGTTCAAAAAAGTGAGCGAATCCGGTACGTCCCTGCACTTCATCTTTTGCGCCAACGTGGTACATTACCGAAGTGCTAATGATAGGTGCGGAGTTGTCTTTGTGTAAAATAACGTGCATACCGTTACTTAAATCGTACTCTTCAAATGTTACTTTTTGGGCAAACATGTTAACGCTTAAAAAAAGCGCTAAAGAGCTTAAATAGATAATTTTTCTCATAGTTATTACTTGGTTTAATTTAATTAATCTTGCGTATAGGACGCGTTTGTTGGTTAGATGTTACAATTTTGATATGAAAGCATAACACAGGAATCATGTCAAAGTATTCATTTTCATAGCAATGAAGTCTCAAATTTATCAATTTTTTTCGAAAAAGTGGTTTTTAGTTCGAAAATTAACGTAATCTTAATAATTTCAATTTAAGAGGCTTAAAATGAACAATTTATTTGCTGTAAATTTGTTTTGCAGAAATAAGAAAAAAGACATATATTTGCACCCGCCTAAGTTGAAAAGGCAAAGAAGTTAATTAATAAAGCGAATAAAAACAAAGCTTATGTACGCAATTGTAGAGATAGCAGGGCAGCAGTTTAAAGTAGCAAAAGACCAAAAAGTTTACGTACACCGTTTACGCGAAGAAGAAGGAACAAGTGTTTCTTTTGATAAAGTTCTTCTTGTAGGCGACAACGGTACAATAACAATTGGCGCCCCAGCTATAGAAGGAGCCGAAGTAACGGCCAAAATTTTAGGTCACCTTCAAGGTGATAAAGTAATCGTTTTCAAAAAGAAACGTAGAAAAGGATTCAGAAAAAAGAATGGCCATCGCCAGGCTTTAACTGAAATTCAAATAGAAGGTATTTCTGCCAGTGGTGCTAAGAAAAAAGAGGTTGCTAAAAAAGAAGCCCCTAAAGCGAAAGTTGCAGCACCAAAAGCTAAAAAGACTACTTCTAAAATAGAAGAAGTTGAAGTAAGTGATAATTTGATTACTAGAGCAGAAAACAGAGTAGAAGAAAGTGGTGTAGAAATTAATGCTGAAAAATTATTACACAGCATTGGTACTGCAACAAAAGCTGAAGCCGATGATTTAAAAGAAATCAACGGAATTGGACCTGCTTTTGAAGAAAAGTTAAATGAAGTTGGTGTTTATACTTATGAGCAAATTAGTAAGTTAAAAGTTGATGACAGAAAAGAACTTTCTGCAATTGACGGGATTACTCGCGACAAAATAGAATCTGAAGAGTGGGTAAAACAAGCAAAAGCTTTGTTAAAAAATAAAAAATAATTAATCGATAAATAATTTAAGCCATGGCACATAAAAAAGGAGTCGGTAGTTCAAAAAACGGTAGGGAATCGGAATCGAAACGACTAGGGGTAAAAATATTTGGTGGACAAGCAGCAATTGCAGGTAACATTATTGTTCGTCAAAGAGGAACTCAACACCATCCTGGTGATAACGTATATATGGGAAAAGATCACACCTTGCACGCTGGAGTGGATGGTTTGGTGAAATTCTCAAAAAAGAAAGACAATAAATCGTTTGTTTCTATCGATCCTATTGAAGCGTAACATATAGATTTAATAAATTTTAAACTTCCAAACTTTTAAGTTTGGGAGTTTTTTTATGCGTTATTTAGTACATTTGTGCGTTTATGTACTTTTTATACAACATACTTATTTTAGTTGCCGGATTTGTGTTAAAAATAGCGGCGCTTTTCAATAAAAAAATAAAACTTTTTATTGATGGAAGAAAACATACTTTTTTTAAATTACAACAGGCAATTGGAAAAACTGATGAGGTTATATGGATACATTGCGCTTCCTTGGGAGAATTTGAGCAAGGAAGACCAATTATTGAAAAGCTAAAACTAAAATTCCCGACTAAAAAAGTGGTGCTGACTTTTTTCTCGCCTTCTGGTTATGAAGTGCAGAAAAATTATGAAAATGCCGATGTGGTTTGTTATTTGTCTTTAGACTCTGTACAAAATGCGAAAAGATTCCTTGAGATTGTTCATCCCGGTTTGGCGATTTTTGTGAAATATGAATTTTGGCCAAACCTGTTGAAAGAAATTAAAATCAGCAATATTGAAACTTTGCTGATTTCTGGAATATTCAGGAAAAATCAGTTATTTTTTAAATGGTATGGGGGTTGGATGCGAAAATCTCTAACGGCTTTTTCTCATTTTTTTGTTCAGGACGAAAATTCAAAACAATTGCTGAACAGTATTAATTTTAACAATGTTACCGTTAGCGGCGATACACGTTTCGACCGTGTTTTTGAAATTACCCAACAAAACAACGGACTCTCTTTTATTGAAGAATTTATAAATGAAAAATATACCGTTGTTGCCGGAAGCACATGGACAGCGGATGAAACTATGTTGGTGGACTATATTAATAATAATGCTTCAGAAAATGAAAAATTTATTATTGCGCCTCACAATATTAATGCAAAGGACATTGCCGATTTAAAAAACAGCATTTCAAAAAAGGTTGTTCTGTTTTCAGAAAAGGATCATAAAAATCTTTCCGACTACCAAGTTTTTATCATTGATACCGTAGGGATTCTTACAAAAATATACAGTTATGCAGATCTGGCTTATGTTGGTGGAGGATTTACAAAAACTGGTGTTCACAATGTTTTGGAACCTGCGACTTTTGGTGTCCCAATACTTATTGGACCAAATTATCATAAATTTAATGAAGCCATAGGTTTGGTGAAAAATAAGGCTTGCTTTGTGATAAATGATACTAAAGAATTATCTTTGCATTTGGATGAATTTTTTCAGTTTGAAAAAAAAAGACTGAAAGCAGGCAAAAGCGCCCAAAAATATGTTGTCGATAAAACTGGAGCAACGGTAAAAATTTTAAATTATTTAGAATGATGAGAGAAAAACTAGAAAAATATTTTTCGTTTGTTTTTGAAAAGGAATTAATCGATGAGATTGTTCAGGTTGGCGTTTATAAAAAATTACGCGAAAATGAAGTTTTGGTTGATTTAGGTGATAAAATGAAGGGAGTTCCTTTGTTGCTGGAAGGCGCCATTAAAATTGTGAGGGAAGATAAAAAAGGAGAAGAAATTTTATTGTATTTTTTGGAACGAGGCGACACTTGTGCCAGTTCGTTCGCTAGCGCACTCACAAATGGCAAATGCGGCATTAGAGCCATTGCTGAAAAGGAATCTGAAATTATATTTTTACCAAAAGAAAAATTAGATGAGTGGCTGGTAAAATATAAATCCTGGAGAAATTTTGTCATTGATAGTTACAACATTCGTTTAAATGAAATGATGGAAACTATCGACAGCTTGGCTTTTATGAAAATGAATGAGCGATTGTTTAAGTATCTTACCGACAAAGCCCAGATTATGAGGGAGACGTCATTAAACACCACACATCAAGACATCGCTTATGATTTACATACTTCTAGAGTTGTTATATCAAGATTGTTAAAACAACTTGAAAATGACGGAAAAATAAAGCTGCATAGAAATAAGATTGAGATATTGGAATTTTAGATTATGTGATATTAATCACAAAGTAATTCAATTTATAAGATATTTTTGATAGTTTAAACGAATAGATTATGGATTTTATAACACAACCTTGGGAATGGTATGTTGCCGGTCCCATAATTTCGTTCCTCATGTTTTTGCTCTATTATTTTGGGGAACGCTTTGGTGTATCATCAAATCTGGAAACATTTTGTTCAATAGGTGGTGCCGGAAAGTTTGTGAACTATTTTAAGATTGACTGGAGAGAAAATTTATGGAATTTAATTTTTATTGCCGGCGCTATTGTTGGCGGTTTTATTTCCTCAAATTATTTGACAACAACCGATACCGTTGCCATAAGTCCGAAAACTGTTCAAGATTTGGCCGATATTGGAATTGTGAATGCAGGACAAACATATTTGCCCGATGAAATCTTCAGTATTGAAACCATGCTGACTTTAAAAGGTTTTCTTATTTTAATAATTGCCGGTATTATGGTTGGTTTTGGAGCCCGTTGGGCAGGCGGCTGCACATCTGGCCATGCAATTGTTGGTCTCAGTAATTTAGAACTTCCCTCTTTAATCGCTGTAATAGGTTTTTTTATTGGAGGTTTGGTAATGACCTGGCTTATTCTACCCTTAATATTTTAGCGTTATGAAACGCTTAAGGCTAAATATCGTTACAGATTGGGGAATGATAATGAGCGTTCCATCTGAATCAACAACAAAATAAAAATAATCAGATGAAATATATAAAGTTTTTTTTAGTGGGTATCATTTTTGGAATTGTAATGAGTAAGGCCGAAATAATTTCGTGGTACAGAATATATGAAATGTTTAAGTTTCAATCCTTTCATATGTATGGAATTATTGGTTCTGCTGTTCTTTTGGGGATGATAAGCATGTTTTTATTCAAGAAAAAGATGGTTAAAACTTTTGAAGGAAAAGAAATTCATGTGACACCTAAAAAAAAGGGATTGTACCGCAATCTTTTGGGTGGAATTCTATTCGGCTTGGGTTGGGCATTGGCAGGTGCTTGTCCGGGACCCATGTTTGTACTCATAGGAAAAGGCGTTGTTTCAATTTTGGTGGTTATTTTTGGCGCTACTTTGGGTGCGTTTTTTTACGGCCTTTACAAAGACAAATTGCCACATTAAAAAGCAATAAAAAATTCTATGAAAATACACGACATTGTTGCAGCTAATTTTTCAGATGTATTTGAGGAAAATTTAAGAACTGAAATTTGTAATAATGGCATTTTAAAATCTGTTGAGGGT
>JAENXD010000187.1 GCA_016649745.1 Flavobacteriaceae bacterium | reverse complement strand
GGCGATTTAAATGATGACCCCATTAACAGCAGCCTCAAAAACATTTTAAAAACCAAATCCAAAAAATCAGATGTTGCTGATGGCGATATATACAATCCTATGGAAGAAATGTTTAGACAAGGGCAAAATACATTGGCTTACCGGGACAATATTAACTTATTCGACCAAATTATGTTTACTTCTCCTTTGTTAACAACTTCAAAAGATTATTCAACTTATAAAATGTATAAAACGGCCATTTTTAAACCGCAATATTTAACCACCCAAACCGGAAAATACAAGGGGTATCCTTTCAGAAGTTGGGGAAACAATGGATTTACAGGCGGCTACAGCGATCATTATCCAGTTTATTTGTATTTGATAAAGGAGTTTTAACTTGGTATTTTGGATTTTTAGAAGAAAGGACTGAATTCTAAAATAATATTTTGGGCGTGCCCTTTCAGGTCAGGCTTTCGGCACTCGCTTTTTTTGCTGAAATACGCAAAAAAGAGCTCAAACAAATGCCTTAATCCTTCACGCAGCTTACTTTAAAAAACAATCCTTATTTATAATCATTATTTTTTCTCTTCGCTGTTAATAATTTCAAATTCACCACCGTAAATAAAAAATTAAAACAATAAATTTGTAAATTAAGTTATATAAATCAAAAGGAAGAAATTATGCATAAAACAGTATTTAGTATTTTATTCTCATTTGCATTTATCATAACGTCGGCTCAAGACGTTATGACGCCAGAAATGCTGCTTCAACTGAATAAAGTTTCAGGAAAAGGATTGACCAAAGATGGCAATTCACTCATTTACAGCGTTTCTAAATACAACTTGGAATCCAACACATCTTCAACAACAACGTATCAAATCCAAATTTCTGGCGGAGATGCGCAAATAATTACCGATTACAAAACGCTTTTGGCAGATAAAAGTGTTTCGCCCAATGGCAAATACAAAATTACAACTGCGGAAGTAAAATTAAAAAACATCACCGGCCAAGATTTTTATAAAGATGTGCCACATTCAAATGTAAAAATTTATGATGCCCTCAATTATCGCCATTGGGATACTTGGGAAGATGGCGCTTACAATCATGTGAAGTACCTGTCTGTTAAGGATACCATTTCTGAACCTATTGATATTATGGCCGAAGAGCCGTTCGACTGTCCGCAAAAACCATTTGGAGGATCCGAAGATTATTTATGGAGTCCCGACAGTAAAAATATCTTATATGTAACCAAAAAATTAAGCGGTGCTGCGTATGCCTCTAGCACAAATACCGATATTTATAAATACAATCTGGAATCAAAAACAACTACAAATTTAACTTTTGAAAATAAAGGTTATGACACAAACCCATCGTTTTCTTCCGAAGGTCAATTGGCTTGGCTGCAAATGAAAAGGGACGGTTATGAATCGGATAAAAAAGATATTATTGTTACTGTTAATGGTTCACCCATCAATTTAACGGCAAACTGGGATGGTACGGTTGACAGTTTTGTATGGCAAGATAATGGCGATAAAATTTATTTTGTAGCTCCAGTTTTGGGAACAGTACAATTGTTTGAAATTGGAATTCCTGTTGCGGGTAAAAAAAGCAGCTCGCTAAAACAAATTACGAATGGACAATTTGATGTGAGCGGTATTGTTGGGCAATCAAAACAAACCATTGTTGTGAGCAGAAGAGATATGAACCATGCCACGGAGTTATATACTGTGAACTTAAGCAATGGAAAAATGACGCAGTTAACCCATGCGAATGACGCCATTTATAATGCTATTAAGCTAAGCAATGTCGAAAAAAGAATGGTTAAAACAACCGATGGAAAAGACATGCTGACCTGGGTTATTTATCCGCCAAATTTTGATCCTGCCAAAAAATATCCAACCTTACTATATTGTCAGGGCGGTCCTCAAGGTGCTTTAAGTCAGATATATTCTTTCCGTTGGAACTTTCAGTTGATGGCTGCAAATGGCTATATTGTTGTTGCCCCAAACAGAAGAGGAATGCCAGGTTATGGCGTGGAATGGAATGAGCAAATCAGCAAAGATTATGGCGGACAAAATATGCAGGATTATTTATCTGCGATTGATGAATTGGCAAAAGAACCTTATGTAGACAATGATCGTTTAGGAGCTATAGGTGCAAGTTATGGTGGTTATTCCGTGTTTTATTTAGCAGGAATTCATGAAGGAAGATTCAAAACTTTTATTTCTCATGATGGGATTTTTGACTGGAAAAGCATGTATGGAACTACCGAAGAACTGTTTTTTGTAAATTGGGACTTAGGTGGTGCTTATTGGGATAAAAATAACGTTGATGCACAAAATGCTTATACCAAATTTAACCCTACTGAAAAAGTTGGCCAATGGACAACTCCAATTATGATAATTCAAGGCGGAAATGATTTTAGAGTTCCTATCGGACAGGGATTAGGAGCTTTTCAAGCAGCACAATTACAAGGCATCAAAAGCAAATTGCTATTTTTTCCTGAAGAAAATCACTGGGTACTAAACAATCAGAATAGCATAGTTTGGCAACGTGAATTTTACAAGTGGCTGAAAGAAACTTTGTAATTTTAATTTAAAAAAAGGCGGAGAAAAAAATCTCCGCCTTTTTTTATCTTGCAATCTTGCAGTCTTTCCTTTTACTTTTCATATCTTAAAACTCTTACCCTGAGCGCAGTCGAAGGGCTCAACTTTCTTCCTGTAAATCTTTCAATAAAAGTTGCAGTGTGGTGTAGCCATTCCACTTATTTTCATCGATACAAAAAGCGGCTTTAAAGGCATTTTTGTTTTGTGTTAGTTCGTGTTTGTCGCCCATTCCAAAGCCGATGGCGTTGTAAGTTGTTTGCTTGGTGCCTTCAAAAAGATTCAACTTTAAATGCGTTTCATCAGCGCCAACTTTTTTGCCATAGCCGTTATCACGCAAACCGCCACACATAAAAACAGGTTTCATGTTTTGTGGTCCGAAGGGAGATAATTGATTCATGATTCTGAAGAATTTTGGCGTGATTTCCGAAAGGCTGATTTCCGCATCAATAGAAATTTCGGGTGTTCTCAATTCCTCCGGTAAAGTAGCGGCAACAACTTCTTCAAACTTCAATTTAAAATTTTGGTAATTTTCTTCCTTTAAAGTAAGTCCGGCTGCATATTTATGTCCGCCAAACTGTTCAATAAATTCAGAACATTGCTCCAGAGCTTCATACACATCAAATCCTTTTACGGAACGTGCCGACGCAGCCAGTTTATCACCACTTTTTGTAAAAACCAAGGTTGGTTTGTAGTAAGTTTCAATCAATCTGGAAGCAACAATGCCAATCACGCCTTTATGCCAATTTGCAGCATATACAACCGTTGAAAAATTTTCCTGTTCCCTATTTTCTTCAATTTGCAGCAAGGCTTCGCAGGTGATTAATTTATCCAAATCCTTCCTGTCATTGTTGTTTTGTTCTATTTCCAAAGCGAATTTTACCGCCGAATCAAAATCCAGTTCGGTCAACAATTCAACGGCATAATTTCCATGTTTAATTCTTCCTGCGGCATTAATTCTTGGTGCAATAATAAACACCACATCGGTAATATTTAATTCTGCTTTTTTTATTTGATGAATCATGGCTTTAATGCCATTTCGCGGATTTGAATTGATTACCTGCAAACCAAAATACGCCAATATTCTGTTTTCGCCTGTTATTGGAACGATATCTGCCGCAATGGCTGTGGCTACCAAGTCCAAATAAGGAACCAAATCATCCATGTTTTGATTCCTTTTACTTGCCAAGGCCTGAATCAATTTGAATCCTACACCGCAACCGCACAATTCACCATATGGATACTCACAATCGGCTCGTTTTGGATCTAAAACTGCAACAGCATCCGGAATTTCATTTCCCGGACGGTGGTGGTCGCAAATGATAAAATCGATGCCTTTTTCTTTCGCATAATTCACTTTGTCGATGGCTTTTATGCCACAGTCCAACGCAATAATTAAGGAAACATCATTGTCGTGGGCAAAATCAATTCCCAAAAAAGAAATTCCGTAACCTTCGGCATATCTGTCTGGAATATAAGTAGCAATATTGGGGTAAAATGTTTTTAAATAAGACGATAGCATTGAAACGGATGTTGTTCCATCCACATCATAATCGCCATAGACCAATATATTTTCACCTTCTGAAATTGCCTTTTCAATACGTTCAACGGCTTTGTCCATATCCTTCATCAAAAAAGGATTGTGGAGCTCATTTAAACTTGGGCGAAAAAAGGCTTTGGCTTGGTCATAGGTTTCAATATTTCGTTGTACCAACAGTTTCGCCAAAGTGTATTCAATCCCTAAATCCTGAGCTAATTTTGAGGTTATTTCAGGGTTTGTTTCAGCTTTTAATTTCCAACGCATAGCATAATTTTTCTCAAAAGTAAGCAAATTTTGTTATTGATATATTGGTATGTTGGATTGTTGGATTGTTAGATTATTGGCAGGTTGGTATTTTTGCCTATTGCCTATTTGCCTTTCTACAAATAAACGCTATTGAACTATATATTGAATTTCTGTGGTTACTTCGGCAAATTGTCTAAACATGTGAATCACTCCACAGTATCGTTCAACGGAAAGATTTACCGCCTTTTCAATTTTGTCCTTTTGAAAATCTTTATCGTAAAAGCGATAAGTCACTTTAACTTTATCATAGAACTTTGGATGTTCATCGGTAAGATTGGCTTCCACTTCAATTTTAAAATCTTCTACTTCGGCGCGCATTTTTTTCAATAAAGAAGCTACATCCATTGCAGTACAACCCGCCAAAGAAGTTAGCATCATCGCTTTTGGACGCAATCCTTTTCCTTGTCCGCCCGATTCTTCAGCGGCATCAATCATAACACTTCCTTCAGGCGCTACCGATTCAAAAAGCATTTCACCTTTCCAACTCACTTCAATTTTATTTATCATAATTATTGTTTCTTTATATTGAAGTGTAAATTTAAGTCAAATTTAAAGTTTCATCATAACATTCATTACAATTTTTAATGAAGTAGAATTGAAAATGAGTATTTTTCCTATCCCCAACCCATTCCAAAGGAAAGGGAGTTTGATTTTTAACATTTCAATATGTAAATTGTCAATTCTCCCATTGAGCCAATGTCTTTAAGTTAAGAGATATATCCGAACAAACCATTGTAGCTGACCATATAGAGAAGCTTCCTGAGAATAGTTTGTCAATTTACGACAGGGGTTTCCCCAGTTATGCACTAATCTATTTGCATATAAATCAAGAAAGAATGCGATATTTTGTTATGCACTGCAAGGCAAGTTTCAATAAACAGGTCATACCATTTATGAACAGCTCCGAGAATGATATCATTGTGGAAATGTTTCCAAATGAGAAAGCAATTGAAAAAATGTACCAATACGGGTATTGTGTAAAAAAAATGCTCCAATTAAAAGTTCGGATGGTAAAAGCGGTGTTAAACGCAGGTGAAATTGAAATTTTACTAACCAATTTATATGATCAGGACACCTACAAAACAGCTTGTTTTAAAGAATTGTATTATATGAGATGGGAAGTTGAGACAAGCTATAACGGAGATAAAAATTCCCAACAATTGGAGCAATTTAGCGGCCATACTGTTTGTAGTATTAAACAGGATTTTTATGCTTTAATTTTTGTGGCAAATTTACAAAGCCTTATAGAGAAACAGTGTGAAGTGTTTTTAGAAAAGGAAAATAAGCAACGAATCCATAATTATAAAATCAATAAAACATTAGTATCGGAAGTGTGAAAAACAAAATAGTATTGCTGTTTTTTACCGAAAAACCACAAGATATTTTGCTTCATCTGCAAAGTTTATTTGAACAAAATACTGAACCAATAAGG
>JAENXD010000268.1 GCA_016649745.1 Flavobacteriaceae bacterium | reverse complement strand
TCTTCGGCAGTTTTCTTCATTTTTTGAAGAATCATTGCTGATATTTCTTGTGGTGTGTACAATCTTCCGTCGATATCAACACGAGGCGTGTCATTATCGCCTTTTACAACTTTATAAGGTACGCGCTCTGCTTCCATTTTAGATTCAGAATATTTGTTACCCATAAAACGTTTAATTGAATAAACTGTTTTTAGAGGATTAGTAACAGCCTGACGTTTTGCAGGATCTCCTACTTTTCTTTCTCCACCTTCTATAAATGCAACAATTGAAGGTGTTGTTCTTTTTCCTTCTGCGTTAGGAATAACAACGGGTTCGTTACCTTCCATTACGGCAACACACGAGTTGGTTGTTCCTAAATCTATTCCTATAATTTTACCCATAATGATATATATTTAATTTTATGATTTTATATTTTTAAACTCAGAATTACATTATTCAATGATTATGCCATTACAAAAATTATGTCAAGTTGTCATAATTATTACAAAACACTTCCTTTATTTGTCACTGAATCCGCTTTATACTGCATAAATTTCATAAATATGATAGAGATATATCGCAATATTATATATTTACATACTTTTTAATTAGTGGTAAAAATGGAGTGTATTTCGATTTTTGATATGTTAAAGATAGGAATCGGTCCTTCAAGTTCCCATACATTAGGTCCATGGCGGGCTGCCGAAAGATGGATTAATCACCTTAAAAAAGAAAATAATTTCACCAAAGTTACTTCGATAAAAGTCGATTTATATGGTTCCCTTTCATTAACAGGGAAAGGTCATGCGTCTGATTTGGCCATACTATTGGGCTTATCAGGAAAGGATCCTGAACATATTCCTGTTGAAGAAATTATTCCTATAACAAAAACCATTCAAACCGATAAAAAAATAAATTTTGGCGGCGAAAATTTAATTGCTTTTAATCCAACTGCTGACATTATTTTTAACAAAGAGTTTTTGCCATTTCACGCAAACGGAATAAAATTTACTGCATATCAAAATGAAATAGAAATTTCTTCGGACACTTATTACTCTATTGGTGGTGGCTTTGTGGTTAGAGAAGAATTGATTCACGCCAAGGAAAATATTAAAATCCACAAAACCTTTCCATATCCGATACAAATAGCTAAAGAATTGGAACTTTATTGCAAAAAAGAACAGCTGAAAATATCAGAAATTGTTCTGGAAAATGAAAGATCGCTAAGAAGCGATCAGGAAATTGACCACCAAATTAACCGCATTTGGGATACGATGCTTGAATGCATGTATATAGGCTGTCACACTTCGGGGACACTTCCGGGCGGATTGAATGTAAGGCGTCGCGCCTATGATATTCATAGAAAATTACATATTGATTTAATCTATAATTCTCCTGCTGAATGGTTACAAACTATCAGAAAAACTGAAGTAAAGTTTCGAGAAATATTGAAATGGGTAAGCTGTTTCGCATTAAGCGTTAACGAAGTAAATGCATCTTTAGGAAGGGTTGTAACCGCGCCAACAAATGGAAGCGCCGGCGTAATCCCTGCCGTTTTAATGTATTATATGGTTATTGAAAATCACCAAGCAAATTTTGAACATGTGAAACAATTTCTATTGGTCGCTGGAGAAATTGGAAGCCTCTTTAAAAAAGGCGCAACCATTTCAGCTGCTATGGGCGGCTGTCAAGCAGAAATTGGCGTGTCATCGGCCATGGCAGCAGGCGCATTAACAGAATTGCTTGGCGGAAGTCCGGAACAAGTTTTAATGGCCAGTGAAATTGCGATGGAACATCATTTGGGATTGACCTGTGATCCCATTGGCGGTTTGGTGCAAATACCTTGCATTGAACGAAACGCGATGGGTGCCATAAAAGCAATTCATGCCGCTGAGTTGGCATTGGAATCTGACGCTGCAAATGCCAAAGTTCCATTGGACAAAGTTATCGCCACTATGTGGGAAACAGCAAAAAACATGAATTCAAAATACAAAGAAACTTCAGAAGGCGGTTTGGCCATTAGCGTAAATGTTTCAGATTGTTAGCTTAAATGTATCTTTTACCAATATTTTTTTTTAACTTTAAGAGTAGAATTCTATTTTTAATTTAAAAAAAAAAATTGACCATGAGTAAATTCGATGAAAAAATTGCACTTTATCAAAGTGAAATGAAAAAATTGGGTCTTAAATTTGATGCCGATTTATTAACAAAAGTAACTAAAGGTTTAGGGTCTTCAATTTACAAAGCTGATGCTGAAACTGTGTCCGGTTCTGACAAAAAGGAACTTGAAACTGTAAAGAAAAATTTCTTATTGAAAAAATTGGGATTGGCTGACAGTCCAAAATTAGACCACGCAATTGAAGCCGTAATTGAAAAGGTAGGTAAATCAAACAGAAATAAATACAGAGCTATTGTTTATTATTTATTGGTAAAAGAATTGGGCCAAGAGTCTAAATACAATTAGTATTTATTTATAAAAAATAAGAGGTCGTCTAAAAACTATTTAGGCGACCTTTTATTTTTTATTAGTTTTAGAGTTACGTTAAAGTTTATAAGTGTAATTAGGCAATTTGTCACCCGTTAAAAGTTAGTAAAGTGATTCTTATATCACTAAAGTTACTTTCTTAAGGTTATGTGCCATTGCAACAAGCCCGATTTCTGTTTCTACTTTCTCAAGACCTCTTAGCATAAACCTTTTGAAGTTCATATTGTGTTTTATATTACCAAAGACAGCCTCAACATCCCAACATCTTTGTTTGCGGTGCGCCACCCCTTGGGTACTGAGCAACTTTTCTTTGGCCTTTGCTTTGAGCCTTACCAGATTGTGGTTGCGCTCAACGATCCGGTTGCCCTTTGCTTTGTGGCATAGGCTCCTTATTGGGCAGCCTTGACAATTTTTGGCCCGGTAGCTATTGATGGTCTGTACATATCCCGTGGCGGTCTCTCGCTGATAG
>JAENXD010000055.1 GCA_016649745.1 Flavobacteriaceae bacterium | reverse complement strand
TGTTTTACGTTTGTGTTAATTAACAACAACTCGTGTTCATTAAAATCTATGTGAAATGGTATCGCTTTAATTATTCTGCAATCTAAAAGTAATGCTTTGTTCTTTTGACCAAACATACTTGCATATTGATCCATAATACCGCATTTCACACCAACATAATTATGTTCTGCCTTTTGGGAAATAAAGATCATCTCTTTCTTAGTTAACCCTAAATTAAAAACTTCATTTAATCCGTAAACAACACTATTTTCCAATGCTGCTGATGAAGACAAGCCTGCACCGCCAGGAATATCTCCTCCAAAAACAATATTAAACGGTTCGAGATTAACTCCTTTTTTTTGAATTTCTGATACCACACCTAATATGTAGTTGCGCCAATCTCCGTTTTCTACAGGTTGAATGTTTTCTAAAGAAAATTTGTACGTCTCATTTTTATTATAAGCAAAAACACTACATAAATCCGAAGTGCTTTTTTGAATAGCAGCATAAATACCTTTGTCAATAGCTGCCGGAAAAACGAATCCTTCATTATAATCAGTGTGTTCCCCAATTATATTTATTCTTCCTGGCGAAAAAATAAGTATTGAATCTTCCTTAAATCTTGCAAAAAATTCACTTGCTATACTTTGTTTTAAGTCAATATTCATTACATATAATTTTATTAGTTTTTTTTATTTTTAGCCATAAAGATTTTCTTAATCATTAATCTGCTTTCATTTTGTCTGAAGGCATACATAGAGCTGTAAGATTGTATTAAGTTGAGATAACTTTTAAGTTACTTTCTTATTACAAAATCCAATTTATCAACATCTGATTTCAGACAAATTACTTTAGACTCTATTATAGAGGAGTTTTTTTTATGTGCAACAGAAACTTCTCTATTACCTGAAATTAATCCTTCCAAAAAATATGTACCGTTCTTGTTAGTAAATGTAAAATGTGTGTTACCACTTTCTACTAAAGCGTTACAAATAGGTTCGCCTTTTGCATCTTTAACTGTTCCAGAAACTGAATAAGTCCCGGGCTTTTCCTTAATAGTTTCTAAAAACCATTCATATACGTTATCTGCATATTTTGAATGATATAAAAGCCATTTATCGGTATGCCTATGAGGAACATGTTCTGAAGGAATTTTTGGGATGATTGTAGAAATTGGCACAAAAATATACGCTACTTTTGCAATCGTATTTAATTTATTTTCTTCTAAATAATTTTTAGTTACTGAGGTTTCAGGAATTGTATATACACTTTGAGAAATTAAACAACTTCTACCGTTAATTCTTATAAATCTTGTCTTAGCATCTTCTCTATATTTTTCAAGAGGAGAACCCCATTTTGTTCCTTTCCACTCCTTTACCCCATCATAATGATCGTGCGTAAAAAATCCTAACCAAACATCAGCTATTTTATTATTGTACAAACCTAAATAATTTACACCAATGGCACCTCTAGAAAAACCACAAAGAAATATTTCTGCTGGGTTTCCCCCATAGTTTTCACAAACTTGTCTAATGGTTTGTAATGCAAAATCAATTGTTTCTTCTTCAGAACCCCACCAAGTTGTTATTGATGTCTTATTTTCAATATAGGGCAATACAATCCAAATCGCATTCAGTTTCCTCGCAATTGCATAGCCTAAATTAGCATCTTTAACTTCACCCGTTGAAGCACCTGGGCTCCATTTATTTCCTGTATATTCTACAATTACAGGATACTTTCTCCCTTTTTTGTAATTTTCGGGTAAATACAAAGAATAATAAACATCCGTTCCTTCATATTCTTTTGTTGTTAATTTTACTCTAAATCCAGAACGAGGCTTCTCATCAACCATTTTAGGAACTCTCAAGTATTGAGCGTAACCAATATTGAAACAAAAAAATAGTAAAAAACTAGGTTTATATAAATTAAAAATTATCTGCATATAATTTCAAAAACACTTGCTGGCACTTCTATTGATGGATGCGCTAATTCTATAATTAAACCTTTTGTTTTTATCGGTATTGGAAAACTAAAAGTATTAATTGCCTGATAATTATCTAAAACTGTAACTAAAATAGTTCCACTTGCATCTTTAATTACATACTCTTGTACAACAAATGGCACCACCTCTTCCGGATGTCCCATTAAAGTAGTTTCCATAGAATGATCATAATCTGCATCAAAGAAAATTTTAATTTCAGAAATTTCTTTTTCTACTTCCCAGTTTAGCTTCAATGTAGGATTTTTATCTTCTAAATCTGAAACCCAAGCATTTGTCTTAATCCAAGGGCGAACATAACCATTTCCTATATTATTAACACTAAAAGAAGTAATTGCAGGTGTAATATCCATAGCGATATTTTCTCCTTTTGGTCTGCGTTGTGGCGTCCAAAACTCAAAACTATCTATCCCTATAGCATCCGGTGGAGTTTGTTTACCTGTATTTGAAACAGCCTTATTAACACCATTAAAAACAGACAATACACCAGTATATCTTTTAGTACTATTTTTTAAACTAATGTTATCATTCTTTAAGAAAGTTACAAAAGCATACCTATCTTCTTTTAATTTTTCAGTAAACTTAAAAACTATTTCTTGTTCTCCTTTTTTTACTTTAATTTGCTTTGATTCAATAATAATTTCTGGTGAATAATTCTCTACTTTTTCAGCAATCCTCAACTGAACTTCTAAAACTGCAGCTTCTTCTGCGTTTACTACTATTTTAAATGTATAGCTTTGTGTTGCATTAAAAGGTAACAATTGTGCCGCACTAGTTGTTAAGGAAGTCCATTTACCATCAAAAGGTATTGTGCTTATTTCTAATTCTGAAGAGGCTATTAATGTTGCCGCATTTGTTAAATTACTTTCTTTATCAATAGGGATATTTGGAATACTTTGCCCCTCAAGATTCAACTCTAATTGTAATCTTTTGATATTTTCTTTTAAAGCAATTGCTCTTGGTAATAAGTTATTGCTAATACATAAAGAAGCTGCTTTTCCTACTACTTGGCCTCCATGTGCACAAGTGAGCATTACCCTAGTAGAACCAAAAGCAACATGAGAAGCACTTATAATTCTACCTGCAAGAAAAAGGTTATTGATATCTTTTGAATAGAAACAACGATAAGGGATTGTATAAACTCCTTTACTATGCCATTGCATACATGAGCTATGTTTGCTATACACCCCATCAGCTGGATGTAAATCCATTGCCCAACCTCCATATGAAACTGCATCGTAATGATCTCTTTGTTCTACAATATCACGTTGTGAAAGCATAAAATCGCCTTCAAACCTGCGGCTTTCTCTTTTACCAGGAATTGTGCCAACCCATTCTAAAGTAAGGTTTTCAGATTCTGGGTACTTTCCACTATTCTTTACGTAATCCCAAATACCATAAATTACCTTCCATAACTCAAATTTTATATTTTCTGATTCATGTATAGTATCTAATCTTCCTCCGTATTCTACCCACCATAATTTACATCCATGTTCATTCAATTGATAATTTTTAATACTTGGTAAAGATCCAGCATCTTTAATTGCAAACGAAGGGGCTGTATATGATACAGGTTTACCTAAATCTTTAGTATAAAAATATAATGAATGCCCTAGAAGATCTCCATAATCATTTACATTAGGGGAAAAACCTTCATCAAATTCTTCTTTATTCTCTGCACCCATTCTAAAAGAAGCTCCTGCCATAAAACCAACGATACCATCACCTGAAGCATCACAAAACAAGGGAGCTTTAGCAATATAGGTTGTTGAATTTTGACTACAAAAACCTGTTACGCTTTTTATGCTATCACTGTTGTTTTTAGCAACTTCATATACAGATGTATTTAACAATAACGTGATATTATTTTCCTCATAAACTTTTTCAAGCAGTATGGTGTCAAAAATTAAAGGATTGCCTTCTTTATTTTTTTTTAAGTTATCCAATAAAATTTCATTAATTAAACCACCTTCCCTGCTCCATCTATTATTGTTCCCCATATGAGATGTTGCACCTAAACTCCAAAGGCGAACTTCTGAAGAAGCGTTCCCTCCAAGTACAGGTCTATCTTGTATTAGTACAACTTTCAAACCTGAACGAGCCGCGGTAATTGCTGAACAAACACCAGACAATCCTCCACCTACAACTACGAAATCACTTTGTAATTCTACCAATTTTGTAGTTCTTTTTTTTGAACTGTATTTTTCTATAATCATATCACTATCTGTCTAATCGCTATTTTTAAAGGCTATTAATTTTATAAGATTCTTTGTTACTTTTATTTTTATAAATTACGATTGCACCGAGAATTACAACAAGAATTCCCATACCTGCTACTAGTACAATTCCTTTTTCTGCTATTAAAGACAAAGTAATAAGCAATATTCCTGTTGCTAAAACACCGATACCTATTACTCTTCCTCCTTTTTTATTTCCTTCAGTACTTTCTTCTACTTCTTCAAGATTTTTCATTCGCACTAATTCTTTGTGTTTTAGGTATTGAGAAATATCTGTTTTCTTCGTTCTAGCGTAGATTTCAAAAAAGCCGATTAATAGTATTGGAAGGAGCGTCCCTAATCCCATCTCTTGTGATCTGCTCAACGAAAGATCCAGTAAAGAAGGTGCCAAAAATTTGAAAAAGGCATTTATAAACAAGGATATAATTGTAACAGTTAAAACACTTTTCCCTGTTTGATATTTAGAAAACAATGCCCACATAGGAGGTAAAAACATGGCGCCACCAGTTATAGCTGCTAAACTCATAACAACTTCTACAATGCCGCCCATATAGGGTATCAATAAAGCAACTATTATTGTAATAATACCTAATCCAATGGTTGCCATTCTACCAATTTTCACCAAATGCTCTCCTGAAGAATTTGGACGAAAATGTCTATATACATCATTCGTCAATACTCCTGCTGAAATATTAAGTGTTGTGTTTACTGAACTTGATGTAGCGAATATCATCCCGCCAAGCATAAGACCTAACATTCCTACTGGTAATACCTCTTTACACATAAGTAAATAAGCTCCTTCATCTGCTAATCCACCAAGTTCTGGATTAAGCCCCCTATATATCATAGGCGGTAACATCCAAATTATTGGACTTACTAAATAAAGTAAACCAAAAAGCCAGCCTACTTTTTTTGCATCTTTTGGGGTAGAGACACTTGTATAACGTTGCACATAAGCCCAATTACCAGCAATAAAAAAAAGATTGTATAAACCAAAGACTATCATAAAACCCCAAGAATATTCCTCATTGACAAGATTGAAAAATTCATCAGGTACACTTGATACAAAACCATCAATACCTCCAATTTTATCAAGGGATAAAGGAACAACTATCAACACGGCTGCAGTAAGCACTACAAATTGCAATACATCGGTAACAATTACAGCCCATAAGCCACCAACAGCAGTATAAATAAGAATAAGTATTCCTAAAACAATTATACTTGTTTCTATGGGTATGTTTGTAGATACTTCTACAATTTTTGCAACAGGATACAAAAAAGCACCCGTACTAAATAAAGATATTAATAAGAATAGATAGGTATATATTTTCTGTGTATTATACCCTAAACGATCAGTAATAAACTCAGCTGCCGTAAGGGCTTTTGTTTTCTGCCATTTTGGTGCAATAAAAAATCCAATTATAAGACCTGCAATACACATTGTGGTTTGAATTGTAATGGCTACCCATCCACTATTGTACGCTATAGATCCCCAAACCACAAATGTACCTGCGGAAAAAAAACTCATAAATAATGATAAGCCACTCATCCACCAAGGCAATGCACCACCTGCGGCAAAAAATGATTTTAAGTTTTTACCAGTTCTAGAAAAACTCAATCCACATAAAAAAACCAGCAGTGTAAAAATTACAATTACTCCAATGTCTATATTACTCATAAAACTATACTTTACTAATTTATTTTTTTAATTTTCCTATTTTGGATTTTTCTAACTTACTATACAACTAATGATACATGTTTGATTATTTTGAAATTTTGTTTTTTATGCATCAAAAAAAGAGTATTTAATAATTTGATGCGCTCTTGTATATATGGTTTAAAAAAAACTTATTTTTTTGTATTGTAATAAGATATTAGTGAACATAAATTGAATTATTGAGTTAAAAATCAAGAAAAACTTTTATTTCTTTTAATTAAATACGCTATTTCTAAATCAATTTACTTGACCTAGACTACTATTTAGTTATCGAAAGTAGAGAGATAAAATTATCTTATGTATAAAATAATTAAATATATTCGCGGAAACGATACCGGAAACGATTTTTTCTTTCAGAAACGCTTCCGATACCAAAGAATTTTTTTTGCAACAAAATATTTGAGCATGTAATTTGGCTACGCTAAAAAGCCGAATTAGTTGCTCTACATAATAATTAGACAGTATTTTTATAGGATGTTAAGTGCTTCTAGACACTTAAAGAGTATTCTTTAAACTTCTATTATTTACGCTTATTTATTGAAGATTCTCTAATATTTAGTTCTCCATCGAAGATGATGGTTTCTGGTTGTGAATTTTCATCTTTTAAAATTTTTAAAAGAAGTTTTGCAGAATTTTCACCCATTTCATAAGTGGGTTGTTTAACGCTACTAAGTTGAGGACACATTAGTTTTGCCATTATAGTTTCTGTAAAACCAATCACAGCGATATCATCTGGAACCTTAATCCCACTATCCCTGAGTTTTTTTATTACCCCAAGTGCCACCAAATCATTTTCACAGAAGAAAGCTTCTGGTAAATCATTACTATTAATTAAATCATCAATAACTTTTATGCCTTCTTTAGCAAAAAAACCTGTTTCTATTACTCTAAAGTTTTCTTTTGGTATTTTATGTTTTTCTAAAGCTTTTCTAAAACCTTTAATTCTCTCCTTAGAAACGTTTGATTTATAATAACCAGACAAATGATGAATTTTAGTATATCCTTGACTGATAAGATGCTCCGTGGCAAAAAAACTCCATTTAAAATTATTAAATATAACTTTAGAGGCAGGTAAAGACTCATCAATTCTGCCCATAAAAACAATTGCGTGGCCTTTTTGACAGAGTTCGAGATAAAATTCCATATTTTCCCCTTCAAGGGTAGGAGCAATAATCAACCCATCTACCATGTTTTGCGTTAAAGTCATTACATTTGCAAGTTCTTGATTTGGACTTTCATCGGATTGCATCACTAAAACTTGATAACCATTTTCAATTAAAACTTTCTGTATGCCTATAATAATTTCCGAGTAGTATTCATTTATAAACTCTGGTACAATTACCCCTATATTAAATGATTTCTTTTGACTTAATTTTTGTGCAATTGGATTGGGGTGGTAACCCATTTCCTTTGCCGTTATTAAAATTAGCTCTTTTGTTTCCTTCTTAATATCATATTTATCATTAAAGGCTCTAGATACAGAAGATATTGATACATTCAATTTCTTAGCAACATCTTTTATAGTAACATATTTCATTTTCTAATTTATTCAAAAATTAATAATACGAGAATTTTTCTATAACAACTAACCACTTGTTTATTTGCAATAATAACAACTATTAAGAAATAGTTAAGGTGTTTATTATAAAAAAAACATTTTTTAATGAAAGATTTAATAAAACGTAACTTACAACCGGTTCAAATTTAGAGAATAAGTTTGAATAAATAAATTTTCGAAAACGTTATCGGAAAAAAAAAACCCTTTCGGTTCCGTTTCCGGTAATTTTTATAACCAAAATATAATTTTAATTTAATTGATAATATACTTTTGACTTAAGCATTTTTCAATACAGAACATTTAATAACCAATTTTATGAAAAACACATTTTTTTTAATAATTATTTTTCTATGCTATACCAACTCCATGTTAGCACAGGAGATTTTGATATCTGGAATAGTAAAAGATTCTAAAAGCACGCCTTTACCAGGTGTAAATATTTTAGAAGAAGGTACATATAATGGAACTTTAACAAATTTTGATGGTGAATATTCACTTAAAGTAAAGGAAGGAAGTACTCTAGTGTTTTCATATTTAGGTATGGAAACACAAAAATTTGAAGTCGGTAAACAAAAAATAATTAATATTATTCTTGAAGAAGATGTAGCTAATTTAGATGAAATAGTTGTTGTTGGTTATGGGAGTCAGAAAAAAGGAAATATTACAGGTGCAATTTCCACAGTTGAACTTAAAGATGTAAAAGGCAGATCATTAACTTCAAGTAGCCAAGTATTACAAGGTAAGGTTGCCGGGGTAAGTGTAACCCAAAACTCTGGAAGTCCTGGAGATGATGATGCCACAATTAGAATTCGTGGTATTTCTTCTATAGATAATAATAACGACCCCTTGGTTATTATTGATGATATTGAGGGGAGTTTATCTGATGTAAACCCATCAGATATAGAAAGTATCTCTGTTTTAAAAGATGCTGCTTCTGCATCAATTTATGGTTCTCGTGCTTCAGCCGGGGTAATTATCGTTAAAACTAAAAGAGCTAAAAATGGTAGTTTATCATTAGAATATAATGGTTTTACATCAATACAAAACGCTACTAAATTACCAAAAACTTTAGATTCATGGACCCATGCTGAATTAACAAATGAGGCCTTAAGAAATGTAGGCCAAAATGAACAATATACTAGAGAAGATATAGAATTATATAAATATGGTTTAGACCCTACTAAACCAAATACAGATTGGTATAGTGCATTTTTAGGTACAGGTTTTATTAATAATAATTTCTTAAGTGTTAAACAAGGAAGTGAAAATTTTACATTTTCTGGTTCTGTAGGTTATTACAATCAAGATGGCATTCTTAAAGGAACCGCTTCAGATAAAATAACTTACAGAAGTAGATTTGACACCTATTTTCTAAATAGGAAATTAAAGGTTGGCGTTTCTTTGTCTGGTTACGATCAAAATGTTCAAGAGTTAATTTCTTCTACAACAACTATAATGAATACATTAGCAGCTACAAACAGTACAACTTTTGTAGAATCCTTACCTGATGAAGAAGGTGTTTCCTACTACTCTGGACAAGGAAAATATTTAGGAGCAAAAGACTTTGGCGGAGGAATTGATCGTTCTAATAGTTCTTTAATTAGCCAATACTATATTCAACTTGAACCAATTAAAAATTTAGAAGGAAAAGTATCCTATTCAAATAACATTTTTAAAAATAATTATCAAAGACTTGTACCAGAATTATTTGTCTCTGGAAATATATTGGGAGAATCACCTAGTTTATCAGATTCATCTTTAGAGAAAAGTTTTTCAGAAACAACGAATAGTTCCTTTATTGCAACTTTAAACTATTCTAAATGGATCAACAAGCATTATTTCTCTACTTTATTTGGGTATGAAAGATTGGAACGAATTTACAATTATGATTACGCTAAAGTTACAGATTTATCTACAAATCAGCCTATATTTGATTTTGGGGATCCCAATTCTCATTATGTAACTAGTAATGCGAATGAAAGTTCAACTATATCTTATTTTGGACGTTTAAATTATTCCTACAAATACAAATATTTATTAGAATTAAATATTAGAAGAGATGGTTCTTCTAGGTTTTCACCAGAAAACCAATGGGGTAACTTTCCTTCTTTATCTGCAGGATGGAAAATTTCAGAGGAAAAATTTATGAAATCTCTAGATTATTTAGATTTAAAATTTAGAGGATCTTGGGGGAAGTTAGGGAACCAAAATATCAGATCATATTATGCAGCATCTGATCAAATGAGTGGTAGTGAATACTATGACTTTGGAGGAACAGTAGTACCAGGAAGAGGAATAACTGTATTAGCAAATCCAGATATAAGATGGGAAACAACCGAACAAATTAATATTGGTTTTGATCTAAAACTATATAATAGACTTACTGCTACTGTTGATTTTTTTGATAAAAAAACCTATGACATTCTTGCTAGAGTTACCGTACCTTCTTCTCTTGGTATTTCAGAAAATCCTTATCAAAATATTGGAGATATGACTAATAAAGGTTTTGAATTAAGTCTTGGCTACACTAGCAAGCAAATAGAAAAGGGACTGAATTTTTCTATAAACACAAACTTTTCTTATTTAAAAAATGAAGTAACAGATTTAGGTGGTTTAGATTTTGTAAATCACTCTAGTGTTTTAAGAAGTCAAGTAGGAGAGTCTTTTTCTAGTTTTTATGGATATAAAGTAGATGGTATTTATCAGGTAAGTGATTTTACCTGGCAAAATGACAGTGACCCAATGGTAGATCATTATGATAGAGATTACCAACTTAAAACAGAAAATCCAGACCCTAGTGGAATTATGCCAAGAGTTTGGCCAGGAGATGAAAAATTTAAAGATATTGATGGTAACAGTATTATTGATGCAGACGATAAAACCATTATTGGTAGTTCCATACCGAAATTTTATTATGGTGCTTCTATAAATCTATCCTATAAAAATTGGGGGTTAAATATAATAGGACAAGGTGTAGGTGAGGCCCAAGCTTATCAATCTGGATATCTTTTGAAATTTCTAAAAAACGGAAGCAACAGCAGTATCACACAATCTGCGGCAGAAAACAGGTGGACTTTTGACAATCCATCAACAACAAACAGGAGGGTTACAAAAAGTTTAGAAAGAGATAAATTAGAATCTGATTATTATGTACATGACGCTTCCTATTTTCGAATTAAAAATGTGGAAATATCGTATAAAATACCGGCATCACTTACCAGTAAACTAGGCGCTGATAGTTTTAGGGTATTTATTAGCGCAGAAAACATATTGACATTTACGAATTATGTAGATGGTTTTGATCCTGAAAGGCCATATAACAATACAAACCAGCCTTTCCATCCACAAATATCATCTTTATCTTTAGGTCTTAATTTAAACTTTTAAACTATGAAAATTATTCAAAATAAAACACTACTCCTACTATCTCTAATTGGAATATTCTTTTTTTCTTGTGATGATAGTGAATTTCTTGACCGAGAACCAATTGATTTTTTGTCACCAGATAATATAAAATCAAGCCGTGATCTCAGAGAAACAGTAAATGGTATTTATAGTGCATATATTTCTGATAAAGAAGAGCCTATTTTTACCGATTTCTTTACAGATAATGGATTACAATCTAGCTATATAGAAATATGGAACGGTTCTTTCAATAACGAAAGTCAATTTGTTGAAAAAAAATGGGCTCGAAATTACAAGGTAATATTAAGAGCAAATACTGTTTTAGACAATATAGACAATATACAAATAACGGAAGAAGAATACAATCAGTTTAAAGGTGAAGCAATTTTTATGAGAGCTTTAGCATATTTTGATTTAAGTGAATTTTATGGTGGCGTGCCTTTAAGAACAAAGGTAGAAAGTCTAGCAGAAGCTAACAAACCTATCACTCCTTTAAATGAATTAGTTGACTTTATTTTAGATGAATTGGAAACCGCCTCTGAGCTTTTACCTGTTGATTATGATTCTTCGAATAACGGGAGGGCAACTAAAGGAGCTGCCTTAGCTATAAAAGCTCGTGTTTTATTATTTAACAAAAGGTATGAACAGGCAGCTGTTTATTGCCAAAAAGTAAAAGATTTGGGTAAATACACTATATATGATGAATATGGAAATCTATTTTTACCAGAAGGCGAATCAAATAATACCGAGACAATTTTTGATATGCAGTTTGAAACAGATCAGAAAGATTTGGGTGTTTCTACTATATGGAATACTTATTTTCTTTTGTATAATTCTTATTCAGCATTAAAAAATTTAGCAGATGAGTATTACACTACTAACGGCTTATCCGTAAAAGACCCATCAAACACAGAGTATTATACGAGTGTGAATCCAGATGTCTTATATCCACAATATGCGGGGACCCAACAGGGTGTTTATGACAACAGATTTGCCAATAGAGACCCAAGGATGCATAATACAATTGTTGTGCCTTATTCTCTTTTCCGTTTTACAAAAGCAGATGGCACCCCAGAAGTCTATATCCCACAAAGGCACACTGTAAATTTTACAGGTTTTAGGGTTCGTAAATATATAGATTACAGTAATAAATGGGAACATCAAATTTCTGGAGTAAACCCTATAATAATTAGGTATGCTGATATCTTATTAATGGAGGCAGAAGCACTAGTAGAGCAAGGAGGTTATGATGAAAACTATGTGTCCAATCTAATAAATCAAGTAAGACAACGTCCAAGTGTGATGATGCCAAAGGTGGAAGACGTGGAAGGTACTGGGTTATCTCAAGAAGAAATGAGGCAGATTATACGTCATGAAAGACGTGTTGAGTTTGCATTTGAAGGTTTGCGTATTTTTGATATAATGCGTTGGGACGATGGTGAAAAAGCATTCACAAACGCTTATGGATATAGACCAGAACTACTAAAGTATAATAGTGCGGATTATGAAGAATATATTTATTTGAGCAGCACTTTTGACCCAAGCAAAGGCTATTTATGGCCTATCCCGAAAGTAGAAACAGATTCTAATAATGCAATTGACTAAAAAATATAATTATGAAACAAAAGAAATCAATATTAAGTTTTATTGCTACAGCCATTGCAATATTTGGATTTATTTCTTGTGAAAAAGAAAACATGGAAATTTCTGCAAGTATCACAGATTTTTCGACAGAAATACTTCAAGGTGACTCAGCATCAGTTTCAATTACAATTAATGGAGGAACCCCCCCATTTGCCTTTAGATATAAATATTTTGATGGGGAAAAGACCTTATTCAAAAACATTATAGATATCCCCGGGCGGTCTTATACATTTAAAACATTACCAACTAAAGATGTTACTTATATTGCTGAATCCGTTGCTTCTTATGGCTTGATTGGAGTAGCTTCCGGTACTGCAGATATCAAAGTCTCGCCTGTTACCTATAATTTTTCTGAGAGTATTCCTTCTTCTAAAGCTGCTTTTATGCAAATGTCTACAGATGAACTTACTTACACCTCTCTTTTACAACTTAGAAGCAGTAATAATAAATATGAAAGAAGGGTATTTTTTGAATTTGATATTTCACAATTTACCAAAATTATAGATAAAAGCAGGTATAATTTAAAATTCTGGTTGGTAGAATCCCATAGTCTTGGAGTAGATAAAGAAAGCACTATGGACGTTAAAGCCATATTAGGGCCTCTAAATGAGGCAATGACCTGGGATACTCAACCTGCAACAGTAGATTTAACACCATTATTTACTCAAAATTTCATATCAACCAGTACAACTGATCAAATTGAATTTGAAGGAAATATAAATTCCATTATTTATCCGGCAATTGATAATAATGTTAATAAAATTACCATTGTCGTTAGAGAACTCTTTAATAATGTGGGTAATGGCGGCTATTGGTTTATTGGTTCAGACACTTACACAGATGAGAGCAAAAGACCAGTCATTGATATGTTATTAAGAGAAAAATTAAACTAAATATACAGAGGTATTTTCTCACAAAAAAAACTTATAAATTAGATTTAACATCATTATTTAATAAAGAATTCAAAACTACAGCTAAAATTCAACAAATAGAATTCGAGGTCAATATAGATGCAATTGTTTATGCTGCAATTGCTAATGGTTCTGACAAGTTTATAATTGTTGTAAGAGAAGCTAAAGAAGATGGATCAGGAACAACTGGCTTCTATTATATTGCTTCAGACACTTATCATGAAGAAGATAAAAGACCTGTTTTAGTAAGGCTAAATAGAGAAAAATGAAAAAAATTATTTTCTTAACACTTTTGCTAACAATGACCCAAGTTCATGCAACTGTTAAGTTGCATAAAATTTTTGGCGACAATATGGTCCTTCAACGCGATGTTGAAATACCCATATTTGGTTATTCAGATGGAAACATGCCCATTAAAATCACTTTCAACGGAATTACCAAAACGGCTGAAGTAGTTGCTGGTAAATGGAAAGTATATTTTCCGAAAATGAATGCTGGTGGTCCTTATGATATAACTGTTGAGGAAACAAACAAGGTGTTACTTAATAATGTTATGATTGGAGATGTATGGATTTGTAGCGGACAATCTAATATGGAGTTCAGGTTATCATACTCCAATGCATACAAAAATAACTCAGTAAATTTTAACAATAATAACATTCGCTTTTACGAGGTAAAAAAAGCTATAGCTTCAACACCAAAAGATGAAATGCCAAATCAAAGTGCCACTTGGCAAGTTGCTTCTAAAGAATCCATTAAATCATTTTCTGCTGTTGCATATTATTTTGCAGATATTTTAGAAGAAGAAATACATGTTCCTATTGCTTTAATAGGTTCTTATTGGGGAAATACTACAGTTGACAAATGGATTCCAAAAGAGCCATTAAGTAAAGATATTAAGCTAGCAACCATACTTGATGATTATGAAAATTTTCAAGAAGAGTATCCTATAAGAAAAGAAAAACTAGATAATGAGTTTAACGAATGGCAAGCTGAAAAATTAAAGAATCCAAAAGCTAAAATGCCTTGGAAGTTCAAAAAAATACATGCTACAAAGGGTTCTGGAGAAGAAGATGATTTTGCTAGACCTAGTGCTTTATATAACGCCATGATTAACCCTTTAATTGAATTTCCCATAAAAGGTGTCATTTGGTATCAAGGGGAATCTAATGCGAAAACAGATGAAATGGCTGTATTCTACGAATATTTATTCTCTAACTTAATTATATCCTGGAGAGAAAAATGGGCGGTCAATTTTCCCTTTTATTATGTTCAATTAGCATCTTATGGAAAAGTTGAACAAAAACCTTCTAATTCTGTTTGGGCTAGATTAAGAGAATCTCAAGCTAATGCCTTAAAGCTAAAGAATACTGGTATGGCAGTAGCTATAGATTTAGGAGAAGAAAGTAATATTCATCCTACATATAAAAAACTTTTAGGAGAAAGGCTGGCTCTACAAGCGTTAAAAAACACTTACAATAAAAATATTGTAAGTAATGGACCTTCTTTTAAAGAAATGAAAATTGAAGGAAACGAAATTCGTCTTATGTTCAATAATACAGGAAGCGGAATTATAGCGAAAGCGGTTTTATTAGACACTCACCAATTAAATAGTAATGAATTACTCGGTTTTTCAATATGTGGGGAAGATAAAATATTTGTTTGGGCTAAAGCTAAAATTATCGGAAACCAAATAATTGTTTCTAACCCAAATGTAAAAAATCCTATAGCTGTTAGGTATGGTTGGGCTGATTTTCCATTATGTAATTTTTATAATAAAGAAGGATTACCAGCAACTCCTTTTAGAACGGATAGTTTTTAAAAACCAATAGCTTATTATGTCTGAATTTTCTTTTATCGGTAAATTCCTAATTACTATTTTTTCATATACGCCTATATTTATAACAATTTTTGACACAAATTTTCTTATAAACTATTCCCATATTTATCTAACCAATTGATAGCTTACTTTTAATTAGAGTATTAGGACTTCGTTACAATCCAGAATTTATAAGTATGGTTGCTAACAAATATAAGCACTAATTCGTGAATTATTAAATAATCAATTACAAATACAAAAGCAACAAAATAAATGGGGTATTAGATAGAAATGCTGGATTTTGTAAAACTTTTAAGGGGTTGTTTTAAGATTGAAAATAACTAAAAATAAAATGATTTTATAAAATCAAATATGCTATATTTGAAATATAGGTTTTCATAGGCCTATACTTTTTCATAGCAATTTTTTTTTAAAACCCACCTCTTATTCTTCAATGAAAAAGATGTGGGTTTTTTATTTTCTTTTATCAGCTGAAGCTTGATCAAAACTAATTTAGTTGAACATTTACTCACCCATTTTTTATTTGTTTTGGTATTCGTGAATGTTCAACTATTAACGTTTATCGTTAGTGGAACTAGCAAAGCTAACTAAGTTGAACATTTCACCTAATCTACTTATAAACTGGCTGCCATAGCGTGCTTCAAGTTCTTCAGGGTTGAGGTTGGTAGTAATGTGTGTCTTTACGTTTTTTGTTTTGAAAAGGTCGTAGCGCGAAAGCAATATTTCTTCCATTACGTTGCAATCTTTTGTGTTATGACATCCTGTTGGTTCCAATCCCAGATCATCGAAACAATAGTCTTTGGTGTCCTTGTATTTTTCCAATACTTCAAATCCGACTTCATTGAAATTGTTCACGATATTGCGTGTTGGAATCATTTCATAATTAATTTTATGCCTAGTGGATTTAGGCATTAAATTCATCAGCGTTGTTTTACCGCAACCTACCGGGCCGGAAATCAACAATCCTTTGTTGATGTCTAATCCTATTATTGCACCAGCATTTTGATCTTGAATAAAGTAACAGTATAATATCAACAGAACAGGCTTGTCTTCTTTGTGTAGTCTGAAATCTTTCTCGAACATCATACGACTTTGGACGTGGAGGAATACTTTTAATTTGTAAAAACTATAGCCAAAGAAGTTGTTATCCAATTCTCTGAATAGAAATTTTGACAATCTTTGGATTGCTCTGCGTGATGTTTTCATAATGTTGTTTTTAGTTTGAATTTAATAATTTGATTTTTTTAATGTTTGCTCATTTTTAGTTACTCAATTTTTTTGGTGTTCGTGGATGTTCAACTATTTACGTTTGTGGTTGTGGAACTGTCAAAGCTGATCAAGTTGAACATCTACTCATCCCTCTTTTATTGGTTTTTGTATTCGTGGATGTTTAACCTTACTTTCTTTTGTCAACAGAAGCTTTATCAAAACTAATAAGGTTAAACATCTCTCTCATTCTACTTCTAACCCGGCTACCGTAACGTGCTTCAAGTTCTTCGGCGTTGAGGTTGGTGGTGATGTGCGTTTTTGTGTTTTTGGTTTTGAAAATATCATAGCGCGAAAGCAAAATTTCTCCCATCACATTGCATTCTTTGGTGTAATGGCAACCAGTTGGTTCCACACCCAGATCATCGAAACAATAGTTTTTGGTATCGTTGTATTTTTCCAACACTTCAAAACCGGCTGCATTGAAATTGAAAACAATGTTGCGTGTTGGAATGATTTCGTAGTTTGTTTTGTGTGGCGCCAAATAGGGCAATAATTTCATCAATGATGTTTTGCCGCAACCGACCGGGCCCGAAAGCAACAAACCTTTGTTGGTGTCAATTCCCATTTTTGCACAGGTCCAGTGGTCCTGGATGTAGTAACAGCATAATTTGAACAGCAAAAGTTCATCTTCTTTGTAGAGTCTAAAATTTTTATCGAAAATCAGACAGCCTTTGATGTTGAGGTAGGCTTTTATTTTTTCGAAATCGTAGTGAACGATGTTGTTTTGCAATTCTCCGATCTGAAATTTTGAGGTGCCTTCGATTTTTATGTGCGGTGTT
The DNA here is from genome assembly GCA_016649745.1 of Flavobacteriaceae bacterium. Lineage (GTDB taxonomy): Bacteria > Bacteroidota > Bacteroidia > Flavobacteriales > Flavobacteriaceae > Lutibacter. The sequence goes on along the minus strand of JAENXD010000055.1, from coordinate 268 downwards.
GGGTTCATAGCATTGGATTTTTTGTTTTAATTAAATGATTTTACATTTTTTTCGTGTTTGTTCATTTTTGTCTTGACACAAAAACGAACCAAAAAAGTCAAGCCTTGGATTTTCGCCGGTCAAATTGGTTTTTGAATCCTAAAAGAAATGAACTCGCTACGCTCAGACAGCATTTCTTTTTACGGATTCTTCAAACATTTGACGTTCGCCTCCAAATCCTATGGCGGTTTTTTTACTGTAAACTGAGACTGCAAACTGTGGACTTAGA
>JAENXD010000094.1 GCA_016649745.1 Flavobacteriaceae bacterium | reverse complement strand
TTTTATAAGTATCTTGCTCATCAAATAAACCACTGTTTCCTGTTCTTTTGTATTTTTGTGTTTTCATTGTGTTTTTTCTTATAAATATACATATAATTATCTGATTAACAATGAATTAATTTATAGAAGTCCCCTTAAATAAAAAAGCTGTTTCGAATTTTTTAAATAAAGTTGAAAAATATTTAACTGAGGAAACTATAACAGGTAAACCAAAAAATCAGAATTTAATAGCGAATATTGAAAACATTAGAGCAGCTACTTTAGAAAGTTTTTGGCAAGAGCCTGAAATAGATTTTCCAAGCTCAAATGTAAGTGTATGGTGGGAAGTTTGGTTTAGTGGTTCTAATAAGGAAGTTGTACAAGAAACATTAAATTCTATAGCTACAGATAGTATTTTAACTAATAGAAGACTACTTGTTTTTCCAGAAAATGTTGTAGGTTTAATTAAAGCTACTCCTGAAGAATTAGGAGAAAGATTACTTTATATAGATAATTTGGCTGAAATAAGAAAACCTATTGAAACCACTGACTTTTTTACAAATCTCGACAAAGATTGGGAAGGCGATTTTATTAATGATTTACGTGATAGAACTAATATTCAAATATTACAAAATAATGTTTCAGTTTGTTTGTTAGACTCTGGAGTCAATCGAGTAAATCCTCTATTAGTAGATTTAATTCCAGAAAGAAATTTAGATTCAGTAAATCCAACTTGGACAAATTCTGATTCTGAGAGGCAAGGACATGGGACTCCAATGGCTGGTCTTATTATATATGGGGATTTGAACGATCCAATAACTTCTAGTTCACAAATTTATGTCTCTAACAATATAGAAAGTATCAAAATTATTGATTGTTCAGCAAATGATCCGGATTTATATGGACAAATAACACTTGAGGCTATAGCTATAGGTGAAATTATGAATCCCGAAAATAAAAGAGTCGTTTGTCTGGCAGTTACTTCTCCTGATAATAAATATTTAGGAAGACCGTCTTCTTGGTCCGCCGCGATTGATCAAAAAATGTTTGGATCAATTGAAGACAGAAATAATAATACTGTAATTTTAGTTTCAAGTGGAAATCTATCCTTTGCCAATAGATTAAATTATCCTATCTCAAATGATGACCTATCAATAGAAGATCCAGCTCAAGCATTTAATGCTATAACTGTCGGAGCATATACAAACAAGGATAGATTAGATGTTGCAACTTATCCAGGAGCAAAACTACTGGCTCAAAGAGGTCAAATGTCTCCTTGCAATACGACTTCAGTAAGTTGGAATAAAAAATGGCCAAAGAAACCTGATATTGTTTTTGAAGGTGGTAATGATGGAATATTTAATTCAGGTATTTTAGATGAAGAATCATTAAAACTTTTGTCAACAGGAGTAGGTGGTATAGGAAGGTCTTGGCTCTCAACTATGGCTGATACAAGCGCAGCAACTGCATTGGCTTCAAAATTTGCGGCTGAATTATATCAAAAATATCCAAACTATTTGCCTGAAACAGTTAGAGCCTTAATAATTCATTCTGCAGATTGGAATAGCATAATGCTGAATAATAGAAGTTTAGATAATTTTACATCAGAAGAAAAATCTAAACTTTTAGAGAGAGTAGGTTATGGAATCCCTAATTTGGATAAAGCTAAATATAGTGCTGAAAATTCATTAAGTATTATAGCTGAAAGAACTCTAAAACCTTTTAAGTTTGAAGAAAGTAGAGTTAAAACTAATGTTTTTCATTTATTTGATTTGCCTTGGCCAACGGATATTTTGTCTGATTTAGCCGAATTGGATGTGAAATTAATAGTGACCTTGTCATATTTTATTGAACCAAATCCTGGAAATAAAAGATATGCTAATGACCAATCATATAAATCACATGGCTTGAGGTTTAAAATGATTGATAAAAATGAAAGTCAAGGAGCTTTTCAAGCTCGAGTTAGTAAAGCTATAAAAGATGAACAAGATGATTATGTAGCTGAAGGTAGTGAGAATTGGATATTGGGAAGCCAAGTTAGAGATAAAGGCAGTATTCACAAAGATATTTGGGTTGGTGCAGCTGCTGATTTAGCATTAAGAAATAAAATTGCAGTTTATCCAGTTGGTGGCTGGTGGAAAAATAGAAAAAAGCTCAATCGTTATGATTCATCGGTTAGATATAGTTTAATTATTTCGATTGAAACAAACGAAGCTGATATTGACATATATAATGATGTATTGAATCAGATTACAGTATCAATACCTATTGATATTTAATTATTATGTAAAATAGGATATGGATTCTAACCTTGGCATCATAATCAAAAATGATTTATTTGGAACTAAATTAAAGCAAGTGTTTAGAAATTTTTACTTTCAAAAATTTTAAACTGTTGCGACAACTGTACGAAAACAATCTGAAAACTTTTGGAACGTGAATATCCTAAATATTCAAAATATTATTACGGAACTGAAAATATTGCTTTTTTGCGTTGGCAAGCGGCTGCAAATTGTGTGTAAAATAAATTGTGATAACAATTTGGTTTTACAAAACAATAAAGTTGTTGGCAGCGGCAATTTAGCATAATGGCAAATTATAATTACAAATTTGCCCAAATGCTGTTTGCTGAGAATCGCATATTTAAAATATTCTTAACCCAAGTACAGAATATCATAAAGAAATATAAAGCTTCTGGGATATTTAGCATAATATACAATTATAACTTACAAATTACCTTAAACAGCCATAAAACGAAAATGATGTAATTTGTATTATAATTTATATTATGTTAAATAGAATATTTTAATACTCCTTCACTTGTTAAATTGAATTGCCTTACTTGTGACGGATGGCAAAAAGCAAGTCTTCCCTATTTTAAATTTATAGCTTTGATGGCATCACCTGCTTTGGATTATATCGGATTTTCAATTAGGGTCTCTTTTTTAATAACAAAAGATAATTCAACCCTGTTAATTTCCTAATTGTTTATTAGACGTAATTATTCTAAAATGAAATAAACTTTTTGATTAATTTGTTTATTCATTATTGATGTTTTTGTAACTTTAAGCAGCGCTAAAAAAAAATAAAATGAAAAAATCATTTAACGACCTTATAAATCAAAATGTTCCTGTTTTAATTGATTTTTACGCAGATTGGTGTGGACCTTGTAAAAATATGGCGCCTGTTATAAAACAATTAAAAGCGGAACTAAAAGATTCGATAAGCATTATAAAAATAAATGTGGACACCAATCAGGCATTGGCAGCGAAATATCAAGTACAGGGCGTTCCTACTTTTATGGTTTTTAGACAAGGAAAGCAAATTTGGAGACAATCTGGCATGCAATCTGTTTCTCAATTAAAACAGGCAATTTCTTCAAAATAAATTCACTGCTCCTCTTCACTTTTAATATGTAAAGAAATTAATTCACCATTTTCAAATATGGGATTTATTTCAATTGGATTGCAACAAATCTCACAATCTTCAATATAGGTTTGATTGCTTACTGACGTATCCAATAGCATAGAAATTTCTTCCCAACAATACGGACACTGAAAAAAATGTTCTTCCATAATAAATATATTTAAAATTATCTAAAAAGTATTAACAAAGCGCCCATAGCGGTTACCACCATAATAAATTTGCGGTAAACTTCATTGTTTAACAATTTAACCAGCGCTACGCCGCTTATAAAACCGATCAATATGGCTGGAATCAGAAATAAATTCATCAAAAGACTATCCGAAGTTACCGTTTTCCAAACAAAAATATGAAAAGGCAATTTAAACACATTAATAATTAAAAACAGCCAAGCTGCCGTGCCTATAAATTGATTTTTAGGCAAACGAACAGCTAAAAAATAGATATCGGCAAATGAACCTGCCAAATTTCCAATCATAGATGTAATTCCGGATAAAAGCCCCATACTGCTGGCAAAAAACCAATGTTTGGGAATTGCCTTTGATTTTTTTTGATCCATCCAAACCATCAAAACCACAGTAGTAAAGATAAAAATTGCCATCACTTGTTTAAATAATTGCTCAGAAATACTATTTCCAAACCACACCCCCACCAATACACCCAAAACCATAGTCGGCAATATTTTTAATAAAAATTTCCATTGGGTGTAATTGTGATAATGATAAACAGCTAAAATATCGGCAACCACCATAAGCGGAATTAAAATACCTGTAGAAGCCTTTCCTCCAAATACAATAGCCATTAAAGTAACGATTAAAACGCCCAGGCCTTTTATTCCTGCTTTTCCCATTCCTAAAAATAAGGCAGCCAAAAATGCCAAAAACCAGTTTAACCAAGATAAATGGAACTGCATTACATTTTCAATTATACCTAGCACCTCTTTAGTTTTAGGGCTGTAAGGTAGTTATAAGTTAAAAAGTTTGAAAGTTTTTTGAGCTGTTTAATCGTTAAATTGTTTAAATGTTTACTTGTTTAGAAGTTGCTCCTTAGCATAAAATTAAGCACATATACTTATAACAAATAACATAAATCTAAACAAAAAACCCGAAACAAATTGTTTTGGGTCTTTCTAAGAATTTGAGGTTATTATTAGTTTTCGCCAGCTTCTTTTTTGGCGTCTTCTATCATTTTTTCATTTGGAACAATCGCAATATTTACCCTACGGTTTTTAGCGCGACCTTCAACTGTACTGTTAGTTGCAATTGGTTCATCTTCACCAAACCAAGTTGTTGTAAAACGTGATGAACTCAATCCCTTGTTTTGAATAAAGTAGTTGGTTACCGCATAGGCTCTTTTTTCAGAAAGTGTCATATTGTAACCTGCTGAACCAGTACTGTCTGTATGTCCAACCACCAATACATTTGTATCAGGATATTCTTTTAAGATATTTGCCAATTTGGTAAGCATTACTTCAGAAGTTGAAGTGATATTATATTTTTCAGTTTCAAAATGAACACCGCTATTTTCATCAAATGTCACCAAAATGCCATCGTCAATACGTTCAACTTTAGCGCCAGGAATTTCTTCCTCAATTTTTTGGGCTTGTTTGTCCATTTTGTTTCCAATAAGCACTCCCGCAGTTCCACCTACAACACCACCAATTACTGCGCCTATTTCCCCTTTTCCGCCTTTACCGGCATTGTTGCCGATAATAGCGCCTAAAATTGCACCTCCAGCAGTTCCGATTACGGCACCTTTTTGTGCGTTATTTGCGTTTTTGGTAGCTTCACAACTACTTAAACCAGCCACTAAAATTAGTGTTAAAGCAGCCAATGTTGTTTTTTTAAAGAATGTTTTCATTATTCGTTAATTTTATTAAAGTTCATATAAATTATAAATGGTTTTCCTTCTACTGAAACAGTTTGTTCCCATCTCATAGTAGTTTCTGTCAACTGTGCCAATTGAAGTCTGAAACCTATATCGTCTGGAGAATTTTGTTTTGCATCGGTTGGTTTCAACAAGAAATCATAAAGACCTGTATCGGCATCTGTCTGCTGAATGGTAAAATTGAAATAACGATCGCCAATTGGTACACAATGTGTATCGGTAATGGTATATACTCCGGTATTGTTGTTAGGAATAAAACGCCATTTGCTTCCAATAAAACAATCTTTAGAAGCATCATTTAATAAGGTTACGTCAAAAGTTCCAGGTTCGCTGTAAGTAATTTGGTCAAGTGACCAATAACCTTTAATTACTTTTTTCGACTGAATAACTGTTTTTGGAGTTCCACATGAAATAACCATGGAAGCTAAAAGTACAAATACTATTATTTTTTTCATTTTTACTATTGTTTTAATGGTGAATTTATATACTGCAAATTTGCGAAATAATAGGTCTTATAAAGTTACATATTTTTATTTATTTATTACAAAATTCACACATCTCAAATGTGAAAAATGTGTTAGAGAAGCTTAAATTGCTAAGAATTATATTATTTTTTTTGATTTTATGGAAGAAGAAACCAAGATGATTAAAACCACTTTTTTACCCTTATATTTGCGAAATGAAAATTGATTGTGATATTGTTGGTGATTACAAATACGGAGACTTATTTCATAACAGAGTGTTTGAAAATGAATTTGACTGCAAAAATTTATTTTTACACGCCTATTCGCTTCAATACTCACATCCAATTACTCTTGAAATAATTAATTTAATTGCTCCTTTTCCAAATGATTGGATTAAAGTTTTGAAAATATTTGATTTGGGATTTTATTTAAAAAAACCGTTTTCAATTTTTAAGCTCTCAGCGTAAACTGTTTCAAAATTTTCTGTAAGCGACTTAAATTAGAATTTATTTCACCCCAAATAAAACAATCCCTTCTTAAGATATATTTTAATAAATTACTGACGTATTACGTTTTTTAATTGTCACGTCCACAATTATATATAACGATATTTGCCCTTAATTTACCACAAAAAATTTCAAAGAACCAAAGTTGAAAACGGTTAGTTAAGTATTAAACCAATCCTGTTATTTTTTATGAAAGTAATTTTTTTTCTTTTTCTTTTTTCATAATTAATAACACAAGTTCAAAAGCTTGTTCCTTAATATATTTAAAGTTTTCCATATAATTTCTAACCTCCGCTTTTAGAAATTTATGATTACTTCTATATTTAAATTCATTTTTTAATTGAATATTTTCAAGGAGCAATGCCAAATTAATTTTATGTTCTTTGATTGATTCTATTAATTTATTTCCCAATTTAGTTTCGTGTTCTATACCATTCAACAACAATTTAGCATTGGCGTAATTATGGGTCGTACACAATTCAATAATATGCTCAGTGAGCAATTCTCTTAAAAAATTTTGCTCAATTTTAATAAACTCAATTTCTGAAATCCATTGTTGGGCTTTGGAATGCATACGGTCAATGCTGATTTCATAATTTGACTTTTCTTCTTTTTGTTGGATTGATTGATTTTTATCCATCTTTTTTAAATTTTAGGTTAAAAAATTAGCTGATTTCAATCATTTTTTTCTTGTCTTCAATTCTGGAAATTTCCATTTTATCTAAGTGAATTGCCAAGATTCCATTTTCGTAGTTCGCTTTTATTTTCTTGTTAAGATCTACATTTTTTGGCAAAGTAAAAGTTCTTGTAAAGGAATTGTGGTAAAACTCCCTGCGAGAATAATTTTCGTCTTTTTCTTCTTTTTCATCTTTTCTTTCAGCCGAAATTGTTAAAACATCATCTAAAATAGATACTTCAAAGTTATCTTTTGTAAAGCCAGGTGCAGAAACTTCTATTTCAAATTCTTTTTTGTGTTCCTTTACATTAATTGCTGGCATCCAATTGTCTCTTAGAAACAAGTCTTCTGTCATCATATTATTGGTAATGTCCGAAATTTCAGGAAACATTCTGTCCAATACAGGTAAACGTCTGTTAAATTGTACTAATGGCATAATTAAATAATTTAATGGTTAATAATGAACAAATTTATATTGAAGATATGCTCCATACTATGACGCTCATCATTATTCAAAATGATAGTTATCAATTTTTCATTAAAATTTACGATGCTAAAATGAAAACTATTTTTATGGGAACCAGTTTGGGAAAAAACGGCAAAATTATCCAAATACATTTTATCCTTTAATTTTGAAATCAAGGATAAATGACAATAATATAAAGGAAATATTGATTTATTTTAAATGATGAAAATCAGATTTCGCTATTGTGATCAGTAATTTAACAAGTCAATAATTTCATAATGCAACCTGTTTTTTGGCAAAAACATTTCTTCTAAGTTTTTGGCGAATGGAATTGGTGTTTCCAAACTTCCTACACGTTTTACGGGAGCATCCAAATAATTGAAGCAATTTTCTGTAATAAGTGAGGAAATATCTGAAGCATTGCCGCCAAACAAAGTGTCTTCGTGCAAAATTAAAGCCTTGCCGGTTTTTTTAACCGATTTATAAATGGCTTCCGTATCTAAAGGCTGAAGTGTTCTTAAATCAATAATATCGGCCGATATTTGGTTTTCTTTAACTTCGTTTAACGCCCAGTGAACGCCGGCGCCATAAGTGATGATGCTCAAGTCATTTCCCTCGTGAAGCAAAGATGCTTCTCCAAACGGAATTGTGTAATAATCTGTCGGAACATCTTGATAAACAGACCGATATAATGCTTTATGCTCAAAAAACAATACCGGATTCTCATCTTCGATTGCTGTTGCCAACAAACCTTTTGCATCATAAGGAAATGCAGGATATACCACTTTAAGTCCGGGCGTTTTGGTAAACCAGGCTTCATTGGTTTGGCTGTGAAATGGCCCTGCACCTACACCCGCGCCGCAAGGCATTCGCAACACAACATCAGCATTCTGATTCCAGCGATAAAACGATTTTGCCAATAAATTAATGACCGGATTGAACCCGGAAGTCACAAAATCAGAAAATTGCAATTCCACAACCGATTTATAGCCGTTGATGGAAAGTCCGTAAGCCGATTCAATAATGGTGGATTCACAAATTGGTGTATTTCGAATTCTTGAAGCGCCAAATTGTTCTAAAAACCCTTCCGTAATCTTAAAAGCACCCCCATATTCTGCAATGTCCTGTCCCATCACAACCAACTTTTCAAAGCGTTCCATACTTTGTCTTAATCCTTGAGATACAGCGTCAATAAATCGAATATTTGAAGTGTTTGTCGAAGATTTTACTTCACTATAATTTTGATGTTTGTACACATCTGCCAATTCATTTTTAATGGTTGAAGAAATTTCTTCTTCTGCATAAACTATTTTTAAATGTTCATTTATTTCGTCAATAATTTCCTCCTTAATCAAGGCATCCATTTCAATGGAAAGTATGTTTTCGGCAGTTAAAAATGCATGATAATTATTAACGGGATCTTTTTCTGCCCATTCAGCTATCAATTCTTGCGGAATATATTTCATGCCGCTCGCTTCTTCGTGGCCGCGCATTCTGAATGTTTTAAATTCAAGGAGCACCGGACGCGGATTTTCCCGAACGCTTTTTGCAATTTCACGCACTTTTGAATGAACTTCCAAAATGTTATTTCCGTCAATAATATGGCTTTCCATTCCGTACCCAATTCCTTTATCTGCAATATTTTCACATTTAAATTGCTGAATTACAGGTGTTGAAAGTCCGTACCCATTATTTTCAATACAAAAAAGCACCGGTAAATTCCATACGGAGGCCACGTTTAAAGCTTCGTGAAAATCGCCTTCACTGGTTCCGCCTTCTCCAGAAAAAACCGCAGTCACTTTAGGTTCATTTTTAAGCAAATCTCCCAATGCTATTCCGTTTGCAACGCCAAATTGCGGACCTAAATGCGAAATCATCCCCACAATTTTAAATTCTTGTGTCCCAAAATGAAATGAGCGTTCGCGACCTTTACTAAATCCGCTTTTTTTGCCCTGCCATTGGGAAAACAATCTGTATAAAGGAATGTTTCTGGAAGTAAACACACCCAAGTTTCTATGCATTGGTAAAATATATTCGTCAAAATTTAAGGCGTTTGTGATGCCAACAGCAATAGCTTCTTGGCCGATGCCCGAAAACCATTTGGAGATTTTTCCCTGTCGCAACAGAATTAACATTTTCTCTTCTATCAATCGGGGTTTTAGAAGGAATTTATATAAATTAATTAATTCTTTATCTGTGTAATTTTCACGGTTATAAACCATTTTACCAATAGAGTTGCTACTTGTGCCCATTAAAAATGAAAAATTATATCAAAGATAATCATACTTGGAAACAAAAATACCTTATTATAAAGAATAATAAGGTATTTTTAATGATTTGATTTTGCTTAAACTTCCCTAAAAATGGAATGCATCAAACGCGTTTTGTCGTTGATGCTTTCTTCCAAAGAAATCATTGTTTCTGTTCTTGAAACGCCGTCAATATCGTCGATTTCAAAAATAATTTCTTTTGCGTGTGTGGTGTCTTTGGCCCTTATTTTACAAAAAATATTGTATTTACCTGCAGTAATATAAGCAATGGTGATATTAGGAATTTTCTTTAATTCTCCAATAACCTGTTTTGTTTTGGAGGTTTTGTCCAAATAAATACCGACGTGTGAGATAAATGAATAGCCCATTTTCTCATAATCAAGGGTTAAGGTAGAACCTTTAATGATTCCTTCGTCTTCCATTTTCTTAACCCTAACGTGGATTGTACCTGCGGAAACCACTAATTTTTTTGCGATATCGGTAAACGGTGTTCTTGCGTTTTCGATAAGAATATCTAATATTTGATGATCGATTTCATCAAGTATATATTTTTTCATATTACAGCATTTGTTTAAGATAAAAAACTAAAGCACAAATTTATTAAAAAAAAATCGATAAACACCTAATAAATTTACGAATTTGATAATTCTAATTCCTTTATGTTCAAATTTTCTGCACTTATATAGTTATGCGAGTAATAATCTGACAAATCACCGACTTTTTCAATGTGTTTGTACATCACCAATTTATTGGCTATTACTTTGAATTTAAGCTGAATACCAATATCTATGATTTGATTTCTATTATTTTCAGTAATTTTTATATTCTTATAGATTATATCTAAAAACTTGGTGTCATTATTGGGAATTTCATAGTAAGGCTTATAATTGGCGTAATCCTTTGCCGTTGCAATAAAATAGATTCCTTGTAAAAGCGCATAAAAATTATATTTTTTGGTGATGTCTCTTTCATAATCGTCTTTAAAATGTCCAGCTTCTATTAATATGGTGTTGTGTCCCAGTTTTTGAAAATTATCTCCTGTGGCTGTTGGATAAAATTCATCGGTATAACGGCCAACTTGGTTTGGAATTACCTGTCGCAGCAAATGATTCATAGCCACAATAACGCTCATTGTTTCTTTACGGCCTTTGGTTACAGTCCGTTCTACATCTTCTGAAGGCGCTAAAAAAGACAGTGTAGCCGGATTTTTGGTGCCTTCAACGTTAAAAATTGCACGTTGATCGTGTAAATTAAAACAAAACTTCGGATTGAAAGTGTCTAAGACCTCACGCAACAACCTGCTTTCTGGCGCTTTTCTTGAAACAGCATCTCTATTTAAATCGATATCATTTGCATTTTCCCTGGTAAATTTAATGGCGCCATCGGGATTTAACAATGGAATAAACTGAATGGTGCAATTTGTAAAGATAGTTTTGAATATTTCAGACAATTCAATGTCATCCTTTTCAATAAAATTAAACAAGTCAAATAGTGCTTTGGTTCCGGTACTTTCATTCCCGTGCATTTGGGACCAAATTAAAATTTTAATTTTTCCGGTTCCAGTAGAAATTTTATAAATGGGAATGTTGTTTTCAGAATGGCCCATTATTTCTTTTTGAAATTTTGAGGATAATTTTTGAAGCAAAGGTTCTATATCCTCAAATAAAATTCTTCTTCCTTTTAAATTTTTTTCAAAATTTTTCTGATATAAAAGTTCCAATGTTTTTATGTCTATGAATTTCATTTTACAAATGTAAATAATAGAATGTTTACATTTGTAAACATCATATATTTGTCAATATTATACAATTGTAATCAATTTTCGCCGCTTCCCACTCGTGCTTTGTCCTTGCTGAATAGTTACTATAATGAAATTTGATACAAAATATTTAAATATATGCAATTTAATAACTTATATAACTCAACATAAACCTATACTTATAAATATTTATGAATAATTTATGTGATTGTATAGGCTTATTTGCTTATTGTCATTAAAAAGATTACATTTGTAATTGAAAAATAATTTACAATGGTAAACATAGAGCAATTTGC
>JAENXD010000276.1 GCA_016649745.1 Flavobacteriaceae bacterium | reverse complement strand
GTGGCTGTTCCACTGCTCGTTTTCTATATCTTCTTTTTCAAAAAAACAGAATAAACGGGATTTTTGGATAGTGTTGACAATGTAAGCGGCGTGACAAAATCTTTGGCTGCTGGTGTCATCACAACTTTTACCTGCGCGCCCGATTTCACAAAAAGTCGCACTAAATGTGCTGTTTTATAAGCAGCAATACTGGCGGTAACGCCCAATAGTATTTTTTTACCGCTTAAAATGGACATTTATACTTGAGATTCTTCTGGATTTCTGTAATAAATTTCACCATCTAACCATTCTTGCACGGCAAGTGCTGTAGGTTTTGGCAATTTTTCATAAAATTTAGACACCTCAATTTGTTCTTTGTTTTCAAAAACTTCATCCAAACTGTCGGTATACGTAGCAAACTCCTCTAATTTTTCAACCAATTCATTTTTTAAATCGATGCTTATTTGATCGGCTCTTTTTGCTATAATGGTGATTGCCTCATAAATATTGTTTGTTGGCGCTTCAATTTTATTTTTGTCGTATGTAACAGTTGTAGTCGGTGCTTTTGTGTTTTTATAATCCATTAGTTTTGAGTTTTTATGACAGTTATCGCGTTTAATTCATTGCTTAATTCAGAATTCAATTTTTTTGTTTCGGCTAAATATTTTGAATTGGGAAAATTTCGTTCAAATCTTTGATGCACTTTTAAGGCTTCATTAATCCTTTCTTCTTTTTTTACAACAATACTGTTCGTGCCTAAATAGTAAGCCGATTTAAATTTCAAATAAGTGGCTTCTTCTTTAAATGAAGTGCCTAAATAATCTGAAAGTAAATTGTCAAAAGCAACCATTGCTGCAGTATAATCTTGGGTGTGATAGTATTGTTTGGCTATTTCAAAAGATTTTTTTTCTAATTTATAGGTTAATTCCTTTATGTTTTTATTTGCAGCAGGTACTTTATCTGAATCTGGAAACTTATAAATAAAAGATTGGAGTGCGGTTATGGCTTCCTTTGTGTCTTTTTGGTCCAAGCTATAAACTGGCGATGCCAAATAATAACTGTAAGCCGATAAGTATGCAGCCTCTTCCACTTTTGAACTTTTTGGATAGCTTTTTACAAATTTATCAAAATAATAAGCCGCTAAACTATATTGTTTGGTGTTGTAATGCGCTTGGGAAACCATATATTGAATGCGTTCCATTTGAGGTTTTCCTTTATAACTTGGCGTTATTTTCTCAAACAAAGCAATGGCTTTCGTATACTTTTGCGCATCATACAATTTAACAGCCAACTGATATTGCTCTTCACTGGTTCCTTTATTCAACACTTTTTGGTATTCACCACAAGATGAAACGCCCAAAGCGACTAACAAAATGAAAATATAAATCTTATTTTTTTGCATTTGGCAAAATTAGTTATTTATTATGGATTATTAAAATGATTTTTCACCTGACAATGAATCACAAAAATAGCCAGCTTTTCCTATAAATGGTAAGCGTTAATCCTAATTGTTTGTTAATTATTAGACTTTTGGCACCACAGAGGTCATCACCGTAAGTCGTTTAATATCATTGTCAAACAAATATAAACCGCCTTTATCGTCGCCAATTAAGTTAATTTTATCCAAAATGGTTCTTGCCTGGGCTTCTTCTTCAATTTGTTCGGCAACATACCATTGCAAAAAGTTATGGGTTGCATAATCCTTTTCTTCCAAAGAATTGTGAACCAATTCATTAATGCTTTCAGACACAAAAACTTCGTGTTTAAACAACGTTTCAAACATTTCTTTGATGGAACCAAAATCAAGCGCAGGCGCACTTAATTCCGAAACCATTACGTGGCCGCCACGTTCATTAATATATTTGAAAAACTTAAGCATATGCAATCTTTCTTCATCAGATTGGCCGTACATAAATTGAGAAACGCCTTCTAAACCTTTCACTTCAGCCCAAGAAGCCATCGCTAAATATATTTGGGAAGATTCTGCCTCAATTCTAATTTGCTTGTTTAAAACGGATTGCATTCTTTCTGATAACATACTTTTATTTTTAATGTTGTTTTAAGATAATTTTACGGTTAAATTGAAACCAAATAAATATTTCTCTTTTTTAAATTAATAGATTGAAATTAAATAAATTGGGTTTAGTTCTAATAAATACAGCAATTTAGATATTGTTGTTTTGGGCCTGCCCGCCTTTTTGGTGGGCGTTACCCTGCGGGTCGGGCTTTTCGTTTCAATCCGTCATTGCGAGCGGAGCGTGGCAATCTGTTGAACATATTGCAGAACAAACTCGCAAAGCCGGGATTTCCTCTTCAATCCCTAACGCAAATGCTGTTGTATATAGAACTTAGCC
>JAENXD010000117.1 GCA_016649745.1 Flavobacteriaceae bacterium | reverse complement strand
TATGGTATGATACAGAAATTTCCACAACACCTTTAAACGGAACAGACTTATTAGCCGATGGTGATTATTGGGCTTCTCAAACAGATGGAACCGGTTGTGAAAGCGCAACAAGATTGGTGGTAAATGTTACCATAACTAAACCTTTGCCTCCAACTATAACTGAAACCAATCAGGCTTTTTGTGAAATTGACGCTAAAACTGTTGCTGATTTAGGTGCAACTGGTACTGGAATTCTATGGTATGATACAGAAACTTCAGCAACACCTTTAAACGGAACAGACTTATTAGCCGATGGTGATTATTGGGCTTCTCAAACAGATGGAACCGGATGTGAAAGCACAACAAGATTGGTTGTAAATGTTACGATTTTAAATTCACCTTCACCAACTACAACAGAAGCTAATCAAACTTTTTGTGAGATTGAAGCTAAAACTGTAGCTGATTTAAATGCAATTGGAACGGGAATTTTATGGTATGATACAGAAATTTCCACAACACCTTTAAACGGAACAGACTTATTGTCCGATGGTGATTATTGGGCTTCTCAAACTGAAACTTCATCAAATTGTGAAAGCGCTTCAAGATTAGTCGTAAATGTTTCAATAACTAAGCCTTTGCCTCCAACAAGTGCTGCAACAATTCAATCTTTTTGTATGAAAGATTATTTAGCAGCCAATCCAACAATTGCTGAATTAGATGCTATAGGTAATAATATTGTTTGGTATGATACAGCTATATCAACTACACCACTTGCTACTACAGATATATTAATTGATGGTAAAAATTACTTTGCTAGTCAAACGGATGCACTCTCGGGATGTGAAAGCGCAGCAAGATTAGCAATTACAGTAAGTTTAATTAATCCTACTACTCCAAGCACTTCTCAAACAAATCAAAGTTTTTGTAAAGTAGACAACCCTACCATTTCGAATTTGAATGTGGTTGGAACAACAATTATTTGGTACGCAGATGAAACAACAACTACGGCATTAAGCAGTTCAGAATCATTAATTAATGGAGAAGATTACTGGGCAGCTGCTTCTGATGCAACAACTGGATGTGAAAGTATTGCTAGAATAGGTATTACAGTTACGATTAACGATGCTTTACCTCCAACTATTTCGACTATCACTCAGCGTTTTTGCGCATCATCATCTCCAAAAATTTCAGATTTAAATGTCTCAGGAAATGGAATTGTATGGTATGCTTCTGAAACTGATAATACACCTATAAATCCAACAGAACTATTAGTTGATAGTGAAGATTATTGGGCCGCTCAAACAAATCCTTCAACAGGGTGTATTAGCTCAATGAGAAAAGTTGCAAACGTAATATTAACAGACCCAGGTACTCCGGCTATTATTTCATTGGGTAATGAATTTTGTAAAATTGATAAGCCAACGCTGGCGGACTTAGACATAAACGTTTCTGCAAATAGTGGTGGCACAATTTCTTGGTACGATTCTTATCCAAACGGAAATCTTTTAAGTGCATCCACAACATTGGTTGAAGGTGAAACTTATTACGCCATAGAAACAACCGTTAATGATTGTAAAAGTATAAACCCACTGGCAGTGATCGTATCGTTAGAAGCTTGCGACGCATATGAGGTAGAAATTTATGATGGCTTTTCACCTTCTGGAAATGGAGTTAATGACACCTTTAAATTAGGAAATCTTAGGGACTTATATCCAAACTTTAAAGTTGAATTTTTCAACCGTTGGGGCACCTTAGTATATACCGCAAATGCTTCAAAACCAGACTGGGATGGCAGATTAAATGGCGACGGGGAATTAGTGCCTGCCGGCGTTTATTACTTTATTATTAATTTCAATAAAAATGATAGAAAACCTATCCAACGAAGATTATATTTAAGCCGATAATCAATAGTTTAAACAAATACATTTTATACCTAAAAAATGAAAAATATACCAATAACGTTTATTGCACTTTTGACAACAGTAATTATGTGGTCGCAACAAGATGCACAGTACACTCAATATATGTACAATATGAGTGTTATAAATCCCGCATATACTACAGGTAATATTGGGGTTGTAAATTTAGGTGCATTACACAGAACCCAATGGGTTGGCGTAAATGGTGCTCCAAAATCTTCAAATATATTTGCTCACACACCAATTAACGACAACGTTGAAGTCGGATTCTCCCTTGTGAATGATAATATTGGCGATGTAATTAAAGAAAATAATCTAAACGCAGATTTTGCCTATAAACTAAATTTAGAAGAAAACGGAAATCTATCTTTTGGGTTAAAAGCCGGAGTTACTTTTTTTGATGTCAATTTTAATGGGTTTGTGTTAGAATCCGGCGATGTTTTTACCGATCCTGATTTTGCTGAAAATATCAACCAATCCTACTTTAATATGGGTGTCGGTATTTATTACAATACCGATAATTATTATATAGGACTTTCCATTCCCAATATATTAGATGCAAAACATTTGGATAGAGATAATGGAAAATATCAAGGGACGGAGCAAGCGCACACCTATTTAACAGGAGGTTATGTTTTTGAACTCAGTGATTTATTTAAATTTAAACCGGCCTTTATGGCAAAAGCTGTAAAAGGATCTCCAATTTCATTTGATATGACCGCAAATATTATGTATGACAACAAAGTTGAATTTGGCATAGGATACAGGGTAGATGATGCATTTAGCGGAATGGTAAATTTTAAAGCCACTCCCGAATTGCGAATAGGTTACGCATACGACCATACTATTTCTAACCTCGGTCCATTCAGTTCTGGTTCACATGAGCTCTTTATTTTATATGATTTAGACATTTTAGGTCTAAATAAGGGTTATGATAAATCCCCAAGATTCTTTTAACAAAAAACGACTGTCAAAATGAAAAAAATACTACTTATACTTTTAGTTCTTCCATTTTCAATACAACTCTCAGTTGCGCAAAATTTAAAACGCGCAGACCATTTATTTGAAAAAAGAGCGTATCCAGATGCTGCAGAATTGTTTTTAAACGAAGAACCTAAAACACAGGAGGTGCTAGAGAAACTTGGCGACTGCTATTATTTCAATACCAAAATGGATCAAGCGGCGCCTTGGTATAAAATATTGCTTCAAAAGTATGAAGAGAAAGTTGATCCCACATATTTATTTCGCTATTCTCAATCGCTTAAAGGAATTAAAAACTTTAGTGAAGCTGACAAATGGTTTAAAAAATACAATGATAAAAAACAATTGGTGGATGCTAAAAATTTAGAAACTTTACCTTTTATTGAAAGTCTAAATGCTAAAGTTAAAAATCAATATACTGTTCAAAAATTATCTATAAATTCCAAATATTCCGACTTTGGTCCTGCTTATTTTGGTGATAAAGTTGTTTTTACCTCGGCAAGAAATGGCGGAAAATTATATGTGTGGAATAATCAGCCTTATTTAGATTTGTATCAAGCCGACAATAAGAATGCCGATTTGACCAATGTTATTCCATTTTCCAAAACCATAAATACAAAAGTGCACGAATCAAGTGCGGTATTTACAAAAGATAGAAAAACCATGTATTTTACACGAAATAATGTAGAAGGCAAAAAAAAAGTCACTCAATTAAAAATTTACAAAGCGCAATTTGTTAATAATGAATGGACTAACATTACTGATCTCTCCTTCAATAGCGACCAATATTCTGTTGAACATCCTGCATTAAGCCCTGATGAAAAACAGCTCTATTTTGCATCTGACATGCCGGGAACACTTGGTTCGTTTGATATCTTTATGGTGGACATCAATGCCGATGAAACTTATGGAACCCCTAAAAATTTAGGATCAAAAATTAACACAGCACAAAGAGAGCAATTTCCTTTTGTAAGCAGTGAAAACATCCTCTATTTTGCTTCCGACGGCCATTTTGGAATGGGCGGATTGGATATTTTTAAAAGTAAAGTTTCGGATGAAACCTTTTCCTCACCGACAAATTTAAGCGACGTAATTAACAGTAATTTAGACGATTTTGCTTTTATTGTTGATGAAGAAAATGGAACCGGCTATTTTTCTTCAAATAGAAATGGTGGAATGGGCGATGATGATATTTACCGATTTGAACAAGAAAAAAACTATTACGTGCATGGGTTTGTGAAAAACATGAACACTTCAGAACTTCTTCCAGAAACATTGGTTACTTTATTTGATGGCAATAACAATGTAATTAACGAGATGATTGTTGGCGATGACGCTGCCTATTACTTTGAAATTGAAAAAAATAAAAATTATAAAATCAAAGGCTCTAAAAAATTATTCAACCCTTCTGAAATTAAATTTTCAACCAATGAAAAAGGGAATGTCAATAAAGATATTTTATTGTTGTTAGAATCTTATGATGATGCAGAGAGAGCGATTGTAACAGATAAAGATAAAACCCAAATCAAAATAAATCCAATTTATTTCGATTTTGATAAATCTAATGTGCGTCCGGATGCAGCAATTGAACTTAAAAACGTAATTGCCATTATGAAAAAATATCCTGCCATGATTGTTGAAATTGGTGCACATGCAGATTATAGGGGAAGTGATTCTTATAATTTAATTTTATCAGAAAAACGCGCAAAATCAGTTCTAGATTATTTGGTAAATCAAGGCATTTCTGAAAACAATATAAGATCTGTTGGTTATGGAGAAACTATGCCAATAAATGAATGTACAAAAGAAAACATTTGTACTGAAGAAGGTTATAGCTTAAACAGACGATGTGAATTTCTCATCCTCTATTAAAATAAATCTTTTTAAAATTTAAAAAAGTCGTATTTAAGCGGCTTTTTTTTATGTAAATTTTCCAAGGCACCAAAGACATTTTCAACCTAAAAAAGCTACTTCTTTCTGTATATCTT
Organism: Flavobacteriaceae bacterium; assembly: GCA_016649745.1. Lineage (GTDB taxonomy): Bacteria > Bacteroidota > Bacteroidia > Flavobacteriales > Flavobacteriaceae > Lutibacter. Next base: position 4,889 of record JAENXD010000117.1, on the reverse strand, counting down.
ATTTTAGGTATAACTTTTGTTAACTTTACACAAACAACAATTATATTATGAGAAAAATTGGATTTACACTTTCGGTTATCATTTTATTTTCCTTAACCACAAAAGCCCAACAACAATATCGTAATTATGATGATTTATGGAAAAAAGCACAAAAATTTGAAGAAAGCAACCTGCCAAAATCGGCATTAAATGAAGTTGAAAAAATATATATAAGCGCGAAAAAAGAAAATAATGCGCCACAGCTTATCAAAACATTGCTATTTAAATCCAAATATGCTTTAATACTTGAAGAAGATGCACAGTTAAATATTATAAACACTTTCAATACAGAAATTTCAACAACTGATTTCCCAACTAAAAATATTTTGGAAAGTGTGTTGGCAAATTTATACTGGCAATATTTTCAACAAAACAGGTGGAAATTTTACAACAGAACAACAACCGAAAACAAAGTTGATACAACAGATTTTAGAACGTGGGACTTACAAACTTTATTTTCAGAAATTCATATTCAGTTTCAAAAATCCTTACAAAATGAAGTGTTGGCACAGAAAACAGATTTAGCCAAATTCGATGATATTTTAGAATTACAGAAAGATTCCAAAAAATTTCGCCCAACACTCTTTGATTTTTTATCGCACAATGCCTTGGATTTTTATAAATCTTCTGAAACTTCCATTACAAATCCAGTTTATCAATTTGAAATTTCCGAAGAAAAATATTTGGCAAATTTCAAAGAATTTTCCACAGTTAAATTGGAAACCAAAGACAGTTTGTCGCTTCAATTCAATGCCTTAAAAATTTATCAAAAATTAGCGGCATTTCACCAAAGGGAAAATAATACCAACGCTTTTATTGCCGTTGAACTGGAACGACTTTCATTTGTAAAACAACATGCCACATTTAGCGAAAAAGAAACACTCTTTTTAAATTCATTAATCAACTTAAAAAATGAATTTAAAACCTCGGAAGCTTCCACATTAATTGACTTTGAAATTGCTTCTGTTTATAACAATCAAGCAAATGAATATGTGCCGAAAACAAAAACTGAACATCAGTTTAAACGTGTGAAAGCGCTGGAAATATGCGAAGAGGCAATCGCCAAATTTCCTAATAGTCTTGGCGCCCAAAAGTGCAATTTACTAAAACAGCAAATTTTGAGCCTGTCATTAAATATAGTCGCTGAAAAGTATGTGCCCAACCAAAAAGACAATAAAGTTCTGGTTTCGTATAAAAATATACCTGAATTGTTTTTCCACATCTTCAAAATTAATGAAAAAGACAAAGCGGAATTTGCCCGAACTTACAACGATTCAGCCAAAATAGCCTTTATTAAAAAACTTGATTTGGTTGCCGATTTCAATCAATCCTTAAAAACAGAAAACGATTATCAGCAACACACAACTGAAATTTTAATTCCGCCTTTTTCTAATGGAAATTATCTGATTTACGCTTCAACCTTTGAAACTTTAAATGCTAATGGTCTTTATGCCACGGCAATTATCCAGGCAACTGATATTGCCCTTATAGAAAATAACCAAATAAATACCAACAGTTTTCAAGTTGTGGATAGAAATACCGGAAAACCATTGGTTGGTGCCAAAGTAAATGTAAAAAATTACAACACAGGAAAATATAATGCGCCAATAAATGAAAATTATACAACAGATAATAAAGGTCAGATAAATTTCAGCACGAAAAGTCATTATAGAAATGTAGTGCTAACCGTAAACTACAACAAGGAAATAGCCACATTTGGCGATTATTATTTAAATGAAAACAGAGCGTTAATTTCGGAAACAGAAAAAACTACAGTCAGTTCTTTTTTATTTACGGATAGAAGTATTTACAGACCCGGGCAAACCGTTTATTACAAAGGAATTGTGCTTAAAAGCCTAAAAAATAAATCGGAAGTCGTTGCCCATGAATTTGTTAAAATCACCTTGTTCAATGTCAATCAGGAAGCCGTAAAATCTATTGAATTAAAAACAAACGACTATGGTTCCTTCAGTGGTGAATTTATACTTCCAACCAATGGTTTAACCGGAAGTTATGCTATTGAAGTTGAAGATGGATCGAAAAAAAGTGCGTTGTATGATTTGATGGATGGGTTTAATCATTCGAGAACTGAAATATTAGTGGAAGAATACAAACGACCAAAATTTGAAGTCGATTTTAAACCAGTTACTGAAACCTATAAAATAAACGATACGATTACTGTAAATGGAAGTGCCGTTGCTTTTGCCGGAAGTAATATTACCAACGCAAAAGTGATTTATCGCGTTCACAGAAAAGTGCAATATCCAAAATGGTATTATTGGTATCGACCTATTTTTCCAACCTCAAAAGCTCAGGAAATCAGCTACGGAGAAATGATGACAGATGCACAGGGAAGTTTCAGCATCAGCTTTAAAGCAATTCCTGATAAAAGTATTGATACCGCAAATTTACCCATATTTATTTATGAAGTTACCGCTGATATTACCGATATCAACGGTGAAACCCATAGCGTCACCGCCGAAATAAAAGTTGGTTACCGCGCTTTAATTGCTGAAATTAAAATCGATGCTGAAATTGACAAGAATGAAAAAGATAACTTTTTAACGGTTGAAACCAAAAACTTAAACAATGAAGTCGTTTTTGCCAAAGGAATTTTAAAAATTCACAAATTACAAGCGCCTGCAAATGTGTTGAGAAAACGTCCTTGGAATGCACCCGATTATCAAGAAATTTCAAAAGAAACTTTCAAAAATAAATTTCCTAACGAAGCTTACGCCAATGAAGACGCTGTTGAAAACTGGGAAAAAGGCGCGTTGGTTTTTGAAGAAAAATTCGATACGTCAAAAAGCACAAAAGTGGAACTGAAAAACCTTCAAAATTGGCTCACCGGCAAATATATTGCGGAATTGGAATCTAAAGACAAATTTGGCCAGGAAGTTACCGATAAAGAAATTTTTACTGTTTTTAGCGATACTGAAAATCAAGTTTCCGATAACCAGTTATTTGTGATTTCAACAAATAAACAAAGTTACAAACCAACTGAAACTGTTCGTCTTAAAATTGGCTCGGCTTCAAAAGAACTATTTGTAACTCTCGACTTAGAAAAAGATAAAACAATCATTGACACCCAAATTATTCACCTTGACAATAACTCAGAATTTATTGAAATTCCGGTTTTGGCAAAAGATTTAGGCGGTTTTGCCGTTCATTACAGTTTTACCAATTTTAATTCTTTTGAAAGCGGCACAATCCTTATTTCTGTTCCTTATCCAAAAAAGGAATTGGACATTGAAACCATTACATTTCGAGATAAATTGCAACCCGGAGAAAACCAAACCTGGAGTTTTAAAATAAAGGGAGAAAAAGGAGAAAAAGTGGCTGCGGAATTGTTGGCAAGTATGTACGATGCTTCTTTGGATGCTTTTAAACCGCACAATTGGGAATTTAATCCTATTGAAAAACCTGTATATTATTCCTACAACAATCGCAATGCAAAGAATAGTTTTGGAAAAAGCTATTTTAATGTTGCAAATTTACCACAGAATTATTACAGTTCTCTTCAACAATTTTTTGATCAATTAAATTGGTTCGGATTTCATTTTAATAATTCCATTATAATAAGAGGAATGGGCTCTGTTAAAATGATGAAAAAAAATAATGACGTTATTCAAATTGTTGAAGATGAAGCCAATGTTGAAGAAATGGCCATGGCCGACAACCAAGTTTTACAAGAAGTTGTTGTGGTTGGTTATGATAAAATTAAAACAGAAAATGCTGATAAATTAAAAGAAAAAGTAGATTTATCCGCAGTTAAAATTCGTAAAAACTTTAACGAAACTGCTTTTTTCTATCCGCATTTAACAACCGACAAAGAAGGAAATGTCAGTTTTAATTTTACAGCCCCTGAAGCATTAACACGTTGGAAATTACAATTGTTGGCGCATACCAAAGAATTGGCTTCGGTCACAAAAACCCTGACAACCGTCACCCAAAAAGAGTTGATGGTATTGCCAAATCCGCCCCGCTTTTTACGTGAAGGAGATACCATTGTGTTTTCAACTAAAATTTCAAATTTAACCGAAAACAATCTCAATGGAATTGCTGTTTTAGAGTTAACAGATGCCATTTCAGGAAAGGAAATTAATACACAATTGGGAAATATTTTTCCAACCCAAAAATTCAAAGTTGATGCAAAAGGAAATACTCAGGTAAGTTGGAAGCTTGAAATCCCAACAACTGTTCAGGCGGTTCAATACAAAGTCATTGCAAAAGCCGACGATTTTAGCGATGGTGAACAAAATGTATTGCCGGTTTTATCCAACAGAATGTTGGTGACTGAAACACTACCTATGTGGGTGCGTAGCAATCAAACCAAGACTTTCACTTTAGACAAGTTGAAAAATGCTTCGGCTCCGCTCAGCAACCATTCGGCTTCGCTCAGGAATCATAAATTAACGTTGGAAATCACTTCCAATCCCGCTTGGTATGCGGTGCAGAGTTTGCCTTATTTAATGGAATATCCTTATGAGTGTTCCGAACAAATATTTTCCCGTTATTATGCAAATGTCTTAGCAACTCATATTTTGAAATCAAATCCGCGCATTCAAGAGGTTTTCAATCAATGGAAAACGAGTGATGCCTTGCTTTCAAATTTGGAAAAAAATCAAGAATTGAAATCTATTATTATTGAAGAAACGCCTTGGCTGCGCGATGCACAAAGTGAAACTGAGCAGAAAAAACGTATCGCTTTGCTTTTCGACCTAAATAAAATGAATAATGAATTGCAAACTGCAGTTTATAAATTAAAAGAAATGCAGTTTCAAAATGGTGGTTTTCCCTGGTTTAAAGGAAGCAATTATCCAAATCGATATATTACCCAACATATCGCT
>JAENXD010000228.1 GCA_016649745.1 Flavobacteriaceae bacterium | reverse complement strand
TTATAGACATAGGCAATACCAGAATTAAAACCGCTGTTTTTGAAGACAGCAAATTGATTCATAATGAAAGCATTACCAAAGAATATTTTGTTTCTGGCGCAAAGGAAATCATAAAAAAATACAAATGCACAAACGCAATTATTTCTTCAGTAGGTTCCGTGAAAAAATCTGAAATAGCCGATCTACACGCTGAAATTAACTTAATTGAGCTGGATTTTAACACGAAAGTGCCTTTTGTGAACAAATATGCCACGCCAAAAACCTTAGGTGTGGACAGAATTGCATTAATTTCATCGGCAACAGCAAATTATCCAAACACAAATGTGCTCATAATTGATGCGGGAACTTGCATCACTTATGATTTTGTCGATAATGAAGGCAATTATTATGGCGGTGCAATTTCACTGGGACTGCAAATGCGCTATAAAGCATTAAATGTTTTTACTGAAAAATTGCCGTTGCTTGAGCCATCCAAAAATTTTGAATTGATTGGAAACTCCACCGAAACAGGCATTCATTCTGGTGTAATTAACGGAACTATCAATGAAATTGATGGAATTATCAATCAGTATAGAAAAAAAAACACAGATTTAACAGTTGTTTTAACAGGTGGAGACGTAAATTTCTTGTCAAATAGATTAAAAAATGGTTTATTTGCCAATCCTAATTTTTTGTTAGAAGGATTGAACACAATTTTGACTTATAATATAAAGTAAATGATAAAAAAAATAATAGTAGTAATAACTCTATTTGTATCTATTGTGGGTTTTTCTCAAAAAAATAATACATCAGCTTATTCTTTTTTCGGAATTGGAGATAAAAACAATGAAAGCACTGTTGAACAACTAAGTATGGGTGGCGTTGGTGTTTCTTTAAATGAAAGCTATCGTTTAAATTTTTTGAATCCTGCAGCCAATGCATCTTTGAGATTTACAACTTACGCTATGGCCCTGGAGAATATAAACAACACAGCAAAAGATAATAACGGTAAACAAAAAGCTTCTACAACCTATCTTTCTTATTTGGCTTTGGGGTTTCCTTTAGGTGAAAAAGGAGGAATGACCATAGGATTATTGCCAAATTCTTCGGTGGGATATTCATTGGTTTCAAACGAATATGATTCAGATAATAATCTTGCAGAAGTAACAAGATATATAGGTGATGGTGGCACAAATAAAGTGTTTTTAAGTGTTGGCTATAAACTTTTTAAAAATTTTAGTGTTGGCTTGCAAGGAAATTATATTTTTGGAAAAATTGAAAACAGCATCTTAAATCAGGTGAAAGATGCAGCCTTGGCAACAAAATATCAAACAACTTCTAACATAAAAGGACTTTCTTTAAATGGGGGATTTCAGTATAAAGGAAAAGTGAATGATAAAATGGATTTCCTTTTAGGAGGAAATTTTGATTTTAATAATGAAATTGAGGCTAAAGGAAATGAGTATTTATATACTATTGATTTAGCAACAGGTGTTCAAAAAGACATTAATTATGAAGAAGAAGTTACAGGAATCCTAAAATCTCCTTTAAAATCAACCATAGGTCTTGGCTTGGATAAAGATAACAAATGGTACGCAGGTGTTGATTACAGTTTTCAAAATGCATTGGAATTAAATGGTGGCGTTTTTAACAATTATTCAAAAATTGATTACGATAAATATAGTAAAGTTGCGGTGGGCGGTTTTTATACCCCGAAATTTAATTCAATCAGCAGTTATTGGGACAGAGTTACTTATAGGGCTGGATTAAAATTCGAAAATACAGGATTATTGATTGACGCATCGGGAAATGGCACCGATTTTACGGTGATTGACGATTTTGGCATATCTTTTGGAGTAGGGTTGCCAATGAGTAAGCAACTGTCTAATTTGAATATCGGATTCGAGGTAGGAAAAAGAGGGCAAACAGCAAATGGACTTGTTCAAGAAAATTATGTTAATTTTAGGCTAGGCCTTTCATTAAATGACAAATGGTTTAAAAAATTAGAAATATTTTAATTAAAAATTAAGACGATGAGACAAATGAGACAAATTTTAGCTGTATTATTTTTTATAGTTTCAGCCCCGGTTGTTTTTTCACAAGCCGAAAATGAAGAATGTATTGTAAAATACAATTTATTTAAAGGTGATTACAGCGCCGGAAAATATGATATTGCTTACGAAAACTGGCTTTGGACTATGGATCATTGTCCCGCGCTTACCGTAAATATCTATAAATTAGGGATTAAAATTGCGGAAAGCAGGTTGGCATCAGCCGCAACTCCAGCAGATAAAGCCGCTGCAGTAAAACTTGTTGAAAGAGTTTATACCCAAAGATTGGAGCATTTTCCTCAAGATATGGCAAGAGTTTATAGTGACTTAGCAAGTTTTAAAGATGCGCAAGGTGCTCCTGAAGAAGAAGTATTCGTTTTATTGGAAAAATCATTTAAAGCCGATCCAACAGATATTTCTCCTACAAACATATACAGGTATTTTGATATTATATTAAATAAATACAAAGACACAAATCCACAAAAAGTATTTGATACCTATGATCAAGTAGGGGAAGGCATCGAATTGAAGAGAGAAGAATATTCAAAACAATTAGACATAATTATGGCGAAAGATTCAACCACTTTAAGTGATCGAGATAAAAATAACAAAATCGCTTATGAACAAAATTTAAACAATTTAGAGCTTGTTGAAGGTGGATTGGATGCAAAATTGGCTGCAATTTCAACTTGTGAGAACCTGATTCCTTTAAATAAAAAATATTTTCAAGAAAACAAAACTAATGGCGTTTGGCTAAAGAGAGCCGTATCCAGAATGTACAATAAAGAATGTACAGATGATCCTTTCTATGATGTATTGGTAGAAGCTTATGTCAAAGCAGATCCTTCACCGCAAGCTTCTGTGTTTTATGCCGGTATCTTAATGAAAAATGGAGAAACCAACAAAGCAATGGAATACTTTAAAAAAGCGATAGACCAAGAAACAGATTCTTATAGCAGGGCTAAATATGCTTTAAGAGTTGCTGAAATTTTAAGAAAAAAAGGACGATTGGAAGAAGCAAGAAGCTATGCTTATAAAGCCATAGATTACCAGCCAACATTGGGTAAAGCCTATTTATTGATTGCAAGTATGTATGCTTCAAGTGCAAACTCTTGCGGAAATGACGTAGTCTCCAAAAGGATGGTTTATGTGGCCGCTTTAAATAAAGCTAAAAAAGCAAAATCCGTAGATCCAAGCATTAGTTCATTAGCAAATAGATTTATTTCCAGCTATGCAGAGAATATACCAAGTAAAAAAGATTTATTTGTGGCAGGTGTGCAATCTGGAAGCAGCCATAGAATTGGCTGTTGGATAAATGAGACAGTTATCGTACCTTAAATTAGATTTAAAATATTATAATTGATATATTTGTTGAATGACAAAATCAGTTGTTAATAACATAAAAAGCATTGCTGTGGTTTTAGCCTCATCAATGCTTTTTTCTTGTACAAACGATGTAAAAGAGGTGCGTGATTTTTTGGCTGATAAAAATTTGCCTATTGGAGAAGCCTTCAACATCAACCATAAACATACAGATTCCGGGCGTGTGGACATAAAAATGAGAGCGCCAGTTATGCTCGATTTCAGCAATAGGGAAAATCATCCTTACAGTGAATTCCCAAAAGGAATAAAAATTACCAGTATTGAAATAAACGGAGATTCTGTTACCGTTGAGGGAGATTATGCCAAAAGTTACCGAAAAACGGAAGTTTCTGAAATAAAAAACAACGTAGTTGTCGTAAATTATGCCCAAAAAAATAAATTGGTAACTGATCAAATCTATTGGGATCAAAAAACACATTATTTTTTTACCGAAAAAAAATTTACCTTTTACACCGTATCCGACACCATTTACGGAACTGGTTTTGAAGCTACAGAAGATCTAAAAACTTGGTGGGTGAAAAATCAGAGTGGCGTAATTAACATTAAAGAATAAAAGATGCAAAACATTTGGAAAATATTTGAATATGGGTATTTAATTATCGCCATTGCATTTGGTGTGGAAACGGCATTAAAATGGAATGAAGACAGGGAACGCGCCTATTTGTTGGCGGGGTTTACAATATTGGCTATTTTTATATATTTTTTAAGAAGACGATTCAGAAAAAAAAGGGAAACACCAAACAATTAGTCATTGGAAATACAAATCCTTGTCATATTAATTTCAATACTTTTTTCCGCTTTCTTTTCAGGAATGGAAATCGCTTATATTTCTGCCGATAAATTTCAAATTGAACTTCAAAAAAAGAAGGAAGGATTTACTTCAAAAATTGTTGGAAAATTAACGGCAAAATCATCAAAATTTATTACCACTATGTTGGTTGGCAATAATATTTCATTGGTAATTTACAGTTTTTTTATGGCTGAAATTATTACTGATAAT
>JAENXD010000103.1 GCA_016649745.1 Flavobacteriaceae bacterium | reverse complement strand
GATTGTTCAGCCAAGGCTTGTAAAATAGATTGACGAATCCACCAAACGGCATAAGAAATAAATTTAAATCCACGGGTTTCATCAAAACGTTTCGCCGCTTTAATTAACCCTAAATTTCCTTCATTAATTAAATCGGGTAAAGTTAATCCTTGGTTTTGGTATTGTTTTGCAACAGATACCACAAAACGCAAGTTTGCTTTTGTTAATTTTTCCAAAGCCAATTGGTCTCCGGCTCTAATTTTTTGCGCCAATTCAACTTCCATCTCGGCAGTAATTAAATCTACTTTTCCAATTTCCTGTAAGTATTTGTCTAAAGATGCAGTTTCTCTGTTGGTAACCTGTTTTGTTATTTTGAGTTGTCTCATGCGAGTAGCTAATAATTTTTTGTTAATGTATAGGGTCTACAATATTATACGTTGGATTCTTGGAAATGTTACAAAATATATCATAAAACAATTTTTAGGGCAAAAATGCAACTTTGTTAAAAACGCTATTTTGGGCGTTACCCTGCGGGTCGCGCTTTCCGTTACAATCTGTCATTGCGAGGAACGAAGCAATCTTTAACTCAGCTTACGAAATCGCAATGTCAGGATTTCCTCTTCAATCGCTAACGCATTCTATGATAAAAAACAAGTTAAAAATTTAACAATTAAACGATTAAACAGTTAAACAATTACACAATTAAACGAATTAGCTATTTTTTTTCGACCATAATTTTTGGTAGTAAAAAGCAGGCAATAAAATAAAGACAAACAATGGCTGTATTAAAAATCTGCGAACATAAAAAATAAGCATATAGCTATTTGTTACATTAAATTTTAAAAGAATAAAAAGGAACAGACTTAATACCACAAAAGCTAGAACATAGAATTTTATTGAAAAATAGAATGCCTTTTTAGTATTGAATGCCAAATAAATAATTGCCAGTGAAATTGCAGTATTTAAAAAGTATCTGTAAAACAGGTTTAAAAAATAGGCGTCAAAATTTAGTTCGGGAATGGAGGAGAGCAAATAATCATGTTTAAAATAGTCCGAAAGCGGATCATAGAAATAGGGCTGCAAAAAAGCGCGAATAGAAATCAGCATTAAAAACAGCACAACAATTAATCCTATTCGAACTGACTTTTTCATTTTTTTAATGTTGAAAATTTCTTAATCCAAACAAACCAAAGCAAAAAAGTAATTCCGTAGATGATGGACGGAAATATAATATCATGCAATAGGTGCTTGTATTGCGGATATTTATAAAAGGCTATTGAAATGATTACAATCCGAACAATGTTCGTGAAATAAATAAGCAAACTTCCAAACAAAATATACAAAACCGTAGTTTTAAATTTCCCGGCAAATGCAATGATAAAAGCAATAAATAAGATGATGATGCTAATGGCATTGCAGCCTTCAACTATAAAAGCAGTAAAATGATCATTTATGTATAATTTTACCGCAGGTGTTTCCGTGTCTTGTTCAATTTCGGTTGGATAGTCAAAAATATTTAACAAATATTGTGTTTGTTCAGCAACACTTTTGGTGATTGGGGCACACACAAATGGGGATGAGCTATTCTGGGTTTTTTCTAAATAAAAGGAATACAGCGAAAATAACAGTAAATACGAGCCAAAAAATTTTATTAAAAATAATACTACCGTTTTATTGCCTTTCACAAAAAAAGAATTTTAATTTTGCATAAAATTACAAATTTATATGGATATTCCTCAATTAAAAGAATCTATAATAGCGATTGCTGAAAGCAGTAAATCGGTTTCAGAAAAGAGACAGGCCATTTGCGATTATTTAAAACAAGAAATTGACCATTACCATTGGGTGGGTTTTTATTTTAAGAACGGAAATAAAAAAGAATTAAAACTGGCTGAATTTGCCGGAGAACCAACCGAACACCTAATCATTCCTTTTGGAAAAGGCATTTGCGGGCAAGTGGCAATCAGCAATAAAAATTTTGTAGTTCCAGATGTTACCGCGCAAGACAATTATATTTCCTGCGGATTTAAAGTGAAAAGCGAAATTGTAATTCCTGTTTTTGTAAATGGAGAAAATGTGGGGCAAATTGACATAGATTCTCATTTAACGAATCCTTTCACCGAAACGGATGAACTTTTTTTGGAATTTGTTTGTGAAAAAGTTGCTCAATTTTAAAAATTACCCTTATAATTATATCCTATTTTCAAATGTTAAAGCTAGCCCCAAAAAACAACACCAAAAGAAAGCGTTTATTTGATAAAATTTCTTTTTTGAATAAACTTTTCAGCAAAAATAATGTTAAAAATACACCTGAGAATTATAATGAAATGGTCTCAAAATTTCATCAAAAAATTAAAAATAAGTAATTAAATTTTATGACTATTTTGTGTTGTTTAGGCTATTGATTATTAGTAGCTTTGCCAAACAATAACAAAAAAACTTTATGGGTACTTCAAAAAAAGCAAAATCGGCGCTGATTTCAGTTTTTCACAAAGACGGTTTGGCTCCAATCATACAAAAATTAAACGAACTTAACATCACCATTTATTCAACGGGAGGAACCGAAAAATTTATTAAAGAATTGGGAATTAACGTAATACCTGTTGAAGATTTAACTTCATATCCTTCAATTTTAGGTGGAAGAGTTAAAACATTGCATCCAAAAGTTTTTGGCGGAATTTTATCCAGAAGAGAAAATGAAAATGATATTTTACAGTTGGTGCAATATGAAATTCCTGAAATTGATATTGTAATTGTCGATTTATATCCATTTGAAAAAACAGTTTCCAGCGGCGCTTCAGAAGAAGATATTATTGAAAAAATTGATATAGGTGGCATTTCGTTGATAAGAGCAGCAGCAAAAAATTTTAATGATGTAATTTGTGTTTCATCACTAAATCAATACGATGAATTTTTAGAAGTGGTTTCTTCGGCCAATGGCGAAACAACTTTAGAACAACGCAAAAATTTTGCAGCAAAGGCATTTGCAGTTTCCAGCCATTATGACAGTGCTATTTTTAACTATTTGAATTCGGGGGAATTGGCATTTAGACAAAGTTTCGACAAAGTTTCCGTTTTGCGTTATGGAGAAAACCCTCACCAAAAAGGTTATTTTTTCGGAAATTTAGACGAACTTTTTGATATCCTTCACGGTAAGGAACTTTCCTACAACAATTTGTTGGATGTTGATGCGGCAATAAATTTAATGAATGAATTCAAAAATGACAAGCCAACCTTTGCTGTTTTAAAACATAATAATGCTTGCGGTGTTGCACAAAGGGATACTTTGAAACAAGCTTATGTGGATGCTTTAGCTGCTGATCCAACTTCTGCATTTGGTGGTGTTTTAATTTCTAATAAAGTTATTGATGCGGAAACTGCCAAAGAAATTCACCAACTTTTTTGTGAGGTTGTGATTGCTCCTGGTTACGATAAAGAGGCGTTAGCGGTTCTAAAAGGCAAGAAGAATAGAATTATTTTAGTTCAAAAAGATATTGAATTGCCAGATACGCAATATAGAACCGCCTTAAATGGTGTTCTTTTTCAAGATAAAAACAACAAAACAGATACGCTGGACGTTGTAGAGTTTGTGACTTTTGAAAAACCAACGGACAAGGAACTGGAAGATTTACTTTTTGCCTCAAAAATTTGTAAACACACTAAGTCAAATACTATTGTATTTGCTAAAAATAAACAACTTTTTGCAAGTGGAACTGGCCAAACCAGCCGTGTAGATGCTTTAGAGCAGGCGATTGCGAAAGCCAATCATTTTGATTTTGATTTAAAAGGAGCGGTAATGGCAAGTGATGCTTTTTTTCCATTTCCCGATTGTGTGGAGATTGCCGATAAAGCAGGAATTAACGCTGTAATTCAGCCGGGAGGTTCAATTAAGGACCAATTGTCAATTGATTATTGCAATGAGCATAAAATGTCGATGATATTTACGGGCACACGTCATTTTAAACACTAATTTAAGTAACTTTGTGAAATTTCAAATTTATAAAACAATAAAATAATATGGGTTTTTTCGACTTTATGACCGAGGACATTGCAATTGACTTAGGCACTGCCAATACGCTTATCATTCATGAGGGTAAAGTAGTGGTGGATGAGCCATCAATAGTTGCAAGAGATAGAAGTACTGGGAAAATTATTGCAACTGGTAAAAAAGCCAGTTTAATGCAAGGAAAAACTCATGAAAATATTAAAACAATCCGACCATTAAAAGATGGCGTAATTGCCGACTTCGAAGCTTCTGAACAGATGATAAAGGAGTTTATTAAAAGTATTCCAAGTATAAAAAAGCGATTTTTTACACCTTCATTGCGCATGGTAATTTGTATTCCTTCAGGAATTACGCAAGTTGAAAAACGTGCTGTAATTGATTCTTCGGAACATATGAATGCCAAAGAGATATACTTAATTCATGAACCAATGGCCGCGGCTATTGGTATTGGCATCGATATTATGCAGCCTAAAGGAAACATGATTATTGATATAGGAGGTGGAACAACAGAAATTGCAGTGATTGCTTTAGGAGGTATTGTTTGTGATAAATCCATTAAAGTCGCGGGTGATGTTTTTACCAACGACATTGCCTATTATATGAGAACGCAGCATAATTTATATGTGGGTGAACGCACTGCCGAAAATATAAAAATTCAAGTTGGTGCCGCCACGGAAGATCTAGAAGTTCCGCCGGAAGATATGCTTGTTCAGGGGCGCGATTTATTAAGCGGTAAACCAAAACAAGTTCAGGTTTCATTTAGGGAAATTTCGAAAGCATTGGATAAATCTATTTTGCGAATTGAAGATGCCGTTATGGAAACGCTTTCAAAAACACCGCCTGAATTGGCAGCCGATATCTACAACACTGGAATTTATTTAGCTGGTGGAGGATCTATGCTTCGTGGGTTAGATAAACGTTTGTCGAGAAAAACAGATTTGCCTGTGTATATTGCTGAAGATCCTTTAAGAGCCGTAGTTAGAGGCACAGGAATTGCATTAAAAGATATAGAAAAATTCAAGAATGTATTAATGAAATAGGTTAATATTCTATTGTTTATATGCGGCAAATTATTTATTTTATTGAAAAATTCAGATACTTTCTGCTGTTTATAGTTTTAGAAATTTTTGCTTTTGTAGTTATTATTCAGGATTATTCTTATCACCAAAGTAAATTTGTCAATTCCGCTAATTTCATTACAGGGGGTATTTATAAGAAAGTAAATTCCATAAATGAATTTTTTCACTTAAAGACTGACAATCAGCTTTTAAGTGAAGAAAATGCACGTTTAAAAAATCTGTTGGAAAAAAGAGAAAATGTTTATGCCAGCGATAGCTTCACAGTTATTGATACTTCTCAATATTTTCAAAAATATGAATATTCAGTTGGTAAAATTATCAATAATAATTTTACCAAGAGAAATAATTTTTTAACGCTGAACAAAGGTTCTAAACATGGTTTAAATTCAGATTTAGGTGTCATAAACAGCAAAGGAATCATAGGAGTCATTAAAAATGTATCTTCAAATTACGCTACGGTGCTTTCCATTTTAAATAATAATTCAAAAATTAATGTTCGTCTTAAAAATAACAATCATTTCGGCACTTTAATTTGGAACGGAAAAGATTACAACATCACTCAAATCATTGATATTCCTCGCCAAGCATTGGTTAAAGTAGGTGATACCATTATTACAGGGGGTAAATCGGCAATTTTTCCTGAAGGTATACCTGTTGGTGTTGTTAAAGATTTTAAATATGAAAAGAATAAATATCAACAAATTAATGTGTTGTTATTTAATGATATGAGTTCAATTGGTGAAGTTCAAATTGTCAAAAATCTTCAAAAAAATGAACAAATTACTCTTGAACAAAGCGTAGTGAATGAATAATATAGCAATAAATAATACAATTCGTTTTATAGCCCTGTTATTTTTACAGGTTTTGGTTTTTAACCACATGAACATATTTGGGAATATTAACCCGATGATTTATATTGTATGGGTATTCTTATTTCCTGTTCGAAAAAAGAGAGGTTTATTTCTGATCCTAAGTTTTTTTCTGGGTATTTCTATAGATTTTTTCTCAGATTCAGGTGGGATAAATGCTTTTGCCATAACTTTTATTGCTTATCTCCGACTTCCAATATTAATAGCAATCCTAAGAAAATCGGATTTTGATTATGCGCAATTCAACTTAAGAACTATTTCAACCAACAAAGCATTTTTGTTTATTGTGACCTTAACATTTATTCATCATTTTATTGTTTTTAGCCTTGAATATTTTAGTTTTAATGCAATTTTGAGCATTATTTCCAATACCATATTAACAAGTATTTTTACAATTCTTATCAGTACCTTGGGAATTGTGTTGTTTACAAAGAAAAATAGATGAAACGAGCATAACAAATTTTGATACACAAAGAAATGATTAATTGCGAACCTGCCTGCGGCAGGCAGGCCTGCCTACCTACCTACCTGCCGGCAGGCAGCAGCTGTTACCGCTAAAAAATAAAATTTAAACAGATGAAAAGAACTGGCTTATTATCTTTTTTAATTATTTTTATAGGAATTGTATATATTGCGCGCTTATTTTATTTGCAGATACTTAACAATTCCTTTAATAAACCTACGCTCAATAATTCGGCCGTAAAAGTAATGTATGACTATCCGGAAAGAGGTTATATATTTGATAGAAATGGGGTTTTAATGGTAGCCAATCAATTATCTTATGATGTTATGGTTATTCCTAGAGAAGTTAAATCTATGGATACCATTGCGTTTTGTACTTTGCTTAAAATTACCAAAGAGGAATTTATTGAAAAAATTGATCGTGCCGCTCGCTATTCCACCCGAATTCCATCTACATTTTTAGCACAAGTATCCAAAGACGATTATGCATCTTTACAGGAAATATTGTATAAATTTAAGGGGTTCTATATTCAAAAACGTTCATTAAGAGAGTATCCCAGAAATTCTGCGGCAAATGTGCTGGGTTATATTAGTGAGGTAAATGAATCGATGATCAATAAAAATTCAAATTATCATTTGGGAGAACTAATCGGCACTGCAGGCGTAGAAAAATCTTATGAAGAGGTGTTGAGAGGTGTGAAGGGTGTTAAATTTATACAACGTGATAGATTTAACAGGGAAATAGGCTCTTTTAAAAACGGTCTATACGATACCCTTCCAATTTCCGGAAATGACATTACGTTGACTATTGATGCCGTTTTGCAGCAATATGGAGAATCTTTAATGGCAAATAAACGGGGTGGCATTGTTGCGATTGAGCCTGCAACAGGAGAAATATTAGCCATGGTTTCTACGCCAACTTATGATCCAAATTTAATGGTTGGCAGAGACCGTTCAAAAAATTTTACTAAACTGTATCTCGACAGTGTTAATAAACCATTGCTGGACAGGGGTTTGCAGGCACAATATCCGCCGGGATCGCCGTTTAAAATTATTTCGGCCTTAGCGGCTTTGCAGGAAAATGTAATTACTACTGAAAGTAGTGTTCAATGTTTCGGAGGTTATAAATATGGATCTGGAAAGGGTGCTTTCATGAGATGTCACTGCGAAACAAATGGGAGTCCGGTTGCATTAAATAAAGCGATTTATCGTTCCTGCAACAGTTATTTCGCAACTGCTTACAGAAAGGTAATAGAAAAATTTCCAACCCCAACAGAAGGAATGAATGTTTGGAACAAGCATGCTGAAAGTTTTGGATTGGGAAATTACTTAGACAATGATTTGTCTGTTGGACAAAAAGGAAATATTCCCGATGGTAATTTGTATAATAAAATTTATCCTAACGGAAGGTGGAGATCTACTGCAACTATATCTAATGCAATTGGGCAGGGAGAGGTGTTAACCACACCAATTCAATTGGCAAATATGACTGCAGCAATAGCAAATGAGGGATTTTATTATATTCCCCATATTGCAAAAAAAATTAAAGATAAAACTTTGGATAAAAAATTTACCACCCCTATTTATACAACCATAGATAAAAAAAATTTCAAACCTGTAATTGAAGGTTTATTTGATGTATTTGATAATCCTCGAGGAACCGCAAGAGGGTCTATGGTTGAAGGAATTAAGATTTGTGGTAAGACAGGAACATCTGAAAACCCTCATGGGCAGGATCACTCCATATTTATTGCTTTCGCGCCAAAAGACAATCCGAAAATTGCCATTGCTGTTTTTGTTGAAAACGGATACTGGGGATCACGATGGGCAGGACCAATTGCAACTTTAATGATTGAAAAATACTTAAATGGAGAAACCTCAAGGCCATTGTTAGAAGAACGAATGCTTAGTGGTAGCATTCAAGAGGAATATGATAAACAGCTAAAAGAACCTGTAAAAGTTGAGAAGTAGAAAAGACAATATATTTCACGGAATTGATTGGGTTTTGGTTCTCTTTTATTTCGTTTTTATCTTTTTAGGATGGATTAATATCTATGCTGCAACCATTATTAATGGAAATCAATCTGATATATTGAATTTTTCAACTGAATATGGAAAACAACTTATTTGGATAGGATTTAGTTTCCCCATAATTTTGTTGATTTTAATGTTTGAAGCCAAATTTTATGAAAAATATGCATCCATTATTTATGGAAGTTCTTTATTACTTCTTGCAGGACTTTTCGTTTTAGGCAAAAATATTAATGGTTCAACCTCGTGGTATGCGATAGGGAGTTTTAGCTTTCAGCCTTCTGAAATTGCCAAAGCCGCAACAGCATTGGCAATTGCCAAATTGGTGAGTGATAAACAATTTAATTTAAAAAAGTTATCTGTACAGGCGCAGGCTTTATTGCTTTTATTTTTCCCGGCAGCACTAATAATAATGCAACCAGATCCTGGTTCAGCATTGGTTTATACAGCATTTATTTTTGTTTTGTACAGAGAGGGGTTGCCTTTTTATTATATAACAATTGGGTTTATTGCATCATTCTTATTTGTGATTACACTTTTATTGGGTTATCCGGTGACGCTAATTAGTGCTTCAATATTGTTTATTTGTATTCTTTTATTTTTTATTTTTTATCGACTAAGGGCTTTTAAAAAAGGATGGATTAAAATAATGGGAATCTATCTGGTTTCAGTTATGTTTATTTTTAGTGTTGATTTTGTTTTTAATCAGGTATTTGAGCAGCACCACAGAGATAGATTTAACATCATCCTTGGCAAAACTGTAGATACCAAAGGTATTGGATATAACACAAACCAATCCATCACTACAATTGCTTCAGGAGGTTTTTCTGGCAAAGGATTTTTACAAGGCGAAAGAACGCAAGGTAGTTTTGTGCCGGAACAAAATACAGATTATATATTTACGACAGTTGGTGAAGAATGGGGATTTCTTGGCAGTGCTTTTGTCATACTTCTGTTTGTTGCCTTCTTATTGAGAATTATCAGTAAAGCAGAAGAACAGAAATCTAAATTCAGCAGAATTTACGGGTACAGTATTGTTGCAATATTTTTCATGCATTTTGTTATAAATATAGGAATGGTAATTGGATTGATCCCAACAATCGGAATCCCGTTGCCATTTTTTAGTTACGGAGGTTCTGCACTTTGGGGATTTACAATATTGCTTTTTATATTTGTCCGACTTGATGCCAACAAAACGTATGAGTGGTAGATTCTTCTTTAAATAAGCTCAAATTAGTTCAAATAAAAAAGCATCCACAAAAGGGATGCTTTTTAAAATTGTAGTTTTAAAAATTATAGTGCAGCTACGTGCTTGGCTAATTTAGATTTTAAGTTACCCGCTTTATTTTTGTGGATAACATTCTTTTTAGCTAATTTATCTAGCATTGATACTACTTTTGGAAATAACGCTACAGCTTCTTCCTTTTCGGTCGCAGCACGTAAATTTCTAACAGCATTACGAGTTGTTTTATGCTGATATTTATTTCTTAATTGTTTAGCGCGATTGCTTCTAATTCTCTTTAATGCTGACTTGTGATTTGCCATTTTTATTTTTTTTAACTTTTTTGTAGTCCGTAGGGGAATCGAACCCCTGTTACCAGGATGAAAACCTGGCGTCCTAACCCCTAGACGAACGGACCATTATGTATTTATTGACAATTCTATTTTGTCAATGCGGATGCAAAAATACAACTATTTTTTATACCACAAAATATTTCTTTATAAAATTAATAAGCTTTTGCAAATAATACTCTTTGAGCTGATGTTTCCCCAGTAAACACGCACTTTCCTGCCTCGATTTTATTATTTAAGGGAATGCATCTTATCGTTGCTTTTGTTAAATCTTTAATTTTTTCTTCGGTTTCAGCGGTACCATCCCAATGTGCCGAAACAAATCCGCCTTTGGTGTTTAGGACTTCTTTAAATTCTTCAAATGAGTTAACTTCGGTAATATGGGTTTCTCTATATTGAAGTGCTTTATTGTATAAATTTTCCTGAATTTCGTTTAATGTTTTTTCAACATACGCCACAACAGAATTTTGAGATATATTTTGCTTTTCAAGGGTATCTCTCCGTGCAATTTCCAAGGTGCCATTTTCTAAATCTTTTGGACCCATGGCAATTCTTAAAGGAACTCCTTTTAGTTCATATTCTGCAAATTTCCATCCTGGTTTATAAGTGGTTCGATTGTCATATTTTACTGAAATGCCTTTTTTGCGTAATGCGATAACAATTTCATTAATTTTAGCTGAAATGGTTTCCAATTGCTCGTCGGTTTTATAAATAGGAATAATTACGACTTGAATCGGCGCAAGGTTTGGAGGAAGCACCAATCCTAAATCGTCAGAATGTGTCATAATT
>JAENXD010000040.1 GCA_016649745.1 Flavobacteriaceae bacterium | reverse complement strand
TTTGAGTTTGATTTAATAGAATAGTCCGAAGACGGAAGACCGAAGTCTGAAGACGGAAGTTAAAGTAAAAGGTTCGGAAGAGATAGCTTTTAATATTGTAATCTAATATTTAATATACTAATTCGCGTTAGGGGTTGAAGTGAAAATCCCGGATTTGCGATCTTGTGTAGCAATATGTTCAAAAGATTTCCATGCTGCGCTCGCAAAGACGGATTGTAACGAAAAACCCGACCGCTTTTTCAGCGGTAACGCCCACCAAAAAGGCGGGCAGGCCCAAAATATTATTTTTAGTGTTTATCCAAATATTTTTACTTTTAAAATGCCTATTCTATATTTCTTGCGTAATCTTGTAACAAATTATATTAAACACAGACTTATTAATTGCTAAATAACTGGAACTTGTGGATAAAGAACTTGAGCATAAATTTATATTGGAATTTGAGCAAAATCAGAATATCGTTCATAAAGTATGTAGAATTTACACTTCCAATCAGGACGCTCACAACGATTTGTTTCAGGAAATTGCCATTCAGCTTTGGAAGGCTTATCCGAAATTTAGAAGAGAATCCAAATTTAGCACATGGATGTATAGAATTGGGCTGAATACCGCCATTACTTTGTACCGAAAATCGAAGCGAAGTATTGTTACGCAAGACTTTGACTCGGTTTTATACAGGATTGAATCAACAAGTTACGACGATACCGAAGAAGAGCAATTAAAACTGATGTACAAAGCAATTCATCAATTAACCGATATTGACAAAGCATTAATTTTCCTATACTTGGAAGAAATAAATTATAAAGAAATAGCCGAAACCATGGGTATTTCCGAAGTAAACGCACGTGTGCGAATGAATAGAATTAAAACGCGTTTAAAAACAATATTAAACCCTTAGATGATGGATGAATTGGAATTCTTAAAAAAGGATTGGAAGAAGCGAGAAGGTGATTTTCCCAAATTATCTTATGATGAAATTTATAAGATGATCCATAAAAAATCTTCTTCAATAGTAAAATGGATTTTCATTATTTGTATCGTTGAATTTTTATTTTGGGGAATACTCAATCTATTTATCCCTGAAGGTGCCTTTGCCATTTATGAAAAATTCAATTTAAAAACATTTTTATTTATTACCCAGATTTTGCATTATGTTGTGGTATTTATATTCATTTATCTTTTCTATAAAAATTATAAAGCAATTTCAGTGGTTGACAATACCAGTTTGCTGATGAAAAACATTTTAAAAACCCGTAAAACGGTTAATTATTATGTGTATTACAATATTGTTTTATACATTTTATTATCGGTTATTTTAAATGCGGTTATGTTTTCACATCCTGATATTTTAATTAAAAATCTAATGCCCGAAAATTCCAATCTGGACACCGAAAAGTTTTTGGCTGTATATATTGTAGTTCTAATTATATTATTGGCAGTAATGTGTGGGCTTATATGGCTTTATTATCGAATTATTTATGGGATTTTGCTAAAAAGATTAAATAAAAACTATAAAGAATTGGAATCTTTAGCGGCTTAACTTTTGCTTTTATTTCTTCGATTTTAACTTTACGCTCCATTCAAATTCATAGACAGAAACCTGTTCTCCCTTTTCATTTAATCCAGTAGATTTCATCAAAATAGTTTGTCCTTCTCCAGTTTCAATGGTTCTTTTTAAAGCTTCATCTAGCATATGGCCATCTGTACAAGTAAAAGTAATTTTTCCAACTGCCTTTTTTGTGAAAGTTCCATGATGATTGGTGACCAACATAGAAATTTGCTTGCCGCTTTCTTTAATTTTCTTAATCACCAAAGCACCTGTAGTAAGTTCAGCGGCCATAGACTGTACCGCAAAATACATAGAATTAAACGGGTTTTGGTTGATCCATCGATGTGTTACTGTAACAATTGATTTCGAATTTCCGAGTTTTTTCAACCGAACTCCATATAAAAAAGCCGATGGCAATTTAAAAATCAGAAAACGATTCATTTGTTTTGCGGTAACGCTCATAAAATTTAATTTTCGGCAATTTATGAAAAAAAGAGTGATATCTCTATTATGAACTGGTTTAAACTTTTTTTCAATTGGCTACAAAATGTTATTTTTCACTCACTTTTTGTCTTTTTTGAACTCCGTAGCGATGCTATGCAGTTAAAAAAAGCCTTCAATTGAGCAAAAAACTCCTATTTTTCGCTTCAATCAAAAAAGTTTAAACCAGTTCTATATCAAATTTTATATCGAAAGGTTCATTAATTAGAAAGATGCTTCAACTGTAAAAATAAAACTGCTGCCAACATTTTGTTCGCTTTTCACTTTAATAGTGCCGTTATTTTTTTCGATAAATTCTTTACAAAGAATTAGTCCCAATCCAGTTCCGGCTTCATTGTTTGTTCCAGCCGATCTATAGTTATGTTCAATTTTGAAGAGTTTTTTTACATTTTCCCCACTCATACCTATCCCAGTATCTGTGATTGTTGTTTCTATAAATTTTTTGCCATTTAAATTAATTTCTTCAGAAGAAATGTTAATAGTTCCTCCTTTTGGGGTGAATTTAATGGCATTCGACAATAAATTCCTTATAACGGTAGAAATCATTTTTTTATCGGCAGAAACACTTAAATTTTGATGAAAATTTGAGGTCAGACCAATTTCTTTTGAAGAAACTAACGAGCTTATTCCCGCAATATTATGCTTCAATAAATCACTTAACATAAAAATTTCTTTATCGGGTTTAATGCTGCCCACTTGAACTCTGGACCATTCCAATAAATCATGAAGCAAGGACAAGGTAAAATTTGCCGACTTATTAATAATGGTTGCAAACTTTTCAATTTTTTCAGGTTCTAAATTCGCAGAATTTTCTTTCAACAACTCTGAAAACCCGATGATTCCCGATAAAGGATTAATTAAATCATGGGATATAATAGAAAAAAATTTATTTTTAGAGTCATTCTGAATCTTTAACTCTTCTGTTAATTTTTCTAATTGTACTTGAGTTTCTCTTCTTTCAGTAATATCCTCTGAGGTTCCAACTAAGCCAATTACCGTGTTATTTTTATCAAAAATTGGCATTTTATTGGATACGTAGTACTTGCTTTTACCGTTTTTAAGATGTGGTACCTCGTAGTTAAGTTTAGCTTCTCCACTTGACATAATAGCTTCTTCATCTGCTTTATATTTTGCCGCATCATTTTTATCATAAAAATCAAAATCAGATTTACCAATAACTTCATTTTCATTCTCCAAACCCATTTCCTTTAGAGAAATTGCATTGACGCCCAAAAAATTAGATGCAGTATCTTTCCAAAAAACATTAATAGGAATATTATCAAGAACTTTTCTTAAAATTTGCTTTGATATACGGGTTTCATCATTGATTTTTTTACGCTGAATTGCCAAACTGATGTGTGAAGAAACAAATTCCAACAACTCAATATCACTTTGTTTGAATGCGTTTTCATTGTCATAATTTTGAACAACGATAGCGCCAATAACCACTTCATCAACTCTTAAAGGTACCCCGAGCCATACTTTTGCTGAAGATCCGATTAGTTTAATTATATCATCTTGCAACAACTTTTTAAGGCCTTTTTCATAAATAAATATTGGTTTACCGGAATTTATCAAATGAGCTGTCATTGATTTTTCAGCAGGAAATTCTTCCTCAGATTCTTCCCCCGAAATAAATGGAATATTTATAGTTTGTTTTTCCCTGTTAAGGAATCCAATATAAAAATTACTGGTATCTATAATACGTCCCAATTCTATTTGAATATACTGGACAAATTCTCTTAAGCTTGAAGTTGAATAGCCTTTTTTAGAAATTTTCAGCAATACATCAAGAACATCATCATTTTTCTTTTTTTCGGAAACATCTCTCAATATTCCTTCATAGTAAACAAGATTGCCTTTTTTGTCTAACATGTTTTTACCATGATCTTCCACCCAAATTTCAGAACCATCCTTTTTACGAAGTCTGTATATGTCACTCTTTTTATAAGACCTTTGTTCAATGCCAAATTGTTGATTCCTGTCTGAAACATCAAAGTAAAGTTGGGTTTTAATATCTATGTTTAACAATTCTTCTTTAGAATCATAGCCTAACATTTCAACCAACGAAGAATTTACCTCAATAAATTTACCTTCCTCAGAACTTTTATAAATTCCATCTATAGAATTGTTAAATAAGGCTCGATATTTTATTTCAGTTTCTTTAAGCGAATTAATAAGTTCATTTTGCTCATTTAACCGCAATTGTAATTTCCCAATATTATTGAAAGTGTATTTTTGACCCATTGCTTCTGGTGCAGAAAAAATCTTCATTTTATTAGCAATTTATGTATTTCATTGATGAAATCACACCAAATGTACAAATAAATACGCAATAAAACATTTTTAAAAAGTTAATTATTTTTGCATTGTTTTGTTCAGGAGCATTTAAAGATTCAAGATGTTTCATAATGTTTTTTTTTAATTTATTCGTTTATTTTATTGGCTTCCTCTAATAGAAACTTCTTGGCTTGTTTTCTAATAGCTTTTGCCAATTCAGAATTATTGTAATAATCCAGGCTCAATTGCACTGTAGTTAAACTGGTATTGTTTTCTTTGGCTAATACTTTTTTCTGCTTTGATGAAATTTGTATTGTGTTTTTTTGCATACCTTTGTTTTTGTTTACAAACATTGTTTACAAATATATACACAAATTGTGTATATAACAAATAAAAAACACGATTTGTGTTTTTTTTAATTTAAAATAATGGATAAGTCTTTAATTTTAAATAAGATAAGAAAGTATTTAGATTTAGGTTCAGATAAAGAATTCGCTAAATTTTTAGGAATAAAGCCCAACACTTTGTCTAATTGGCACTCTAGAAACACATATGATGCTGAATTATTATTCACAAAATGTAATTTTATAAATGCAGCCTTTCTATTAACTGGAAAAGGATCTATGGTTAGATCTGTACACGATAGTTTTAATGAGCCTCAAGAAGTTTTCAAAACCAATAATAAACTTAAACAACATATATACAAAGGAAAACGCATCCCTCTAATTCCAATAGAAGCAATGGCAGGCTTTACTAGTGGTGAAATGCAAGTGATGGAATATGATACGGTCACTTATGTAATCCCTGAATTTGAAGAGCTAAATGTTGAGTTTATGATTCGTGTAAAAGGTAGCAGTATGTATCCAAAATACAATAGTGGTAACACCGTTGGCTGCAAAAAATTACCTTTAGACACTTTTTTTCAATGGAACAAAGTATATGTTCTAGATACTATTCAAGGACCATTAATTAAGAGAGTTCAAAAATCTGATAAGGAAGATTACATTGTATGCGTTAGCGATAATACTAAATACGCACCATTTGACTTACCTAAGTCTGAAATATATTCAATAGCTATTGTTCTTGGTGTTATTCAGTTAGAATAGGTGCAGATTGTACACAAAATAATACGCACACACAAACTTTCACTTTATTAAAACCCATAAAAAAAACCTTAAAATGTCTATTTTTAAGGCTTTACGGCTGTTTATTATACTGTTCTAGGTTGTTTTATTAGCAAATTATAATAATACGGCAGGGACCGTGTAATTAATTATAGTAAAATAGTAGAGAATTATAGTTAATGTACATTCTGTATTTTCGGCAAAAATGTATTAATCTAGCCTTAAAGCCTTGTTTTTATTGAGTTTTTGTGCTAAAATATAATATAGTATTTATTGTACAGTTTGTTTTTTGGGGGATATATCAGTAATTGTTGAAAATATTATTTTGTTAATTTTATGTTAAAATATAGTACTGTGCTTTGCATAATACTATATTAAATTCGTATATTTGTATAAGAATTAAAAAAAATCATAAAACTATGGTCACACAAAATGATAAAAATTACAGTTCCATTACGCACTTAAGCAGTTTTGCAGGATGTGTTTTTCCTTTTGGAAATATCATTGCGCCATTGATATTATGGTCGGCCAAAAAAAGTGAAAGCGCTTATATTGATATCCATGGGAAAGCAGCCGTAAATTTTCAGTTAAGTTTAATGCTCTACAGTTTTTCATTAGCGTTATTAATTATACCGCTCACCATTTTTACGCTTGGCCTTGGATTAATAGCAGTTATATTAGGAATTATTCCTGTATTTATTCTGATTGTTGTTGTCATTATTTCGGCAAGCATAAAAGCAAACAATGGGGAATATTACCATTATCCGTTCACCATAGAATTTATTAAATAGCCACATTAAAATTTCAACTTATGAAGATAGAAAACACAAAAGCGCAAATGCGAAAAGGAGTTTTAGAATATTGCATACTTTCCATAATACAACGTGGTGATGCTTATACTTCTGAAATTTTATCGGAGCTAAAAGACGCAAAATTATTGGTGGTTGAAGGAACCGTATATCCTTTATTAACAAGGTTAAAAAATGTTGGTTTACTCAGCTATCGCTGGGAAGAATCAACTTCCGGACCACCAAGAAAATATTATGCCTTAACCGAAACCGGCAAATTATTTTTAAATGAATTAAACACTACATGGAGTGAACTTGTAGAAGCAGTAAACTTAGTAACTACCCAAAAAACAACTTAAAATGAATAAGACTATAAACATAAATTTAGGAGGCATCTTCTTTCATATTGATGAATTAGCCTATCAAAAACTAAAACTTTATTTAGATGCCATAAGAAGATCTTTAAGTGATGATCCACAAGGAAGAGATGAAATCTTAAATGATATTGAACTTCGAATTGGAGAATTGCTGTCTGAAAGAATTAAGAATGAGCGCCAAGTTATCAATGACAATGACATTGATGAAATCACCAAAATAATGGGAAAACCTGAAGATTATTCCGGAGATGAAGAACTTTTTGAAGATGAACCAAAATATCACCAAAGTACCTCATCAAAAAAATTATTCAGGGACAGCGATGATAAATTTTTAGGCGGAGTTTGCTCTGGATTGGCACATTATTTTGGAATGGATGTCATTTGGATGCGTTTGTTGTGGTTGGTGTTATTTTTCTTTTTTGGAACCGGATTTCTGATTTATATTATTTTATGGATCTTAATTCCTCAAGCTGAAACTACCGCCGAAAAATTACAAATGAAAGGCGAACCTGTAAATATCAGCAATATTGAACGTAAAATAAGAGCCGAGTTTCAAGATGTTTCTTCTCGTGTAAAAACAGGCGTAAATGAAGTTACTGATACCGTTAGAAGTTCAGAGTTTAAAAGCAAGGCAAAAACAAGCATACAAGAAGTTATTGACACGCTTGGCAAAATTATTTTGGCCATATTCAAAATATTTGGAAAATTTATAGGAGCCTTATTGATTTTTATTGCAGCCGCCACCTTAATAGCCCTGATAATTGGAGCATTTTCATGGGGCAGTTTTGAAATGTTAGCATTTGACCATCCTTTTGTTCACTACCCTCCGTTCTTTTTTGATTCCGCTTTTCCTATGTGGCTCTTAATTTTATTCGGATTTTTAGCTATCGCAATTCCCTTTGTTGTATTGTTTATGCTGGGTTTAAAAATACTTTCAAGCAATGTAAAATCATTGAGCACCACCACAAAATTATCGCTTTTAGGTGTTTGGATTATAGCCATACTGGGTTTAAGTTTTGCCGGAATTAATTTTGCAACACAAAATGCCTATGATGGCGTTCACAATCAAACGGAAGATTTACCAATAATTGCACCGGATACCTTAACCATTAAAATGGTTGGCAACGACAATTTGTCAAACCAAAAAGAACTAAGAAGAAGAAACAATTCTGAAAGAGTATATGATAATAATGCGGAGAAATTATATGCAACCCAGATTGATGTTGATATAAAATCGACCGACAAAGCCACAGCATTTATTAAAATAAGAAAAGAATCAGACGGTAAAAATCGCCTAACCGCCAATAAAGACGCAGAATCCATTGAATATAACTTCAATATCACTAAGAAAAACCTCTTGCTAAACGGCTACTTTTTATCGGATTTAAAAAATCAATTTAAGGATCAATTGGTTGATATTACTATTTATTTACCTATTAATTCAGTAGTTTATTTAGACAATTCAACACAAACGTTTTTAAATGATGTGGATAATATACAAAATATTTATGACGGAGATATGCCTAAACATTATTTCAAAATGACAGAAAAAGGATTGGAATGTTTAGACTGCGATTCAAGTATCTTTGGGGATGACTTTAAAAGAAGTAACGAAAATTTTAAATTAAAAATTGATGAAAAAGGAGTTGAACTGAAAGTAAATGACAGCAGTAAAAAGGCGGAAGTTACTATTGACGAAAATGGCGTTAAGATTGAATAATTATAGCTAAACCATAAAATTAATAAGTCAAACTAAAAAAAGACTTTAAACAGATTTTAAATTACTTTTGAAACAAAACAACCAAACAATGAGAACTTTAGTAAAAATTACCATTTTAATTACAATTTATCTGGCACTGTTATTCACCACAACATCCTGCATCTTTGAACATATTATTGGGGTTACAGGAAACAGAAATGTGGTTTCAGAAGACCGCTCAATTAGTGCTGATTTTGAAATAATTAATGTGAAACAAGGAATTAATTTATATTTAACACAAGGAAATCAAACGGATATAAACGTTGAAGCGGATGAAAACATCATGGATTTATTGATTACGGAAGTAAAAAATAATGAACTAAATATTTATTTTGAAAAAAATGTAAATCAGGCAAAAGCGCGAAATGTATATTTAACAACCGAGAATATTTCGAAGATAAACACTTCAAGCGGGGCTTCGGTAAAATCGGAAAACACGATACAAGCAACATCCTTAGATCTTGATTCAAGCAGTGGAAGTTCAATTAAAATTCGCACGAATGCCCATGAAATTAAAAGTGAATCATCAAGCGGTTCCACAATTACTATTTTTGGGAAAAGCGAAACGTTTTCAGCAAACGCAAGCAGTGGAAGTTCTATTAATGCCAATGAACTTAAAACCGTTGATGCAATAGTAAAAGTTAGCAGCGGAGCCAATATTGATGTAAATGTTACCGGTAAATTAACAGCAAAAGCAAGCAGTGGCGGCGATATTGATTATGAAGGAAATCCAGCGGACATTGATAAAGAAACTTCATCTGGCGGGAGTGTTTCTGGAAACTAATTTCAATTTAGCTATTTAAATTATAAAGCCGATTCAGTATTTATGAGTCGGTTTTTTACTTTTATTTGGCTAAAAAACAATTCTAACAGATGGCAAATCTATCCTTCTATGGGATAGTTTGCACTAAAACTAATACTATAATCCCAAATTTCAACAAAAAAAAACACTATTTATTAAACATTTAACAGATAATCACGGTGAGTTGACTACATTTGTATACAAAAATAATAATTATTTGTAAAAAATAATTTAAGACCAAAAAGTATGCAACAAAAAAACAACCCACATTCATTTCATGTTCCAGTAATGGGGATTGCTTTTACAATAGACACCCCTATTAAAATTGCAAAATATGGTATTTCTTCCGTTATTTCAATTGTAGATGACATCATCATTGAAAAAATGAATGAATATTATTCAGGGAAATTTAAAATCCCGTATCAATCAATTTCAACAAAAGTAGAGGACTATAGAGCTAAAAGAATTACTTCCTATTTAAATACGGTGGATATTATCGTAAAACAAAAATTTGAAAATCTAAAGAAGAGTTTTGAACAAAAAAATAGTGACTTTGAAAAATATATGGAAATGCTTCCTGATTTTTCAGAATTAAAACAAAATTTCATTCAAACTTTTCAACACAATAAAGTAAAAGAAGATTTTAGCAATTGGATTCAAAACAACCTAAAACAAGGGAGTATTGATGTAAATATTATGACCAAATTGGATAAGCCCAATTATAGTAAAAAAGACTTATTACCAATAGAATTTAATGACGCGCACGCAGCATTAAGGGGTTTTGCAAACAGCACTTTGGAATCATCTGTGGTACTTTCTGCGGGAATGAATCCGAGATTATACAGTTACTTTGAAAATTTCAATGATTTTTTTCCAGCCGAAAACAATGAGTTAAAAAAGAAAATAATTCTAAAAGTAAGCGACTACAGATCTGCCATCATTCAAGGGAAATTTTTAGCTAAAAAAGGGCTTTGGGTTTCTGAATACAGAATTGAATCCGGTTTAAATTGTGGCGGTCATGCATTTGCTTCAGATGGTTATTTGTTAGGACCAATCTTAGAGGAATTTAAAACGAACAAGACTGTTTTAATTGATGAGATTCACGGAATATTGGTTGAAGCCTTAAAAAATAAAGGAAAACACATTCCTTCTGCGCCGTTAAGTTTGGCGATTACAGTTCAGGGAGGTGTTGGAACCCATGAAGAACATGAATTTTTATTGGATAATTACAATATTGATTCTATAGGATGGGGAACTCCATTTTTATTGGTACCTGAAGTAACAACCGTTGATTCAACTACTCGAAAAACCTTACAAGAAGCAACCGAAAAAGATCTTTATTTGAGTGATATTTCTCCTTTAGGAGTTCCCTTCAATAGTTTAAAGGGAAATACAAACGAAATTATCAAAAATCAGAGAATTACTGATCAGGACCCTGGTAGTTCATGTCCAAAAAAGTTTCTGGTCTCAAACACAGAATACACAGAAAGAGCGATTTGTACTGCTTCAAAACAATATCAAACCAAAAAAATAAACGACCTAGAACTTGAAGAATTAAGTCCAAGTGAGTACGCAAAAAAGTATCAAAAAATTACAGAAAAAGCTTGTCTTTGTGTAGGATTGGCAAATGCAGCATTTATTAATTATGATATAGAAAGAAAAGGCGAAAAACAAGGTGTTGCAATTTGTCCAGGTCCAAATATGGCTTATTTCACAAAAGACCTTTCGTTAAAAGAAATGGTAGACCATATTTATGGCAGAGCAAATGTGATCGAAACAAAAATTCGTCCGCATATGTTTATAAAAGAATTGGCTATGTATGTTGATTACTTTTCAAAAAAAGTTGATGAGATCAGTGATTCTTTTAATGTAAAACAACAAAAATATTTAACCTCTTTTCAAAGTAATTTAAATGATGGTATTGAATATTACCAACATTTATTTTCAGATACTAAGATTTATTTTGAATCAAATAAAGAAACATTGTTGAGTGAGTTGGAAACTATAAAAACTGAATTGTTCGAAATTGAAATTCCGATTTTAGTTAAAGCATAAATATTAGGTAAAACATAGTTACAAAAAAAAGACTGTCTAAAAGGCAGTCTTTTTTATATATGGAATTTCATTTCAATAATCAGCTCCGCAATGAAAATTGGCAAGGGTCTTATTTTCGAGGATTTTTAAGGTGCTGTCGCGAACTTCCGCCATTAAAATATTGAGACCGCAGCGCTCTTCACTGCTACAGTCATCACATTTTTTATAGTAATTTAAACTTACACAGGGCAACATCGCTATTGGACCTTCAAGCAACCTGATTATTGTCGAAATTTTAATATCATTAGGATTTTTAATTAAATAGTAACCGCCTCCTTTACCCTTTTTAGAGGAAAGGATTCCGCTCTTCTTTAAAGTCAACAAAATACTTTCCAAAAACTTTTTTGAGATGTTCTCCGATTCGGAGATGTCTGAAATTAAAACGGGAACATTTGGCTCTTGTCTGGCCAAATAGCTCAACGCTTTAAGTCCGTATTTTGTTTTTTTAGAAAGCATTTTTTAAAATTTGTGATTCTGGAATTAAATTATTCGTCTTTAGGCAAAAAAACTTCAGCCATCATGCAACGTGCACTTCCGCCACCGCAGGCTTCAACCGTATCTAATGAACTGTAAAGTATTTCACCATGCTTTTCAATTTGTTTAATTTGCTGATTTGTTAAACTTTCATAAGCCGAGTTTGACATAACAATATAACGCTTATCATTACTTCCTAAAACCTGCAACATATTACCGGCAAAACTATTCACTTGTTCTTCAGAAATTGAGATAATTTCCTTATGATCTTCCTTTAAATGTTTAATCACATTTTTGCGTTCTTTTTTATCATCAATACTGTCTAAACAAATTACCGAAAATTTTTCACCCAAACACATAATTACGTTGGTATGGTAAATTGGCAATCGTTTATCTTTGACGGTTTGATAAGAAACGAAAGAAACGGGCGTGAACTCAAAATCTTCACAAAATTCTATCAATAAATCTTCATCTGCTCTAGGCGACAAAGCACAATAAGCTTTTCCATTTTCCCTATCTAACAACAAGCTTCCTGTTCCTTCCAAATATATTTTTTCTTCTTCTGCTGAAGTATAATCTACCACATTATTAATTTGATAACCCAAATCTTCCAATGTTTCCAAGATATCTTCTCTCCTTTCCAACCGTCTGTTTTCTGCAAACATCGGATATAAAGCAACGTCACCATTTTCGTGAAATGAGATCCAATTGTTTGGAAAAATGGAATCTGGAGTGTCCGTATCATTCGTGTCATTAATAACAATCACCTTTACGCCAACTGCTCTTAATTTTTCCACAAAATCATCAAACTCTTGCAATGCTTTAAATTGCACCGTTTCTGGCGTTAAACTTTCCAAAACTTTTTGATAATAATTATTCACCGCAGTCTGCTCATTCATTCGAAATGAAACTGGGCGAATCATTAAAATAGTATTTATAATTTGTTGCATAAAATTAATCTCTTATTAATGGTAATGTTGAACATCTTAATAAACCTTCTTGCTTTGATATTTCCGCGTATGGGATTTCCTCAACAGTAAAACCTTGTTCTCTTAACCAATTGTTAAGCCTTGTAAAGTTTTTTTCTGAAACCACCACATCCTCCGAAATAGAAAATACATTAGAAAACATTTGATACATTTCATCTTTTGTAATATGAAACATATTTTCTTTTCCAAATAAATTTACCAAATAATTATAATCGTTTTCATCCCTAAACCCTTCTTTAAGAATGATGGCTTTATTTTTACCCACTGGCTGAAAACAACAATCTAAATGAAGCGCATTTTCTTTGGCAATGGTATTAGATTTAACCAAATCAAACTCTTTTACTATTTTATTCGGAAATAAATTTTTGATAAAATTAACCCCTTTCATATTGGTTCTGGCCGTGATATAATCTTTATAGTCATCACCTTTATAAGTGCCAATAAAAATATGATTGTTCCATAGCATTACATCACCGCCTTCAAAATGAACGTCATCTGTGGCTGTAATAATATTGTTGGGATTAATTTGATCAAGAACATCCTGAATAGCTTCAATTTCCTTTTCGCGATCTGGTAAAATGTTTGATATAATCAATTTATCTTCAATCACAAAAGCAATGTCTCTGGTAAATATTTGATTGTAATTCTCAATCACTTTTGGTTTGTAAACTTTTACATTGTATTTTTCAAATACCTTATTAAAAGCTTCCATTTCAATCACCATATCTTTTTCAATAGGATAGGTTCCGGCTTTGATATGTTCCAATGATTTAGGATCATACGCCTCCTCTAATTTTGGTATGGGGCCATTGCAGATTGCAGTGCCCAAAACCACAGCTCTAAGTCGAGAGATCTCATCAAGAACATTCAATTTTATCATTTATATTAATTTTTGTTGTAAAAATAAAGAAACCCCATAACTTAATATGAGGTTTTATAATATATTTAAAAAAATGCTGTTATCTTTCTTCAATTGATTTAAACGGACGTAATGGCTCTCCAACATATAATTGACGTGGACGACCAATCGGTTCATTATTTTCACGCATTTCCTTCCATTGTGCAATCCAACCTGGTAATCGCCCAACAGCAAACATAACAGTAAACATTGCAACCGGAATCCCTAAGGCTCTGTAAATGATTCCTGAATAAAAATCTACGTTAGGGTATAATTTACGTTCTGCAAAATATTCGTCTTTTAAAGCCACTTCTTCTAAGTGTTTCGCAATTTTTAATACAGGATCAGTCAAATTAAGATCTGCAAATAATTCATCAGCTGCTTTTTTGATAATTCTTGCTCTTGGGTCAAAATTTTTGTAAACTCTATGACCAAATCCCATTAAGCGGAAAGAATCATCTTTATCTTTTGCTCTGTTGATAAACTTCTCAACATCTCCTCCATCTTTTTCAATTTCTTCCAACATTTCCAATACGGCCTGATTTGCACCACCGTGAAGATGTCCCCACAATGCAGAAACTCCAGCAGAAACCGACGCAAATAACCCTGCTCCTGAGGAGCCAACCATACGAACAGTTGATGTTGAACAATTTTGTTCATGATCTTCATGCAAAATCAACAATTCATCAAGAGCTTTAACCGCAATTGGATTAATTTTATATTGTTCTGTAGGTATTTTAAACATCAGTTGCATAATATTTGAAATGTAGTCTACAGAATTATCTGAATAGTTTAACGGCAATCCGTTATTCCTTCTATGAGCCCAAGTTGCCAATACCGGAAACTTTCCTAATAGTTTTACTATGGCATTATAAGTATCCTCTTTCGAGTTAATATTAACAACACCCGGATTAAAAGCTGTTAAAGCACTTGTTAAAGCTGACAACATCCCCATGGGGTGAGCCGATTTAGGAAAACCTTCAACAATGTTCATCATTTCCTCATTAACCATCGACTGATTTTTAACATCAGCCTCAAATTTATTTAACTCTTGTTTTGTAGGTAATTCTCCAAATATGATTAGAAAAGCTACCTCTAAAAAATGGGCTTTTTTTGTTAAATCCTCAATGGCATAACCTC
The DNA here is from genome assembly GCA_016649745.1 of Flavobacteriaceae bacterium. Lineage (GTDB taxonomy): Bacteria > Bacteroidota > Bacteroidia > Flavobacteriales > Flavobacteriaceae > Lutibacter. Next base: position 5,278 of record JAENXD010000040.1, on the reverse strand, counting down.
TATGTCTTAAAATTCCTTTTTCACCATCTAAAAAAGTTATTTTACTGGCGCAAGAACCTGTATTCTTAAACCCTGAATCTAAGGTAATTAACCCCCCGGTTGCAGGCCTTAATGTTGAAATATCCATTGCCATTTCATTTTCAGTTCCTATTAAAACAGGAAACTCATATTTTTTACCGTTTACTTCTAAAATCGCTTTATTTGACATCGCTTATGTAGATATATTAATGTTATTAAATTATTTGTTATTAATTCTCACGAATTTAATGAATTTTATAGGAAATTAATATGATTTAAGTCAATGTTTTGCTTAATACATATACATTATTGTCCAATAAGTATACAATGTTACACAGCAAAAAAAATGCCGAGAGAATTCTCGACATTTTTTGTAAAAATAAAAATTCTTAAATCTTAAATGCTTTTTCTTGAGGATAATAAGCAGTACTTCCAAGTTCTTCTTCAATTCTTAGCAATTGGTTGTATTTCGCCATCCTGTCTGAACGAGATGCTGATCCTGTTTTAATTTGACCAGTATTCAAAGCGACTGCCAAATCTGCAATGGTATTGTCTTCAGTTTCTCCAGAACGGTGAGACATTACGCAAGTATAACCTGCATTTTGCGCCATATTTACGGCAGCAATAGTTTCAGTTAAAGTACCTATTTGATTTACTTTTATTAAAATTGAGTTGGCAATTCCATTTTCAATACCTCTTGACAATCTTTCCACATTGGTAACAAATAAATCATCACCAACCAATTGAACTTTATCACCAATCTTATCGGTTAAATATTTCCAACCTTCCCAGTCATTTTCATCCATACCGTCTTCAATAGAGATTATTGGATATTTTGAAGCCAATTCCGCCAAGTAATCCGCTTGTTGTTCAGAAGTTCTTATAATTCCCTTATCTCCTTCAAACTTTGTGTAGTCATATTTTCCATTTACATAAAACTCTGCTGCTGCACAATCCAAAGCCAATTTAACTTCTTCTCCCGGTTTGTATCCTGCATTTGAAATTGCTTTCAAAATCGTTTCAATAGCATCTTCCGTTCCGTTAAAAGTTGGTGCAAAACCACCTTCATCACCAACTGCGGTGCTTAAACCTCGGTCGTGAAGTAGTTTTTTAAGATTGTGGAATATTTCAGTTCCCATTTTAATGGCCTCAGTAAAGTTTTTTGCCTTAACAGGCATAATCATAAATTCCTGAAATGCTATTGGGGCATCGGAATGTGAGCCACCATTTATAATGTTCATCATAGGGACTGGCAAGGTGTTTGCGCTTACGCCTCCAACATAACGATATAATGGCATTCCCAATTCGTTTGCAGCTGCTTTTGCGACAGCCAATGAAACACCCAAAATGGCGTTTGCACCTAATTTTGATTTATTTTTAGTACCATCTAACTTAATCATTGTAGCATCTATCAGGTTTTGTTCAAAAACCGACATGCCAATAATTTCTTCAGCTAAAATTTCATTTACATTTTTCACAGCTATTAGAACGCCTTTTCCCATATAATCTTTACCGCCATCACGCAATTCCATTGCTTCATGCTCGCCGGTTGAAGCACCAGAAGGTACTGCTGCCCTTCCTAAAATTCCATTTTCAGTTATTACATCAACTTCTACAGTTGGGTTTCCTCGTGAATCAAATATTTGACGTGCATGAACACCTAAAATTATACTCATTTTATTTAATTTTAAAATTATTTTTTATTACTGCAAGTTACAATTTTCAGGTCAAATTTGATTTAAATCAACCTGATTTATACGATAACGTTTTCGTTTTGTATAATTTAAAAGAAGCTATTAACTCTTTGGATAACTGCTTTTTAAATTTATTTTTTTGATGCTTTTATGTTTTCAATAAACTGATCAAATAAATAAGATGAATCGTGTGGTCCCGGACTTGCTTCAGGATGGTATTGCACTGAAAAGCAATTTTTATTTTTCATTCGCATTCCTGCCAATGTATCATCATTTAAATGAACATGCGTAATTTCAAAATCGGGATGCTTTTCAACTTCTTCTTTATTCACCACAAAACCATGGTTTTGCGAAGTAATTTCACCTTTTCCGGAAATTAAATTTTTTACAGGATGATTGATGCCGCGATGTCCATTATGCATTTTGTAGGTAGCAATTCCATTTGTCAATGCAATAACCTGATGTCCCAAACAAATACCGAATAACGGTAAATTTCGAGTTATAATTTCTTTTGCTACTTGCTGCGCTTCTACTAAAGGTTCAGGATCTCCAGGGCCGTTTGAAAGGAAAAACCCGTCGGGATTGAAGGAATTCATTTCATCAAAAGTCGCATTAAAAGGAAATACTTTTATATAGCAATCCCTTTTTGCCAAATTTCTTAAAATATTCTTTTTAATTCCCAAATCCAGCGCTGAAATTCTAAAGGTTGCTTTTTCGTCTCCAAAATAGTAGGATTCTTTTGCGGAAACTTTTGAAGCCAATTCCAATCCCTTCATATCAGGAACTGCTTTTAATTTTTCTTTTAACGCGTCAATATCAGTTTCAGTAGAAATAATGGCATTCATTGCGCCTTTATCTCTAATATATCTCACAACTGCTCTGGTATCAATATCAGAAATGGCCATTAAATTTTGCTTATCAAAATAATTCTCCAAGGAATCTTGTGCATTTACTCTTGAATAATTAAAACTGAAATTCTTACAAATTAACCCTGCTATTTTTATTGATTCTGATTCAATTTCATCCACATTTATACCGTAATTTCCAATATGTGCATTTGTAGCCAGCATTAACTGACCAAAATAAGAAGGGTCTGTAAAAATTTCCTGATACCCTGTCATTCCAGTATTGTAGCAGATTTCTCCATATGCCGTACCCTCACGTCCTATTAATTTTCCTTCGAAAATTGTTCCATCAGCTAAAAGTAAAATCGCTTTTTTTCGTTGTGTGTATTTCATTCGTTGTAGTTACCTTTTATTAGTCGGGTCAAATTTAAATATAAAAAAAAGGATAAACTATAAATAATTTATCCTTTTAATATGATCAATGCCTTATCATTAATTTGTTTCTTTACTGTCAACTTTTGTTTCAATAGTTTCTTCCACTTTTTTAGTTTTACCTCTTCGAGTGGTTTTCTTTTTAGCTTTATTGTTCGGATTGTATGTTGTATTGTAATCAACCAATTCAATCATTGCCATAGGCGCATTATCACCTTGACGATTTCCTAATTTAATGATACGAACATATCCTCCCGGTCTATCAGCCACTTTTACAGAAACTTCTTTAAACAACTCTGTAACCATGAATTTATTTCTCAAATAACTAAACACAACTCTACGATTGTGTGTAGTGTCTACTTTAGATTTTGTAATTAAAGGCTCTATAAATTGGCGTAAAGCTTTTGCTTTTGCTACAGTGGTATTTATACGTTTGTGTTCTATTAAAGAACAAGCCATATTAGCAAACATAGACTTTCTATGTGCTGTTTTCCTTCCTAAGTGATTAAATTTCTTTCCGTGTCTCATCTCTTATGTTATCTTAATTAAAACCTAAGTTTTAAATTAATCTTTATCTAATTTGTATTTGCTTAAATCCATCCCAAAACTTAAACCTTTTATATGAACTAATTCATCTAATTCGGTTAAAGATTTTTTTCCAAAATTACGGAACTTCATCAAATCATTTTTGTTAAATGATACCAAGTCTCCCAAGGTATCAACTTCTGCAGCTTTTAAACAATTTAGTGCTCTTACGGATAAATCCATATCCACTAATTTTGTTTTTAGCAACTGACGCATATGTAAAGATTCTTCATCATAAGTTTCAGTTTGTGCTATTTCATCAGCTTCTAAAGTAATACGCTCATCAGAGAATAACATAAAATGGTGAATCAATATTTTTGCAGCTTCTGTTAAAGCATCTTTAGGAGAAATTGAACCGTCAGTAGTAATATCAAAAACTAACTTTTCATAATCCGTTTTTTGCTCAACACGAAAATCTTCAACAGTATACTTTACATTTTTAATAGGTGTAAAAATTGAATCTGTAAAAATGGTTCCCAAAGCAACGCCAGATTTTTTATTGTCTTCCGCAGGTACAAACCCTCTTCCTTTTTCAATGGTGATTTCAAAATCTAAAGTAACTGATTTCTCCATATTACAAATAACCAAATCATGATTTAATACTTGAAAACCAGAAATGTATTTTTGTAAGTCACCGGCAGTTAACTGCTCGTGCTTAGAAATTGAAATGTTTACTGTTTCTCTATCAGAATCTTCAATTTGTTTCTTAAAACGAACTTGTTTTAAGTTCAAAATGATTTCTGTTACATCTTCAACAACACCTTTAATTGTTGAAAATTCATGTTCAATACCTTCAATACGAAGTGAGGTTATTGCAAAACCCTCTAATGAAGACAACAACACTCTTCTTAAAGCATTACCAACTGTTAAACCAAATCCTTGTTCTAACGGTCTGAATTCGAATCTGCCGTTAAAATCGGTAGAATCAATCATAATTACTTTATCGGGCTTCTGAAAATTTAAAATTGCCATAATTGAATTGGTATCTTTAAAATTATTTAGAGTATAACTCTACGATTAATTGTTCATTGATATTTTCCGGAATTTGTATTCTTTCAGGAATACTTACAAAATTACCTTGTTTGGTTTCTGAATTCCAAGAAATCCATTCGTAAACATCACTTCTGTTAGCCAAAGAATTTTCAATGGCCAACAATGATTTTGATTTTTCTCTTACAGCAACAATATCGCCGGCATTTAATGAATAAGAAGGTATGTTAACCAACTCTCCATTTACGGTGATATGACGGTGAGACACCAATTGGCGTGCTGCGCTTCTGGAAGGAGCAACACCCATTCTGTAAACTACGTTGTCTAAACGGCTTTCGCAAAGTTGCAATAAGATCTCACCAGTAATACCTTTACTGCTTGATGCTTTTTTAAACAAGTTAGAGAATTGTCTTTCCAAAATACCGTAAGTATATTTTGCTTTTTGCTTTTCAGCCAACTGAATAGAATATTCAGATTTTTTTCCTCTGCGACGGTTAGCGCCGTGTTGTCCTGGAGGGAAATTTCTTTTTTCAAAAGATTTGTCCTCTCCAAAAATTGCTTCACCGAATTTACGGGCAATTTTAGTTTTTGGTCCTGTATATCTTGCCATTTTTAATTATTAGATGATAGGGATTATGAATTAAGGCTAATCCTTCGATAATCTTACAAAATCCTATCGGTTAAAATTTAATTTAATTATACTCTTCTTCTTTT
>JAENXD010000044.1 GCA_016649745.1 Flavobacteriaceae bacterium | reverse complement strand
TAAAAAAACATGGCAGAAGAGCCGTCAGCGTTTTCAAATATGGGCTGGACTACCTATCTAAATTTCTTTTAACAGGATTCAAGTCTTTGGAAAACAATCTGTTTTGCTTTTTGTCATGTACTTAGCAATTGTATATAAATTATGAAAAATCTTTTTTCTATATTAGTTTCATTACTTACTGTATTTTTTGTCAATGCACAGCAAGCAACAATAAAAAACGTAAACTCCGCAGAATTTAAAAAATTAATAGCAACTCATAATGGTGTTTTGTTGGATGTGCGTACACTTTATGAGTTTGAAAATGAACACATAGAAGGTGCCAGTCAGTTAAATTATTACGCCTTCAGTTTTAAAGATAATCTTCTTTTATTGCCGAAAGACAAACCAATTTATGTGTATTGTAAAACAGGTTACAGGAGCAATAAAGCCTCCGAAATATTGATAGAAAACGGTTATAAAAATGTGTACAACCTACAGTATGGAATTAAGGATTGGGAATCGAAAAAATATCCTACAGTTTCAAATTAAAAAACCAAATAGCCATATTGAAATTAGAAAACAGAGAGAATCAATGAAGTCAACACTTATTAAATCAGTTAAGCTATTTATAATTTTTTTTCTATTCTCAAATATATCTAACGCTCAGGAAATTGTCAAAACGTTTCATGAGGATGGAATAACTGCTGAAAATAGGTTGTATTTGAAATCGGAGTTTGGAAACTTTAAAAGCATACCTGAAGAATTTGAAGATCAAGTTTTGATAGCACTTTCTTATTTCCCCGAACTAAAAAACATCAACATAAAATTCAGAATAAAGAACAGAATAACCCCCTTAACTACCAGGCCTAATTTAATGGGTATTTTTAAAAATGCGGAAAAGAGAACTTATATAATAACCATAAGTACTAAAAGCACTTCATATTTGGATGCTATTATTTTTAAAAACCTAAACTACAATGCACAAATTGGCGTTCTAGGGCACGAATTAAGTCACGTTTCCAGTTATTTGAACAACGGTTTTGGCAAAATGTGGAACATAGTTTGGATTGAAATTTTTTCCAAAAAAAAGGTAAATCAATTTGAGTACAACACCGATCTTAATTGTATCAATCACGGTTTAGGATATCAACTTTTAGATTGGAGTATCAATGTTCGTGAAAACCTTGACCGCGTAAATTGGCTTGGGGCTGTCAATTTAACCGCTGATACAAAAAGCGAAAGATATATGAATCCATCTACTATTGTTGAGATTTTGAACAGTCATCCTCTTTATCAAGAAAGTCAAAAATCAGCTTCAAACTGATAATTTGATTTAATTCAGTGGTACCCTATACAATATTAATTTTATTTTGTTCAGTGTAAGATACTTTAAACAAGGTGATTAACACATAAACTAATAAAAATTTATATTTTTTGTCAGGAACCGGAAATGCCAAAGTCTATTTATTCAGTTAAACAAAATATAAACAAACTGAAAGATGGCAACAAAAAATAAAATTTTAAAAATAGCGCTCATCATCATTGGAGGAAGTATTTTAATTGCTGGAAGTATTGGATTTTATATGTTCAATAAACCGGCAAGAGATGTTCAAAATACCAAAACAGACTACAGCTATGAAGCGAGTCAAATTGTAAACGAATATTTAACAGACGCTCAAAAAGCGAATGATAAATATTTAGATGAAGAAGGCAATTCTAAAGTGTTGGAAATAACGGGAATGATTGCTAAAATTTCTGAAGATTTCAACAATCAAAAAGTACTCCTTTTGCAATCTCCAGATGACAAAGCTGGTGTAAGTTGCACCTTTACTTCCGAAACCAATTTAAATACTTCAACGGTAAAAGTAGGTGACCAAATTACCATAAAAGGAGTTATTCGCTCCGGTGCTTCTTACGATGAAGATTTAGGAATGTATGAAAACGTAATCATAGAAAAAAGTGACATCGTGTCAAATAAATAAATAATAATAATTAAAATTAAAAACATGAAAAAAACAATTCTTTCAATAGTAGCAGTAGTAGCAATTTCACTGACATCATTTACAGCTTCTGCGCAAAAATTAGTAAGTTCAAAAACACATTTCAAATTCTTTTCTTCAACCCCTGCTGAAGACATTGAAGCCAACAATTACAAAACGGGTACAATAGACACAAGTACAGGTGACATTGTTTTCTCAGTACCCATGCAAAGTTTTGAATTTGAAAAAGCATTGATGCAGGAACATTTTAACAGTAAAAAGTTTTTAGATACCAAAACAAATCCGAAAGCAAAATTAATAGGAAAAATTGCAGACCTGTCAAAGGTTAATTTTGGAAAAGACGGTTCTTATATTGTTGATGTTTCAGGTGATTTAACCATTAACGGAGTTACAAACGCCGTTAAAGAAAAAGCAACAATTATAGTAAAAGGAGGAAATGTAGCTTTAAATTCAAAACTGAATGTTACGCTTGCCGATTATAAAATAGCTTTTAAAAAAGGAAAACCTTCAACAAATATTGCAAAAACAGTAGAAGTAACTGTTGAAGCAAACTATTAATTTTTCAACACCATAAATTCGTAGGGTAAAATTAGTGCGAATTCAATTAGTACCCCATTGAATGCTAATTTTACCCTATGTACTATATAAAAAACAACGCAACACATGACACATTTAAAATGAGAGAACAATTCAGTTTCTCCAGTATCACAAGAAATTTTTGACAAAACTCAAAAAGCATTAGGGTTTGTACCCAATATGTATAAAAGTATGGGGAATAATCCAGCATTATTGGATGCTTACATCTATTCTTACAATAGTTTTAGAGCAAACTCCGGATTTAACTCAGTGGAACAAGAAGTCGTGTTTTTATCAGTTGCCTATGAAAATAATTGTGAATATTGTATGGCTGCACATAGTTTTATAGGTGATATCTTGGTTAAGAAAAAGTATTCAAATATTGAGCGCAATCGCCCTACTTTATTTAAGCTTTTATTTTTTTAGAGTTTTTAGTTTTTATCTATAACCCACATTTTAGCACTTTTGATTTTTCCGACACAAAAGCCAACGCTTTAAAAACCCAAATAGCTAAAATTTACCTTGGAAATATTTAAATATTTGTTAAATTTAATTTAAGTAATTGCTTAAATAAGAAAATAATAATATGTTTGTGGAGTAATTAAATTCTAAAATTAGAAAATAATGGAAAACAATCAATCGTGTATTAGAGTATTTGCCGACCAAACTCAAATAAATGAATGCAGGAAAAAGTTACATTCAAACGCAAAATCGTTTAACCAATTAAGTAGTTTGTTGGCATTGGCGGGAAACGAAGTAAGACTTAAAATTATGTTCCTTCTTGAAGAGGAAAATGAACTTTGTCCCTGCGACCTTGCAGACATTTTGGGTATGAGTATTCCTGCTATTTCTCAACATCTTCGAAAAATGAAAGATGGCGGAGTAATTATAGCCAGACGTTCTGGACAAACTATTTTCTACTCAATTATACCAGAACAATTAAATCTATTGCAACCATTTTTTAAACACATCATTAATCAAAATTCTAAAACAGCATTGGTATGAGTACAAAAGCAAATACGTTTGCAAAAGTAGGAATACTTTCAGCAGTAGCAGCCTCGTTATGTTGCATCACTCCGGTTTTAGCTTTATTTGCAGGCACCACAAGTATAGCATCTTCCTTTTCTTGGATGGAACTTTTTAGACCTTATTTAATAGGAATTACAATTCTTGTATTAGCCTTTGCGTGGTATCAAAAATTAAAACCTCGTACAAAAGAAGAAATTGAATGTGCGTGTGAAGAAGATGAAAAACCACCATTTATGCAAACTAAAAAGTTTTTAGGAATTGTAACTGTGTTTGCTTTTTTGATGATGGCTTTTCCATATTATGGACAAATTTTCTATCCAAAAACAAACAAAAAAGTTGCTGTAGTTTCTTCTGACAATATCCAAGAATTAACATTTAATGTTAGTGGAATGACTTGTCCTAGTTGTGAAGAACACGTTAAACACAAAGTAAATAAATTGAACGGAATTGTAAACTCAAAAGCGTCATACGAAAATGGGAACGCAATCATTGAATTTGACAGAACCAAAACCAATGAAACGGAAATTGAGAAAGCAATAAATTCAACAGGCTATAAAGTAACCGACAAAAAACAATTCAATTAGTATGAAAGAATATGATGTTTTTATTATTGGTTCGGGAATGGCAGGAATGACCATCGCCAATAAATGTGCCTCAAAAGGACTAAAAGTTGGGATTACAGATGAATTACCATACGGTGGAACTTGTGCATTGAGAGGCTGCGACCCGAAGAAAGTTATTATTGGCGCTACGGAAGTTAGAGATTTTGCCAAAAGACTTAAAGGTAACGGTATTGATACCATACCTAACGTCAATTGGAAAGATATAATGTCTTTCAAACAATCCTTCGTGGATGAAATGCCACCAAAAATTGAAAAAGGATATAAAAAAAACGGAATAGATACATTTCATAATTCAGCTAAATTTCTATCACAAAATACTTTAGAGGTTGGAAATAACAAAATAAAGGCTAAAAAAATTGTTATCGCATCGGGTTCCAAGCCAAGGGTTTTAGAATTTGAAGGTGGTCATTTTGCCAAATCAAGTACTGATTTCTTGAATTTAGAAGAATTGCCCAAATCTTTATTGTTCATCGGTGGTGGATATATTGCTTTTGAGTTTGCACATATAGCAGCCAGATGTGGAGCAAAAGTAACCATTGTACATCGTGGAAAAAGTCCTTTAGAAAATTTTGAAAAGGACATCGTAAAACATCTAGTTTCAGCTACAAATAAATTAGGAATAAAACTCATTCTTGAAACGGAAGTGACGGCTATTGAAAAAGTGGTTAGCCATTATCGAGTATTAGGTAAATCTCAAGATAAAACAGAATATTTTGAAGCAGAAGCTGTTTTTAATTCTGCTGGCCGGCCACCTGCGATTTTTGACTTAAATTTAGACAAGGCCAACATAGCATTCACACAAAAAGGTGTGACTGTTAACAATTATCTTCAAAGTACTACAAACCCAATAGTCTATTCGGCAGGCGATGCAGCAGATTCAGAAGGTTTACCTTTAACGCCAATTGCAGTTTTGGAAGGTCACACGGTTGCGTCAAATATTATCAAAAGCAATCATAAAAAAATAAATTATCCACCAATGCCAACGGTAGTTTTTACTTTGCCAACTCTGGCTTCTGTAGGTTATACTGAATCTGAAGCGAAAGAGCGTAATTACAATATTCGGGTAAATTATAAAGAGGTTGGCGGTTGGTTCAATGCTAAACGCTTGAACGTAGAGGAATATGCATTCAAAACTATAATTGACGAAGATACTCAAACAATTTTGGGAGCACATTTAATCGGACCACATACAGAAGAAACCATAAATTTTTTTGCGATGGCTATAAAAACAAAGATGAAGGTTAATGATATTAGGACAATGGTATTTTCATACCCAACGTTGGCTTCGGACATACCACATATGCTTTAATCAAAAAAAAAATGTATGGAAACCATATTAAAATCAGAAATCACTTGTCCAAACTGCGGACATAAAAAAGTAGAGAAAATGCCAACGGATGCTTGTCAATTTTTTTATGAATGTGAAAATTGCAAAAAAGTATTGCGTCCAAACGAAGGCGATTGTTGTGTTTATTGTAGTTTTGGTTCAGTAAAATGTCCTTCAATTCAGCAGAAAGAAAACTGTTGTTAAAAAGCCAAGACTGAAAACCAAGCTGAACGAAATAAAGCCAATGGGTAACAAAGAACTGAGTTAAAAAACAAGTCTTTTTACATTGATTCAGATACAAATTTATCATCATAAGGTAATCCTGATTTAGCTATAACAAAATCTATTTATTTAAATGAAAGATTTTCCTCCATAAAAAAGCACACCTGATGTCAGGAAAACTAAATACATGAGTCTATTCTATCAGTTAAAATATAGAAACGAAAGATTATATGTTTCCAAAATTGAAATCGAATGACTAGAATTAAAGTAATACAGCAGTCAGAAGCCACAGGCAGGTTAAAAGAAATCTATGATGATTTGGTGAAAAAAAGAGGTCAGCTTGCCGAGGTTCATAAAATTCAAAGTTTGCGTCCTGAAAGTATTGTAAAGCACATGGATTTATATATGGAAATTATGTTCTCCAAATCGGAGCTTTCCAGAGCAGAAAGGGAAATGATGGCAGTGGTTACTTCGGTTTCTAATCAATGTTTTTATTGCCAGATTCATCATTCAAATGCATTGAATAACTATTGGAAAGATGATGAAAAAATAGAAAAATTGTGCAAAAATTATTTTGAAGTGGATTTAAATGAAAGAGCAATTTCGCTTTGTTTATTTGCTGAAAATTTAACACTAAATCCAAGTGAATTAAATGAGCCTCGAATTATTGAAAATCTGAAAAAAGCTGGATTATCTGATGCGGCGATTTTAGATGCAACCTTGGTGGTGTCTTATTTTAATTTTGTAAACCGCATGGTGTTGGCTCTTGGTGTTTCAATTGAAGAAGACGGAGGCACCGGATACAAATATTAAACGAAAGCATCTATGAAAACATATTGCAAGCAAAATCTGGAAGAAATAAAAAAATTGATACTAAAATTGTCAAATGAAGAATATGTGTACGCTTCAAAACTACTGTCTAAAGCCACAATTGGACAACATATTAGACATATTCTTGAATTTTACCAAAGTGTTTTTAATCCGGGAAATTCAAATATTATCAATTATGACAATAGAAAAAGAAATTTGGAGATAGAAACAAACAGCGTTGTTGCAATTCAAATTATTGATGAAATTTGCGCAAACTTAACACGTAACTTTATCGATAAACAATTAATTTTAGAAGGAAATTTTTGTGCAGACAAAGGAAACAAAATACAAATTCAAACAACCCTAAATAGAGAATTGGCCTATTGTTTAGAGCATAGCATTCATCATCAGGCATTAATTAAAGTGGGATTAATTGAACTAGAGAGAACACATTTTATTGATAGTGATTTTGGAATTGCTCCGGCCACAATACGATATAAAAAAGTATGTGCACAGTAACATTCTTTCCGTTAAAAGATCGGGTTGTATTAACTTCCAACAGGGATGAGAGAACAAACCGTCCAACACTTTCACCAAAAATACACCAATTTGATGGAACCAAACTTCTTTTTCCAAAAGACAAAAAAGCTGGTGGCACTTGGTTTGTAGCCAAGGAAGATGGAACAGTGATTATTCTTTTAAATGGTGCTTTTGAAAATCACCGTAAAAAAACAACGTATGCTAAAAGCAGAGGTGTTGTACTTTTGGATGTCATTAAAGCAGAAAATCCTTTAAAATTTTATAAAAATATGAATCTGGAAGGTATTGAACCTTTTACTTTAATTTATTTTTTCGAAAATAATTTGGTCGAAATGAAATGGGACGAAGAACAAAAACATATCTGCAACCTTAATCCTACGGAAAATCATATTTGGTCATCGGCAACATTATATTCAAGAGAACAAACTGAAATTAAAAGACAGTGGTTTTATAACTTTATCAATGAAACACATGTTATAAACGAAAATAAAATATTAAATTTTCATCAAAAAACGCAATCTAAAAATAAAGATTATGGCTTGATAATTAATCGAAACAATGGGTTGAAAACGGTGAGTGTAACTCAAATTTCCATTCAAAATAATTCGATAAAAATGAAGTATGTTGATGTTGAAAATACTGAAATATTTGAAAATATAAAATTTTGAGAAAATTTAATAACACCATTCATAAAATCCTTCATTGGGAATATTGGAACACAAATGTGGTCTATTTTCCCATTTACTTTTACTGGATTTTTTTAAGTATAAAAGCAAGGTCATTAGGTTTTTTTAATGCCGGTAATCCTGGAATTAAAAATGGCGGATTTGCAATGGAAAGTAAAAAAGAAATCTATGATTTAATTCCAAAAAAATACATTCCGGAAACACTCTTTTTTGAAGAAAATGTGACCTTTGAAAACATGAGGAATACAATTCATAATTCCAATATACAATTTCCATTTATCATAAAACCCGACATAGGTTTACAAGGTCTTCGGGTAGCAAAAATTGAAACCGTTGAAGAATTAAAATTATATTTAAAAAAAGCAAATTATAATTTTTTAATACAGGAATTTGCTCAATTTCCTTTAGAAATAGGACTGTTTTATTACAGAATGCCAGATGAAGCCAAAGGAAAAATTACGGGAATTGTATATAAAGATTTCCTAATCGTAAAAGGTGACGGTAAACATTCTATAGAAGAACTTATTACCCAAAACCCAAGGTTTGCATTACAGCTTGATGTATTGAGAAGTGAGTTTGGAAACATACTTAACGAAGTTTTACATAAGGATGAAGAGCGAAATTTAGTGCCTTTTGGAAACCACGTACGTGGCTGCAAATTCACAGATGTTAGTGATTGGGTAACCGATGAATTAACAGAAATTTTCAACACTATTTGTTCTCAAATTCCAGATTTCTATTTTGGAAGATTGGATATTATGTTTCAATCAAGAGAAGATTTAGAAAAGGGGAAAAACTTTTATATTATAGAACTTAATGGCGCTGGAAGTGAACCAACACATATGTACGATCCTAAGCATTCTATCTTTTTCGCTTGGAAAGAAATCATAAAACATTATAATATTTTATATAAAATAAGCACATTTAATCATCAAAAAGGATATGCCTATTTAAATATCGAAGGATGCAGACAAATGGTATTAGATAATAAGACATTAACAAATCACCTAAAATCAATCGCCTAAATGAATCGTATTGCCAAATTTTCATTTATAAAAAGCACTTTTGCTTTAGGTTTTTTCATCAGCCTATTGGGAACTTTACCATTGGGCTATCTCAATGTAATAGGTTTGCAACTACTGTTGGAAAAGGGAAATTGGGCGACTACTTTCTTTATTTTTGGGATTGTGTTTGTTGAATTTTTTGTATTAAAAATAACCGCTTTTTCCGCAAAATGGTTGGTTGAACAAAAAAAAATATTATTGTTTATTGACATTTTTACGATTGTTTTCTTTTCAGGCATTGCCTTTTACTTTTATTTCAATATTGGAAATGAGAAAAATTTTAGTATCTCGCAATTGCAGTTGATTCAATTTCCATTTGTTTTAGGATTGGTGCTAAATAGCTTAAATTTTATGCAATGGCCTTATTGGTCGGGCATGTATCTTTACTTGTTTAGAACAGAAAAAATAAAAACCAAGACCGGTCAAAATAATATTTTTATTATGGGTGCTCTTATAGGAACTTTTGTGGGGATGATGCTTTTTGCTCAAACCGGGAACTATTTTTTAATCGATAAAAAGGCATTAATTGGCAATTACCTAAACAATATTTTTACATTGTTATTTTCGGGATTAGTGGTAATACAACTTATTAATATGTTTTGGAAAAGAAGAAAAGTCAATTTAATTTAAACATCTAAAAATAAAATTATGAGCTCAAATAAAAATTTCAAATCCGTAAAACAAGCAAAAGGCTTAGAAGTTGGTGAGTCAGTGACTGATTTTTCATCAAAAGATATTTTTGATAAAACACACACTTTAAGTAACTTAATAAAAAATGGAAATGTAGTGTTAATTTTTATACGCGGACAATGGTGTCCGTTTTGTAATAAACATTTAAAAGCGTTACAGGAACAATTTTATCAAATTTATGATAAAGGCGCTTCTGTTGTAGTTGTCACTCCTGAAAAATCAGAATTTATAAAAAGCACCATCGAAAAAACCGGTGCTGAATTTACAATCTTATATGATGAAGATTATAAGATAGCCAAAGCATTTGATGTGCTATTTCTTCCGAATAAAATGATGCGTGTTATGTACAATACGGTTTTGGGTGCTAAGTTAAAAGAAAGCCATAGTGATGACACCGAGCAATTGCCAATTCCGGCTACTTTTATTATTTCAAAAGAAATGAAAGTGAAATGGCGCCATTTTGATCCCGATTATAAAAATCGTTCAAAAATGGAGAACATTCTCGCAAATTTAAATTAAATTTAAATTATGAAAAAATTATTGTCAATATCGATTTTATATATGTTAATCTTTTCTTCATCAACCGCTTTTGGTCAAGAAATAAAGCCGGAAAAAATTAGTTTTTCTTCTTTGGATGGATTGAAGATCTCCGCAAATTTATTTCATCAAAATAATAATTTTCCTGTCATTTTATTATGCCATCAAGCCCGATATAACAAGGCTGAATATGATGAAATTGCCGTTGAATTATATAAAAAAGGTTTCAATTTAATTGCCATCGATCAACGTTCAGGTGGCACTTTATTTGATAAAGAAAATGAAACTTTTGTGGAAGCTGAAAAACTTGGAAAACCAACTACTTACTTAGATGCAGAGCAAGATATTGAAGCGGCTATTAATTTCGCTTATCGTAAATACAATCAGAAAATAATACTTTGGGGAAGCTCCTATTCATCAACCTTATCCCTTTATTTTGCCAGTTCCAATGATAAAATAAAAGCAGTTATTGCATTTAGTCCGGGAGACTATTTTGCCGAACAAAAAGGCTCATTAAAAAATAAATTAGATGGATTTAGCAAACCAATGTTCGCCACCTCATCCAGTGAAGAAGCTCCAGAATTAACTGATTTATTGTCAAAAATTGAAGAAAATAAAAATCAAATTCAATTTATTCCTGTAGAAAAAGGGA
This sequence comes from Flavobacteriaceae bacterium, assembly GCA_016649745.1. Taxonomy (GTDB): domain Bacteria; phylum Bacteroidota; class Bacteroidia; order Flavobacteriales; family Flavobacteriaceae; genus Lutibacter. The sequence continues at coordinate 8,924 of JAENXD010000044.1, read as the reverse complement.
AACACGGTTCTAAAGCATTGTGGAAGGACAATTCAGATAACGAAGAATATTGGAAAGCCCTAAATTCATTTTTGGACGTATTGAAAAAAAAAGATTAATGATGCTAAAATAAATCACTATTTTAGAATATTCATCTTGTATCAGGTGAATTAATAATGATTCATTTATGGTTTGAATAGGGCAACAATCCTACAATTGTCAGGATTATTCCTTTTTAGAGTCTATTCATTTACAATCAGACTTTTTACTTATGAAACAAACTGTAAAGCTATTTTTATTTTTTCTCACATTCTTTTTAGTATATTCTTGCGCAACCTATGATTCCCCACAATTAAACAATTCAATTCCTGATAAAATTAATGTTTTAGGAACCAATATTTTTTTAATTGGTGATGCTGGCTTCATTGAAAATGAAAAACCTTCGGAAGCGTTGAATAATTTAAGCAAAAAAATAAATGAGGCTAAAAATGAAGATGTTTTGCTTTTTTTAGGAGATAATATCTACCCAAAAGGAATGCCTGATTCAAAATCAGCTGTCAATAGAAAAGAAGCAGAAGAATCCTTGCAGGCTCAACTTAATGTAGCACAAAAATTTAAGGGAAAAGTCCTTTTTATACCTGGCAATCACGATTGGTATTCAGGTGTTGATGGATTAAGAGATGAAGAAAAAATGGTTGATGACGCTTTGGGAAAAAATAGTTTTTTACCAGAAAAAGGTTGCCCATTAGAAAGTTATGAGGTTTCAAAGGATATTATAATTATTACTGTTGATTCTGAATGGTATATCACCAATTGGGACAAACACCCAAAAATTAATGATAACTGTGAAATAAAAACACGTGCTAAATTTATTGAAGAATTTAAATCGTTAGTTAATAAAAATCAAGGAAAAACTATTATTTTGGCAATGCATCATCCCGTATTCAGTAACGGTAATCACGGTGGGAAATATGCGTTTAATCAATATGGACTGCCTATTTTAAATATTCCCATAAATATCATTAGAAGAGCTTCAGGAATAGTTCCTTCCGATTTAAATTTTCTGCTTTACAGAGAATTATCAAATAAAATAACCACTATTTTACAGGAATATAAAGAAGATGTAATTATAGTTTCCGGTCATGAGCATAATTTACAATATGCAGTTCATAAAAATATTCCTCAAATTATCAGTGGTTCAGGGTCAAAAGTAAATCCCGTAAGGCATTTCGAAAATGATTCAACTGCTTTTGGATATGCAGGTTTAGGTTATGCTGTTTTAAATATCCAACCTCAACAACAGGTCTATTTTTTTAATGCTAAAAATCAATTAATAAATTCAAAAATCATTCGTGCAAATTCAAAAGCAGAAAACACAAAAAACAAGTTTGTATTTCCTTCAACTCCAACTTTAAAAGCATCCATATATACTAATCATAAAGCTTCTATAAATAAAAAAGAACATCATTACAAGGATTTATATCTTAAAAAATTTGACTTTAAGGTTGTTAATCTCGACACACTTCATGGAGGATTGACACCCATTAAATTGGGAGGAGGAAACCAATCTGTTTCCCTGCGTATGGAAGATAAAGAAGGCAAAGAATATGTGATGAGACGGTTGAGAAAAAGTGCCACTCAATTTATTCAAGTAAAAGCCTTTCAGGAAAATTATATGAAAGACCAATTTGAAAATACTGTGACCGAACGCTTTTTAATGGATTTTTATACAACTGCTTATCCTTTTGCCACATTAGTTACTGGAAACTTATCTGATATCGTTGGTGTTTACCATAGTAATTCCGAGATATTTTATGTGCCAAAACAAGTTGCTTTACAGCATTATAATGAAACGATTGGCGATGATTTGTTTATGTTTGAAGAACGGTCAACCAAAGATTTTAAGCATTTGGCTTCATTTGGGAATCCAGATGATATTGTTTCAACAGATGAAGTGATGAACAGTTTAATGAAGGATGAGAAATACAAAATTGACCACAGCCAATATATTAAAACTCGTTTATTCGACATGTGGTTGGGAGATTGGGACAGACACGAAGATCAGTACCGTTGGGCAACTTTTAAAAACGCTGATGGCACCGTTTCCTTTTCTCCTATTCCAAGAGACCGCGATCAGGCATTTCCAAAATTTGATGGCTTTTTAACACAAGCAACTACAAACTTAGTTCCTGCGCTTCGCTTAATGCAGTCGTTTGACGGCGATATCAAAAATATAAAAACCTTTAATCAGGTGATTTATAAAACAGATATGATGCTTATCAATCAATCAAGTTTAAAAGAATGGATTGAGGAAGCTACCTTTTTAGAACAACAATTAACAGATGACGCCATTGAAAAAGCATTTGCAAATTTCCCCGAGGAATTAAAAGATGAAAATGTAGAAAGCATTAAATTCAATTTGAAGAAAAGAAGAAGTCACATAGTTTCCTGGGCGAAGGAATATTATACACTCTTAAATAAAAATGCCATTATTATTGGAACAGATAAAGATGATAACTTTGAAATTACACGTTTGGAAAATGGAGATACACGTATCAAAGTAATCCGTAATAAAAAGGATAAAACTATTAAAGACATCGTATTTGAAAAAATATTCTCTCCTGAAATTACAAAAGAAATTTGGCTTTATGGCTTAGATGATAATGACCATTTCGTAATCAATGGTTCTGGAAAAGCAACTATAAAAATTCTCATCATTGGCGGTCAAAATAAAGACACTTATACGGTTGAGAATCCTTCCAAAATTCACATCTATGATTATAAAAGCAAAGAAAGCATTTTTGAAGGAGAAAATATAAAACGAACTTTGACAGATGATTATGATATCAACAATTTCGACCATCATAAATTTAAACATAATGTTCGCCAAATTCTGCCTGCTATTGGGTACAATCCAGATGAAGGTGTACAAATTGGAACATTAACCCATTTTACGAAGTTTAACTTTGAAAACAATCCGTTTTCACAAAAACACAGCATTGGTCTTAAATATTTTACAGCAACCAACGGTTTTGAAGTCAGTTATAAAGGTGAATTTGCAGATGCGACAGGAGGCCTAAATTTAGGAATAGAAACCTTATATACCACCCCTGCATTTAGCCAAAACTTTTTTGGATTTGGGAATGAAACAGTTAATTTGGAAGACGATTTGGAAATTGAATATTATAGAGTTCGACTAGAACAATTTTATGCCAAGATATCTTTAATTAGAAAAGGAAGAACTGGTAGCTTGTGGAATATCAGTGTTCCTTTTCAGTATATAAAACCGAATAGTAATGACAATCGTTTTGCGGAACAGTTGTTTTCTTCCGAAGAATTAAAAGCTAAAAAATTTATGGGAATTGAAACAGCCTATAGTTTTGTGAACAATAACAACAATGCGTTTCCAACATTGGGAATTGAATTTAATTTTGCTGCTGGTTGGAAAACAAATTTAGAGCAAAGCAAACTAAATTACGCCTACTTAAGTCCGTCTTTGCAACTAAATTATCCAATTATAAAAAATGAAATTTTGACACTTTCAACGCTTTGGAAAGGAAATATAATTTCAAATTCAAAATATGAGTTTTACCAAGCATCAAGTATTGGTGGAAAAGACGGTTTAAGAGGTTATAGAAACGAACGCTTTTCAGGGAAAAGCTCCTATTATCAAAACACCGATTTAAGGTTGAATTTATTCAAATTTAATGCAGGTTTGGTTCCCGCAAAATTTGGAGTTTTTAGTGGATTTGATTATGGACGGGTGTGGCTGGAAAACGAAGATTCTTCTATATGGCATTCTTCGGTAGGCGGTGGTATTTTTGCAAATGGAGCAGGATTATTTACGCTTCAAACTTCTTATTTCAGCTCTGATGACGGTGGTCGTTTTATGTTTGGTTTGGGGTTTGGTTTCTAGATAAAAAAGTGTCAGGAAACACAGCTTAAGTCGTCTATTTTTAAAAGTCAGTTTAACCATTAAAAATAATTACAAATGAAGAATAGCTTATTAATCGGTCTTATTGTGATAGCAATTGCAATGATTATCATTGGTATTTCAGCAAAAATAGCTCCTCCAGCACTTACTGGTGTAGGGTTTATTATTATTGCAATCTTATTTTATAAAAAGAAAATATGAATTTAAATATTTCATTTTTTGCTTTTTTTCTACTTTTTTTTTCTTGTCAAAAACAACCGAAAGCAGTTTTTGATGACTGCAAGATTTATAATTTAAGTCAACCTACGGAGATTTGGAAACTACCAAAACAACTTAAAGAAATATCGGGAATTGTTATTCTGAAAGACCAAAGGGCAATTTGTTTGAATGACGAAGATGGAGATTTATTCATCTATGATTTAAGTGCCAAAAATATTGAACAAACCATTCCCTTTCGCAAAAAAGGTGATTATGAAGATCTTGCAATAAAAGATAGCACCGCATTTGTACTTCGGTCGGACGGAACTATTTTTGAAGTTCAGAATTACATGAACAGTCCTAAAACTGTAAAACACAACACGTTTTTAACTGAAAAAGACAATACAGAAGGGTTATTTTTTGATTCTTTAAAAAACCGATTGTTAGTTGCTTGTAAGGAAAATTCTGCTATTAAAAATGAATCAAAGTTTGTTTATGAATTTTTATTGGTGGATAAGCGCTTAAACCCTAATCCTGTTTTAACTATTCCGCAGAAAATAGTATCATCAAAATACAATTTAAAAAATCCATTTTCACCAAGTGGAATTGCAATTCATCCTATTTCAAAAAATATTTACGTCCTTTCTTCAGTTGGAAAAATGTTAGCAGAATTTACTTCCGAAGGAAAATTACAAAAAATATACAGCCTTAATTATTCATATTTTCAACAACCCGAAGGCATCAGTTTTGATGAAACAGGCAATTTATATATTTCAAATGAAGCAAAAGGTGATAAAGCCAACATATTGAAATTCAACTATTTATTATGAAAAAAATAAACCTAAAAATTATTGTTGTTGGATTTGTTTCAGTATTTAATTATCAGCTGCAGGCTCAAACAGATAGTATAGCTGCAACATCCAATGAATATTGTATTCCAGCACTTAAAGGGATTCCTATAGGAAAAGGAGCTTCTTTTGAATATCAGACGATGCCAAATATTTCTATTGAAACTAAAGATAAAACTGGGTTATTTGGTGATTCTAAAAATACGATAAAGAGCAACAGTCATATAGAAGCTAAACTAAAAATTCCTATTGTAAATAAGCCCTATTTAAATATTTTGGGAGGTTTAAAATACACTTTTGAGGAATATCATTTTGAAAATTTAAGTGAGAATTCAAATCCGTTTTACAGAAGTTTGGAGGATAAAGCTTTGAAAAATATTGGTGCAAATGTTACCATTATTAAGCCTACGAAATCTACGAAGTTTTGGGTTTTAAGAGCCAGTGCCGATTTTAACGGTGACTATGACACTAATTCGAGTGGAAAATTAACAGATTATTTAAAATTTTCTATTTCACCTGGTTTGGGTTGGAAAGTAAATGATAATTTTTCATACGCATTGGGTGTAAGTTATAATTATCGATTTGGTAATCCGCTAATTTTACCTGTAGTAGCAATCAATAAAAACTTTAATGATCAATGGGGAATAGAAGCCGTTTTACCATTATTTATAAAATCGAGGTACATTTACAATCAAGGTTTGAATTGGTTAAATTCAGTTGAAGTAGATGGGGCCTCGTACAAACTGAACAATCTGGAACCTGAGTTAATACAATATTCAAATATTCATTTGCATCGTTCCGCTATTCAGTTTTCTTCTAGAATTGAAAAAAAATTAGTTGGATGGCTTTGGGCTGCTTCTGAAATTGGTTTTCAACAAAATTTAACTTATAATGTCACGAATTCAAACCGTGCAAAAAAGGATATTATTTTTGAGAATACCTTAAAAAGAGGTTTGATGTTTAATATATCCTTATTTATTTCACCAAGAAAATAAAAGAAATTATGCAAAAAGCACTTTATTTTATGCCGGACATTAGTGGTTTTACAAAATTTGTAAATAATACTGAATTGGAACACAGCATTCATATCATTTCTGAATTACTTGAACTGTTATTAGACAGCAACTCTTTAGAGTTGGAATTGGTTGAGATTGAAGGCGATGCCTTATTTATGTTTACCTCTAAAATACCTGGTTATGAAGCGCTTTTAAACCAAACTACAACAATGCTCGAGAAGTTTCATAAACACACAAAAAACTATGAAAGGAAACGAATTTGCAACTGTGGATCTTGTAGAACAACCACTAATTTGGAACTTAAATTTTTCGTTCATTATGGCGATTTAACATTTATAAAGGTCAAAACATTTATAAAACCTTATGGCCGTGAGGTAATTAAAATACATCGATTATTAAAAAATCAGATTCCCGTAAGCGAATATATTTTATTTACGGATGATACATATAATTTGTATAAAAATGAAATTGACGAAACTTGGGTAAAATCAAGTGAAATGTATGATTTATTAAACGTTGCTTATTTTTATAAAAATCTTGAAAGTATTCAAAAAAAGGTACAAGTTGAATTTGAAAATGACAACGTTAATGGTACTGAAAATAGTATTCCTACACTAGAAATAGAAAAAATAATTGACGGTGATATTCAAAATGTTTACACTTTTATAAGTGAATTAAAATACCGCCATCTATGGGATAAGGATATTAAAAAACTGGAGTTTGATGAACATAAAGTTAACAGAATTGGTGCCGAGCATAACTGCGTGCTTAACATGGGCAATTTAAAATTTGAAACCATCACAGATTCATCTTCAAATGATTTTATATATGGAGAAAACACAAAAGATATGATGTTCACTAAAAACTTTTCTTACTTTATAGAACTTCATAAAATTGATGAACATAAAACGGCTGTAAAAGTGAGTTTGTTTTTAGAATTAACAACCATAGGTACTTTTATGAAGTCAACCATGATTAAAACAGTTTTAAAAGTCTGGAATAATAAACTGGAACAATTGCAATTAGCATTAAAAAATAAAAATCAATTACAAAACCAATAGTTATGAATTCAATCCTTCAAAAAGCAGAAAGCTTTGTTTTAAGTAGTTTAAATGAAAATTTAAAAAGTGCCTTTGTTTACCATACTTTTTACCATACCCAATTTGTAGTTTCTAAAATAAATGAAATCATTCAAGAAGAAAATTTATCTGATGATGAAATAGAAATTGTATTGCTTTCTGGTTGGTTTCATGATATTGGCTATACCGTTGACAAAGCAAAACATGAAGACCATAGCATTGCAATTGCCAAAGAATTTTTAACAAAAGAAGGCTTTGATGAAAATAAAATACAACAGATTGTAGCTTGTATCAATGCCACAAAATTAAACGAAACACCTGCTACCTTGCTTCAAAAAATTCTTTGCGATGCTGATTTCGCTCATTTGGCTGGGAAAAATTATGACAAGCTTTCAAGACAATTGAAGGAAGAATTTGAAAATATTGGTTGTGGTACTTATACAGATACAGAATGGATGAAGGAAAATATTGCCGTTTTTAAACAGCATAAATATTATACGAAATTTGCCATTTTAAACTGGAATATCCCTAAAAATGAAAACTTAATTTCAATAAAAAAAGCACTTAAAAAAGCTACAAAAAAAACGAAACAAAAAGCAATTTCTGAAAACAGATCTGAAAGAAGTATTGATACACTGTTTAGGGTAACCTTAAAAAATCATTTAACATTAAGTGACATAGCTGACACGAAAGCCAATATTTTACTTTCAGTAAATGCCATTATTATTTCCATGGCATTGTCCAATTTAATTCCAAAATTCGACAATCCAACAAATCATTTTTTGATTTATCCAACTATTATTTTTGTGTTGTTTAGTGTTGTATCTATGGTTTTATCAGTTTTGGCAACAAGACCGAGTGTAACCTCTGGAAAATTTACCAAAGAAGATGTAGCCAACAAAAAAGTAAATTTATTATTTTTTGGAAATTTTCATAAAATGAAATTAAGCGAATTTGAAGCCGCTTTAAACGTGGTTATGAATGATAAAGATTATTTGTATGCATCTATGACCAAAGATTTATATTTTTTGGGAAAAGTTTTAGACAGAAAATATAAAATCCTCCGTTGGACCTATTCCATTTTTATGATTGGAATTATAACTTCTGTAATTGCTTTTGCAATTTCATATAACCTTTTAAATCAATAATAAACCACGTATGATTTTTGAAAAAATAACATTTAAAAATTCTCAGGGAATAGTCTTGGCTGCAAGGCTGGAATTGCCCGAGAATAAACCCAAAGCTTATGCACTTTTTGCACACTGTTTTACCTGCAATAAAAACCTAACAGCGGTGCGAACTATTGGCAGAACGCTTACCGAAAAAAATATAGCCGTTTTACTTTTTGATTTTACGGGTTTAGGAGAAAGTGAAGGCGATTTTGAAAACACTAATTTTTCCTCTAATATTGAGGATTTATATAGTGCAACTCAATTTTTAGAACTCAATTATAAAGCGCCTTCACTACTAATTGGTCATTCTTTAGGAGGATCCGCCGTACTGTATGCTTCAGCTAAAATGCCATCTATTAAAGCCATTGCAACAATTGGCGCACCTGCTTGCCCTACACATGTTTCTCATATCTTTAAAAATAGTATAGAAGAGATAAATGCTTCGGGAAAAGCATTAGTTTCCATTGGAGGAAGAAATTTCACGATTAAAAAACAATTTATTGAAGATATTAAATCCAAAAATATTCATATGTCTTTGGAAAAATTTAGAGATTCACTTCTAAGTACATGACAAAAAGCAAAACAGATTGTTTTCCAAAGACTTGAATCCTGTTAAAAGAAATTTAGATAGGTAGTCCAGCCCATATTTGAAAACGCTGACGGCTCTTCTGCCATGTTTTTTTATGATTATTTTTTGG
>JAENXD010000085.1 GCA_016649745.1 Flavobacteriaceae bacterium | reverse complement strand
TGAGGTCCAATCCTTTATATTCTCTAAATTTTTTGCTCATTTTATGCCCTTAAATCAATTAGTGTGCGAAATTACGGATTTTATTGAAAATATCATTTCATAAATTGTAAAAAAAATACAGACTTATTTTAGGCTGAAATTGAATCTATTTTGTTGAAAAAAGCAAAAAATAAGTTAAAAATTTGGGCGTTCCCGCTAAAAAAGCGGTCGTGCTTTCCGCTGCAATCTTTTTCTTGGCGAAAAGCCAATAAAAAGGATTTCCGCTTCAATCACTAACGCGGTTTGAATAAACAATTAAAATATTATTGAAATTATTCAACAGCATTAACTTGAAGTTCATATCTTTAAAGCCGAAAAAGACAATCATCTAATTATTAAAAAAGCTATGGAATTACAACTTAAGTATTTTCCTCTATTGTATTAATCTTCTAATTGGCATATCGACCAATCGGCTAATTATCTAAATTCCTCTTTCTTTTTGAATTTGTTCGTAGGCCTTGCTCACCTGCTTAAATTTTTCTTCGGCACCTTTTATATGTTCTTCGCCGAGATGCTGCAATTTATCGGGATGGTATTTTTTGGCCATTTTTCGGTATGCCAATTTTATCTGATTATTGTCTGCTGTTTTCTCAATTTCTAAAATCGTATAAGCGCTGTCTGAACTACTGTAAAACATCGCTTTTATGGATTCAAAATCGTATGAATTAACATACAGATAACCCGCAATGGTTTTTATGATATTTACCTCAACTTCAAGAACGGCGCCGTCTGAATTTGCGATTCCAAACAAAAAATGAACCAGCTGCAAACGTGAAGCATGCGTTAAATTTTGACGTATTTGCGTGCAAATTTGAGGCACTGATATTTGGTTGCTTTTAATAAATACATTGAATAATTTATAGGCGTTAATTGCGCGTTCTTCTCCGTACATGCGCTTAAAATGATCTCTGACATACAACAATTCGCGCTCATCTATTTTTCCGTCGGCTTTAATAACAACTGACGATAATAACAATAAGCTTACTTCAAAATCTCCAGATTGTACGTTTCTTCCTGTTGATCCATATGTTCTTGCGAATTCAATATCTTCTCTTGAAAATCCATCAATAAAACTGCCAACTGCAAAACCCAAAATACTGCCGATTGGTCCTCCCAGCGTAAAACCCAGTCCTGCTCCCAACCATTTAACAAAATTCCCCATAATTTTTATTTAATGCGCAAAGATACATTGATTTGTCAGTATCCTAAAAGTTACCGGCATTACAATTGTTAAAAAAGTTATAAACTTTTTTAACAAAGAAAGAATTAAAATTTGTGTTTAGTCATTTCATATTTAATCTGTTATATTTGCAGTAAATTACGTTTAACTAAAAAAAATAAAATATGTATCCACCAGAATTGGTAAAACCCATGCAAGCTGAGCTTGAAAATGCAGGTTTTATATCATTACATAACGCTCAAGATGTTGAAAAAGCCATAAAAAAAGAAGGAACTACCTTGGTAATGGTTAACTCTGTTTGTGGTTGTGCCGCCGGCACAGCACGCCCAGGAGCTATTGCATCATTAAAATTCGATAAAAAACCGACCAATTTAGTCACTGTTTTTGCAGGTGTTGACAGTGAAGCTACCGCAAAAGCACGTGAAAATATGATTCCATTTCCTCCATCATCACCGGCAATTGCCTTGTTTAAAGATGGTGCTTTGGTTCATATGCTAGAGCGTCATCATATTGAAGGACGACCTGCGGAAGTGATTGCTTCAAATTTAGCCGGAGCTTACGAAGAATATTGTTAACATCATTTTCTTTTAAATGAAAATAGTTAATAACACTTTAAAAACGATTGCCAAAAGGGCAATCGTTTTTAGTTGCACAAACAATACTGAATCAAGTAAAGAAGAAGAAGATTTGGCTGAACTAACTGCTTTACAAGAAGATATGCAACTTTTAATTGATTCAGGCATATGTTCAGAAAATTCGGGTTGCGATAATATTGCCTTCGGAAGCAAAACTTGCGGCGGACCAAAAGCTTTCCTAGTGTACAGCACTTCAATTGACACCCTATTGCTTCAACAAAAAGTGGCAACTTACAACGCACTTGAAAATGCCTACAACAAAAAATGGGATATTATTTCTGATTGCTCTTCAGTTTCACCACCCAACGAAGTTACTTGTATAAACGGAAAGTGTACGGCAGTTTACTAATGATAAATTAAAAAAAAATTAAAAAGTACTGATATTCCCAATTAGCTGCAAGCAAAAAACAGAATTTTAATGAAGTTTAAACCTTTTCCAGAAATAAAAACAGAAAGACTTTTTTTAAGAAAAATTGAAACGTCAGATTGTGATGTTATCCTATTTTTACGTTCAGATGAGACTGTTACAAAATTCATTGAAAGACCTGAAAATAGAAAAACTAAGAATATCTCTGATGATATAAAATTTATCAAAGAGCTAAATGAATATCTCGAAACAAATAAATCAATTACTTGGGGCATAACTTTAAAAAATGACGCCAAAATTATAGGAACAATTTGTTTGTGGAATTTTTCTCAGAACAATAAAACTGCTGAAGTTGGATATGATTTAGATCCTAAATTTCAAAGAAAAGGGATTATGAATGAAACCCTGAAAATGATTATTGATTTTGGTTTTAAAGAATTAAAACTTGACAAAATTGAGGCATTTACACATAATGAGAACGAGAATTCTAAAAAACTATTAGAAAAAAATGGATTTCAGTTTATTGAAAATAGAAAAGACCTAGATAATAAATCAAATATTATTTTTGAACTCAAAAATGCCAGCAGCTAATAATGCGTAACCAAAATTGCTTAATTCAATAATATAGAATGTTTCTAAACTTTTATTTTATTAGTTTTATAAAACGAAAAATTGCGATAACCAATTCACAACTTTGGTTATTCTAAACCGTCGGTAATAATAACAGAAAAACGAACACACTCCACTAGAACTGAGATATTTACAAAAATGGAAAATCAAACAGATAATTATTTAGACAATCATTATATTCACAGAAGTAACTGGCTGAGAGCAGCTGTTCTTGGCGCAAATGACGGAATTCTTTCAACAGCAAGTCTTGCGATAGGTGTTGCAGCAGCGAGTGACAGTAGAGAATTAATTGTTTTTACAACTTTGGCAGGATTGGTTGCCGGTGCTTTATCTATGGCGGCAGGTGAATATGTCTCTGTAAGTTCTCAAACAGATATAGAAAAAGCTGATATTGAAAGGGAAAAGCAGGAATTAATAGAAATGCCCGAATTAGAACTAGAACGATTAGCTGAGATTTATGAAAAAAGAGGACTGAAAAAAGAAACTGCCCTAACAGTTGCAAAAGAGTTGACTGAACACGATGTGTTAGCAGCGCATATTAGAGATGAATTGGGAATTAATGAAATAAGTCAAGCCAAACCAATCCAAGCGGCTTTCGCATCGGGAGCAGCATTTACATTCGGCGGAGTACTTCCCCTTTTAGTAACGCTCTTTTTTCCATTAAAAAGTATGGAGTATTCGCTTTATGGATTTGCGCTGTTCTTCCTTATAATTTTGGGATCGTTGGCAGCTAAAACAGGTGGTTCAAGTATGAGAAAAGCAATTATTAGAATCACATTTTGGGGAACTATTGCTATGGGATTAACCGCTTTAGTTGGTTATTTATTTGGAGTGAATTTATAGTGCAGATAGTTGATATAATAAAATAATTTTAATTACGTTTTGAGAAATAAAAATGAATGAGTAAAATTTTTAGAAATATACTGTTTAATACTGCTTTAGTCTGATTAATCATGTTGTTTATAATGTTTTGAAATTCACTATAAATATACTGATTATCAGATTTTTATGCAAATATTTTGACAGCTTTTATTATTGATTTCTTGCTTTTTTCTTGTTATTTTTAACCCTTAATTCGCATTATTAGCTTACGGTCATATTTTTAAAAATCTAGAAATACAAAAAGTAGCATTAGTTACTTTTATATGTATGGCATTATTGACAATTCCAGTTTTCCTCACAGGAGAAGAAGCAGGAGAAGCTGTCGAAAATATCCCTGGAATATCCGAACAATTAATTGAAAACCACGAAGAACTTGCAGAAAAAGCAATTTGGCTTATGGGATTGTTAGGTATATTATCAATAATTAATTTATTTGCGATTTTCAAAAAATTATCATTTGTAAAAGCAATAACTTTAGTAACATTAATTGCTTCAATAGTTACATTTGGTTTATTTGCTCAAGTAGGTAATTTAGGGGGACAAATTCGTCACTCTGAAATCAGAACGGATAGTAATATCAATCAAGGCTATAATGAAAATTCTCAAAACACTGAAACACAGGACAATGATGACGATTAATTAAAACAGCTACCAAGCCGTGTATTGTTAATGGCGGTTTTGTATAAAATTTATAGTTTTAGTATTTAAAAATAGTTTTGCTAAACTGAATATTTTGTACTTTAAAGCCGCCACTAACCATACACAAACTCGTTCTGCATTATTTAATAAGCATATGCTAACCATTATAAGAACAAATTCGGAAAACAAAGTGTTTAAAAAACTTGTGAAGTTATTGAATTCTGACCTTGCTGAAAGAGATGGAGAGAATCATCCTTTGTCCCAATTCAATACCATTGCTAAAATAAAATATGTTGTTTTGGCTTGCGAAAATCATAAAGCACTAGGATGTGGAGCCATAGCGGAATACGATTTGAACACCATGGAAGTTAAAAGAATGTATGTTTCACCTGATGTAAGGGGGAAAAGAATAGCAACCAGCATTTTATCTGAATTAGAGCAATGGTCTAAAGAATTAGGGAGTTCAAAGTGCCTTTTATTCACTGGTACAAATCAACCCGAGGCTAGTAGACTTTATAAAAGGAATGGTTATAGACAAATTCAGAAGTATGGGAAGTTGGCGGAAATAGCGGACAGCATATGTTTCGCCAAAGAAATATAAAAAACGAATGCTCAACACCTGATAAAATTTATGTTTAAATTTGAACAGGTGCAAACCAACAAACATTCAAAAAGCAATTTTCTTCGCCAGAAAAATCTCCGGTTTTTCATTTGCACAAATCTTAACATAAAACCGTTGCAATTCATTTCGGAAACTCACTCAAAATCGAGCAATACGGAATCAAAAACAGTTGATTTTTTTCCAAATAAAAAAACTGGCTTTCTTACTCGAATGTTGAATTTGACTCGTTGCGGATTTTTAGTGCATTTGCAGAATTTGAAACTGACCGAAATTATTGCGGAATTTTTCTCGTTTCGAAATATTACTCAACCGGAATTAATTGGATTGCAGAAAAATTGTAACTGAAAAAAAACAACGATATGGTAACCAAATATTAAAGATAATTGCTTATCTTAGTCTAAACAATTAAGGAGGTTGCATTTTGGCTATAGCCGATTTTCCTACTGAAAAACTGTCGCGCATTAACACGCAACTATCTTTATACAATCATGTTGGCAATAATTATTAAATCATAAAAACAGAAAAAAATGAAAGCATTAGTTTATTATGGCGATCATAACATCGCTTTAGAAGAAAGACCAAAGCCAACAATCATCAAACCAACAGATGTAATTGTAAAAGTATTAAAAACAACTATATGTGGAACCGACTTAGGTATCTACAAAGGCAAAAATCCAGAAATTGAAAGTGGACGTATTCTTGGTCATGAAGGCGTAGGTATTATTGAAGAAGTTGGTGCAAGTGTATCGCAGTTTAAAAAGGGAGAAAAAGTTTTAATTTCATGCATTACTTCTTGTGGTTCTTGCGAATATTGTAAAAAACAAATGTATGCTCATTGTACAGATGGAGGTTGGATTTTAGGATATATGATTGATGGAGTTCAAGCAGAATATGTTAGAATTCCTCATGCCGATAATAGCTTACATAGAATCCCTGAAAGCATTGATGATGAAATAGCCGTTTTGTTAAGCGATATTCTGCCAACTGGCCACGAAATAGGTGTTCAATACGGAAATGTAAAGCCCGGAGATGAAATTGCAATAGTTGGCGCAGGTCCTGTTGGCATGTCTGCACTTTTAACAGCTCAGTTCTACTCTCCTTCTAAAATAATCATGATTGATTTAGATGACAACCGACTTAAATTAGCCAAAGAATTAGGTGCTACACATACCATTAATTCTGGAACTACAAACGTTGAAGAAGCCGTTAAAGAAATAGTTGGTGGTGATGGTGTAGATGTGGCTATTGAAGCTGTTGGGATTCCTCCAACTTGGGATATTTGTCAAAAAATAGTTAAACCGGGAGCTCACATTGCCAATGTAGGCGTTCATGGTGTAAAAGTCGATTTTGATATTCAAAAACTATGGATTAAAAATCTAACCATAACAACTGGACTTGTAAACACAAATACAACTCCAATGCTATTAAAAGCAGTTTCTACTAATCGTTTGGATTTAAAGAAAATGATTACACATCGTTTCCCTCTTTCTGAACTTGAACATGCGTATCAAGTGTTTTTAAATGCTAATGAAGAAAAAGCGTTGAAAATTATTATTAATAATAAATAACTTTTGCCAAAAATGGTAACCGTTGCACAAGGCTTTTAAAAATAACAACTCAAAAGCTCCTTTTTAAGGTGCTTTTGTTTTTAGAATAACTCGACAAAAACACTTATTTGAGGGCTAAACCGTGCTTTAAATTGAGAAAATAAATGACGCATTGCTTTTGAATCACTTTTTAGGAATATTTGAAGGAATTGCGCAACATGCACACCGCATATAATTTATGCTTACATTTGAAAACCAACAAACATTCAATTAACTTAACCGATTTGCTGCAACAAAAAAATTTTCGATTTTACAGTCGCGCAAATCTTATACAAATTTGTAGTTTTACATTTTTAAGCTTTTTTCCCAACCTATGAACACCGAGCGAATAATTTCAAATACCGAAGATTTTGTAAAAGAAACCTTAATAAATGCAGAAGGAGGTCATGATTGGTTTCATATTTTACGTGTTTGGAATACCGCTAAGTTAATTTCAAAAGATGAAAATGTTAATGGATTTGTGGTGGAGTTGGGCGCCTTGTTGCACGATATTGCCGATTCAAAATTTCACGCAGGCGATGAAACTATTGGACCGAAAATAGCCCGTGAGTTTTTAGAAAGTCAACTTGTTGACGATTCCATTATCATCCATATTGAAAATATTATCAGTAATATTTCTTTTAAATCCAGCCTGCCGGCGGACAGGGGCGGAAATTTTAAACAAAAATTCAATTCCCGGGAACTTGAAGTCATTCAAGATGCCGACAGATTAGATGCGATTGGCGCAGTTGGAATTGCACGGACATTTAATTACGGTGGATCTAAAAACCGACCGCTTTACAATCCGGAAATTTCTCCCAATCTTAACCAATCAAAAGAAGCCTATAAAAATTCAGAAGCTCCAACAATCAATCATTTTTATGAAAAATTGTTATTATTAAAAGATAGAATGAATACCAAAACCGGTAAAAAAATTGCAGAAGAAAGACACCTCTTTATGGAAACATTTCTTCAACAGTTTTATAAGGAATGGGAAGGAAAGCTGTAATTTAAAATTACGGAATCTCTAAAAAATGGATTGCATTCATTTTTAGAAAAAATAAAAAGAACTTTTTATAATAAACCGATTTAAATTATGTTATAGGTATGAGTTTAAAGTTTCATGTTGTTAATTGCTAAAAAATTAAAAAGCTCGCGTTATAATAGTGGCATAGAAACAGGGTAAACAATTTATACCATAAACATTCAATGGGTATTAAAAACAAACTTATAAAGACCTTGAAAAACCAGCAACTGAAATTTAATTTACCCAAATTATGTTAAAAAAATAATTTCAATTGATAGTTTTTATAACTTGCCGTGTTTTTAGCATTGATGGATTAATTGTCTCATAATAGTAGCTTAAATGAATTATTTAAAACTTTTCATATTTGTCCTTTTGTTAACCACTTCGCTTGGTTTTTCTCAAACTACTATTAAACACAAAGTTACTGAAGGTGAAAGTATTTATGCGATAGCTAAAAAATATGATGTAAAACAAGTTGCTATTTATGAGCTAAATCCTAAAGTAAAAGGAAAATTATTAAAATTGAATTCTATTTTAATAATTCCTAACAATAAGGTTAATGCTGAAGAAAAAGAGATTACTGCTTCAACCCTCAACTTGTCTAAAGCACAAACACATATTGTTGTATCTGGTGAAACTTTATACGAAATTTCTAAAAAATATAAAATAACCAACGCAACTTTAAGCGAATTAAATCCTGGTCTTAATCCTAAAAGACTCAAAATAGGAACTATACTTAACATATCTGAGCCAACTGCTGCGTTGATTTCTGAAACAACCAATAATTCAAATAAAGATTATATTTTTGAAAATGCGCAGGATACCAAGGTATTAGGGACAGAAAATAAAAATTTAGACGGAGATTTATTTCATAAAGTGCTTCCAAGAGAAACAAAATCAAAAATTTCAAAGAAATATGGAATCACCGTTCAAGAACTGGATCGTTTAAATCCGGATGTAACCAATAACCTTGCTGTTGGATATTCATTGCTTATTAAAAAAGGAAATCCGGCCAAAGATATTTCAACAAATACCCTGGAAGAAAATACCGAAGAATTTGCATCATTGTCATCTACCATAGATTTATTAATAAAAGAAGCTTCAAAAAACTTAGGCACACGATACAAAAGTGGCGGCACAACTCCTAAAGGTTTTGACTGTTCCGGATTAATATTTTCTACCTTTAAAGAGATCAACAAAATATTGCCAAGAACATCTTATCAGCAAGCAACAGTAGGTGATAAAATAGAGCCGTTCCAAGCTAAAAAAGGCGATTTAATATTTTTTGCCACGAATAAAAAAGGAACAATCAGCCATGTAGGAATGATTACAGAAATTCTTAAAGACGAAATAAAATTTATACACTCTTCTTCACATTTAGGAGTCATTATTTCTTCTATTAAGGAACCTTATTATTCAAAAAGATTTGTTCAAATAAACAGAGTTTTAGCAAATACTTTCTTTTAGTTTTTCTTTATTCAAATTTAGGTTTGCGTTTTTCTAAAAAAGCGGTTGTTCCTTCCTTAAAATCTGCAGTATCAAAACTAAGTCCAAATTGCTCTATTTCAACACTAAATCCATTTACACAATTGGTGTAATTTGCATTTATTGCTTTAATTGCCGCAGCAATGGCTACGGAAGAATTTCGAGCAATTTTACCGGCCAATTTTTCACAAAATGGCAATAATTCTTCTTGTTCAACCACATAATTTACCAATCCCCATTCTTTGGCTTCGGCTGCGGTAATCATTCCTGCAGTCATAATCATTTCCATAGCTTTACCTTTTCCCACCAATTGAGATAACCTTTGTGTGCCTCCATAACCTGGAATTACGCCCAAAGAAACTTCTGGTAATCCCATTTTTGCGTTTGTGCTTGCAACCCTAAAGTGTGCTGCCATAGCCAATTCCAAACCGCCTCCCAAGGCAAATCCGTTTACGGCAGCAATAACCGGTGTTTTTAAATTTTGAACAAAATCGAATAAGATTTTTTGACCATGTCGCGCCAATTCAGTTCCTTCTTCCACAGTGAAACTTGCAAACTCTGAAATATCGGCACCGGCAACAAAAGCCTTTTCACCACTACCGGTTACAATAATCGCTTTTACCCTAACATTAGCATCCAAAGCGCTAAAAGCCTTGTGCAGTTCTTCAATCGTTTTTTTATTGAGCGCATTTAACTTTGTTGGCCTGTTAATAGTGATATTTGCAATATTTTCCTGTTGTGTTACAATGATATTTTCGAAATTCATATCTTTAATTTTTAGGTAATTTAACTTTAAAAACGGTTCCAATATTAATTTGGGAAGTAAATGTGACACTACCGTTATGAGCATCAACAATATTTTTTACCATGGCCAATCCCAGTCCCATTCCACTTGTTTTTGTGGTGAATTGAGGTTCAAAAACCCGCTCACTATCCAATTCGGAAATTCCTTTTCCATTATCAGCAACTATAATACAAATATTTTCGTTGTCTTCTGAAACGGTAACTTCCAATTTTCTATTTTCTACATTCTCTAAAGATTGGGTAGCATTTTTTACTAAGTTTGTTACAATCCTAATCACTTGTGTTTTATCCAATTTGGCAATAATATGCTTCTGTTTTGGGAAAAAAGAGATATAATCTTCCGCAAAAATATCTAATGCCTGCTTAACAACTTCAACAATATCAATTTCTTCTCTATTTTGGGCAGGCATATTTGCGAAATTCGAAAATGCTGATGCTATAGTGCTTAAGGAGTCAATTTGCTGAATTAACATTTTGCTGAATTCATCTATTTTGTCATAAATATTTGGGTCATCCGGATTGAATTTTCGCTGAAAACTTTGCACGGTAAGGCGCATAGGTGTTAGCGGATTTTTAATTTCATGCGCTATTTGTTTTGCCATTTCCCGCCAAGCCTGTTCACGTTCGCCTTTTGCCAATTTTACCGCACTTTCTTCCAATTCATCAATCATTTCATTGTAAGCATTTACCAAGGTGCCAATTTCTGTGCTGGAATCGCTTAAAATAATTTTTTCGTTTCGTTTGCTTAGACGTGTTTGGCTAATTTTTTCTGTAATGGCTTTTAATGATCTTGTAATATAGCTCGATAAAAAATACGCCAATAAAATAGCAAAAACAAACATAAAAAAATAAACCATGCCCAATCTGTATAAAAAGTCTTTCAAATCTTTATCCTGTTCTGTGTTATCTTGAATATATCGTATATTTAAAATTCCGAAAGGCTTAAATTTATTGTCGGTTATATAGGAAAACGACGATTGGAAGCTGTTTTCATTTATTGTTTTTATGTTTACATAAATATGCTCAACATTATTTGAAATCGCAGCCAAAATAGTATCCGATAACTTAACGGGGGCATCGCTTTTGACAAATCCGGAATGTGAGCTTTTTACTAAATTTCCATCTAAATCATAAATATTGATTTCTGATTTTTCTATATTGGAAATTTCATAAATTTTATCTTTAAAAATATACGGTAAGTTTTTTGTTTCTAAAGGAAATGTATTTCCGCTGTTCAGCCAGTAATTAATCGCTGCATTAACAGATTCTTCTTTCCGCTCTAACCTTCCTTTATTGTATTCTTCGGTTTGTTCTTTATATTGATATATAGTAACGGATCCAATCAAAATTGTTGAAAATAATATTAACAATATCATTGCTAAAAATATTCTAATACGTAACGATAGTTGTTTAATTTTCATGCCAAAATTTGAAGTAAATATAATGATAAATGTACTGTCAACTCACAATAAATATACCAAGTCTGTTATTTAAACCGTAATTTAAATATAATGAGCAATAGGGCTAAAAAACCAGTAACCGTATTTGCAAAAATCATTGCCAAACTATGAATATGAATTCCGTAAACCAACCATAATATAATTCCAATAAAAAACACCAGATACATGGTTAGTGATAAACCTTCTGCCGATTTTGATTTCCACGTTTTATAAACCTGGGGAACAAAGGCCGCCGTTGTTAAAACGCCGGCTATTAACCCTATTATTTCGAATTGGTCTATCATTTCATTTTTAACCTACAATATTTACAATTTTACCAGGAACAATAATTACTTTTTTAGGAGTTCGCCCTTGTAATTGCTCTTGCGTTTTCTCATGAGCCATTACTGCATCTTCAATTTCTTTTACAGTTAAATCTAATGGCAATTCAATTTTAAAACGCATTTTTCCATTGAACGAAACTGGGTATTCTTTGCTGCTTTCAACCAAATATTTTGGTTCAAAAACAGGAAAATCAACGGTTGAAATTGAGGTTGTATGCCCTAAATTTTTCCACAATTCTTCTGAAATATGGGGCGCATAAGGTTCTAAAATTATTGCCAAAGGCTCTAAAATTGCACGCTTGTTGCATTTTAAGGCGGTTAATTCGTTTACCGCAATCATAAATGTTGAAACCGACGTGTTGAAAGAAAAATTTTCAATATCCTCTTCCACTTTTTTAATGGTTTTATGCAAGATTTTGAACTCTTCTTTTGTTGGCTCTTGATCAGAAACAGAAAATTTATCTTCTACAATATACAATCTCCACAATTTCTTCAAAAAGCTAAGTACGCCAGAAATACCGGAAGTTTTCCAAGGTTTTGACTGCTCCAGCGGGCCTAAAAACATTTCGAACATCCGCAAACTGTCGGCTCCGTATTCTTCACAAATTTGATCAGGATTTACCACATTGTATTTGGATTTCGACATTTTTTCAACTTCACGACCAACAATGTATTTATCCCCTCCTAAATCCTCCCCAAAGGGAAGGACTTTTTTGTCTAATTCTGCTCCCTTTCCTTCGGAAAGGGCTGGGGATAGGACTTTCCCGTTTTCTCCAATAAAAATAGCATTTTTATATTCTGGTCGCCAATTTCTAAAAGCTTCAATATCCAATTCATCTGAAGCGTTTACAAAGGAAACATCTGCGTGAATTTTTGCAATAGAAAACTGAATCCCATCCTCTAAACCTTTAATTTCAGGGAAATTCTCAACAATAAAATTTTTCAATTTTGGAAAACTAGAAATAAAAACCCCTCCTTCACCTTTAAAAGAATCAATTAAAGGATTATCATTTAAACTAGTATAAGAAACAAATATTTTATTTCTATATTTTTTAATGAATTGGACTATTTTTTCATTTTGTTCATCATTAAAATCAACTCCTAATAATTTATTTGCTAAACCATCTGAATAATCATCCAAAATTAAAAAATATGCATAAGCACTCGTTCCCATTATCATTCCTTGGTTAATCAATTTTTTCGCATATTCATCAACAGGAACAATTCCTTTGTCGAACAAGAATTTTTGCCAAAAACGGGAATACAATAAATGTCCGGTTGCGTGTTCGCTACCTCCAATGTATAAATCAACATCTTGCCAATAATTCACCGCTTCTTTGCTT
>JAENXD010000071.1 GCA_016649745.1 Flavobacteriaceae bacterium | reverse complement strand
TTTTGCATTTAGGTAAGCAAGAAAATCGCGTTCAAATTCTTTTACTTTTTCAACAGGAACCGCTCTCAATAAGTTTTTGGAACCTGCATAAATGATGGCAATTTGATCTTCAACTTTAAACGGATCACTTTGATTTTGTTTCAAAATTTCAACGTTGCGTTTACCTTTTTCAATTACGTTCATGGTGGCTGCATCCAAATCAGATCCAAACTTCGCAAACGCTTCCAACTCACGATATTGTGCTTGATCTAATTTTAAAGTTCCCGCAACCTTTTTCATCGATTTAATTTGTGCATTACCTCCAACACGAGATACCGAAATACCTACGTTAATTGCCGGACGAACACCAGAGTTAAACAAATCGGACTCCAAGAAAATTTGTCCGTCGGTAATTGAAATTACATTTGTAGGAATATATGCAGAAACGTCACCGGCCTGAGTTTCAATAATTGGCAAAGCAGTTAATGATCCTCCACCTTTTACTTTTCCTACTAATGAATCTGGAATATCATTCATTTGCGCTGCAATAATGTCGTTGTTGATTACTTTTGCGGCACGTTCCAATAAACGAGAATGTAAATAAAATACATCCCCTGGATACGCTTCACGTCCTGGTGGACGACGTAATAATAAGGAGATTTCACGGTATGCGACTGCTTGTTTAGATAAATCATCATAAACAATTAATGCAGGGCGACCGGTATCTCTAAAATACTCACCAATTGCAGCACCTGCCATTGGAGCATAAACCTGCATTGAAGCAGCATCAGAGGCGTTTGCCGCCACAATTGTTGTGTAAGCCATTGCGCCTTTTTCTTCAAATAAATTTGCAATATTCGCTACTGTTGATCCTTTTTGACCAATAGCAACATAAATACAATAAATCGGAACTCCGGCATCGTAAAATTCTTTTTGATTGATAATGGTATCAATAGCCACGGTTGATTTCCCGGTTTGACGGTCACCAATAATAAGCTCACGTTGACCTCTTCCAACCGGAATCATAGCATCAACTGCTTTAATTCCTGTTTGTAATGGCTCAGTTACCGGCTCACGGTAAATAACCCCCGGAGCTTTACGCTCTAAAGGCATTTCAAATGTTTCTCCCTGTATAGGTCCTTTGCCATCGATTGGATTTCCTAAGGTGTCTACAACACGACCTACAATACCTTCACCAACATTTAATGATGCAATTCTTTCTGTACGTTTAACGATAGAGCCTTCTTTAATTGCTCTTGAATGACCCAATAATACAACTCCAACATTATCTTCCTCAAGGTTTAGTACTATTCCTTCCAGTCCATCTTCAAATTCAACTAGCTCGCCGTATTGAACGTTTGCCAATCCGTAAACACGTGCTATCCCATCACCCACTTGTAATACGGTTCCTACTTCGTCTAATGAAGCTGATGCTTCAAATCCCGCTAATTGTTGTTTTAAAATTGCTGATACTTCAGCTGGTTTTATTGATGCCATTATTTATATTTTTTAAAACTGAATTCTTTTTGTTTTATAATTATGAACTAAAACTTTTATTTTCAAATTGTCTTTTTAGCAATTGTAATTTATTGGATAAACTTGCATCATATTGTATATCACCAATACGAAGAATAAATCCGCCAATAATATCTGGATTTATGATGTTTTCAATTGTTGCTTGTTTTCCGGTAATTTCTATTACTTTACTTAAAACCTGTTTGTTTAACTCTTCTGTTAAGGGAATTGCAGTTGTAACTTTCGCCACTTCTATTCCTTTTAATGAATCATAAATAACCGTATATTTTATGGCAACTTCGCCTAATATTGGCAATCTCTTATTGTCAACTAAAAGATTGATTAAACCGATGGTTAAAGGTGTTACTTTGCCTGCAAAAACTTCTTTTAAAGCTGTTTTTTTTAATTCAGCTTTTAAAACCGGACTGTTAAGCAATAATTGTAATTCTTTACTTTCATTAACTGTTTTTGCAACAAGAATCATATCATTATTCACTTCAACTTCCTTTTGTTGTTCAAGTGAAAAACTTAGTATTGCTTTTGCATATCTTATCGCCGCTCTGGATCCGTTCATTTGAAATTAATTCTTATAGCTTTACTTCTTTTAACATGTCTTCAACAAGTTTTATTTGCTTGTCTTTGTCGGACAATTCAATTCTCATCACTTTTTCAGCAATTCCTAATGACAATTCAGCTACCTGATTTTTTAACTCTTCAATGGCAGCGTTTTTTTCAGACTCAATCGTTGTTTTTGCCTGCTCAATTACTTTGGTGGCTTGTGCATGTGCTTCTCCTTTTGCCTCAGAAATCATGCTTTCTTTCATTTCACGCGCTTCCTTCAACATCGTGTCGCGTTCAATGCGCGCTTCTTTTAAAATACGTTCGTTGTCAGCAGTAAGATTTTGTATTTCCTTGCGAGCATTTTCAGCTTCATTCAGGGCTCTTTTAATGCCTTCCTCTCTATCATTTACAGCATTTAAAATTGGATTCCAAGCAAATTTTCTTAATACAAACAGCAATAAAATAAAAATCGCTATCATCCAAAAAAACAATCCTACCGAAAAGTCATTAATTAATTTTTCCATTTTAATAAATGTGTTTAATTTTTTTGTTTAATCAATTAATATTAAACAGCAGTTTCAACCAACCGTTGTAAACTGCTGCTTTAAATATTATCCTGCGAATAACGCAGCAAATGCAATACCTTCAATAAGCGCTGCTGCAATAAGCATCGCTGTTTGAATTTTTCCCGAAGCTTCTGGCTGACGTGCGATAGCGTCCATTGCTGAACCACCAATTCTACCAATACCTACACCGGCACCGATTACGATTAAACCTGCTCCTACAATAGTTGGAATTTCCATAATATATATATATATTTAATTATTAAACATTCAATTTTTGTTAATGACTGTCGTTATGTTCTTCTGAAGCCGATCCAAAATAAAGGGCTGATAACATGGTGAAAATATATGCTTGCAATACTGCAACTAATAATTCTAATAATGAAAGCACAAATGCCAGTCCAAATGATAACGGACTTCCTATCCAGCTTTTAAAAATAAACATTAAACCAATAATACTCATTAATACCGTATGGCCTGCAAACATATTCGCATACAAACGTATCATTAATGAAAATGGCTTAATAAGAGTTCCAAATAATTCTATTGGGGCCAAAATCAGCCTCATTGGTTTTGGCACGCCTGGCATCCAAAAAATGTGTTTCCAATAATTCTTATTTGCGGTTAAAGTTGTAATTAAATAAGTGAGTATTGCCAATGCGAAAGTAACTGCAATATTTCCTGTAACATTTACCCCAAGTGGTGTTAAACCCAATAAATTTAAAAACCATACAAAGAAAAAGATGGTTAATAAATAATTCATATATCTTTTATAGTGTTTTTCACCAATATTTGGAATGGCTATTTCGTCACGGATATAGAGTATCAATGGTTCAAAAATACGGCCGACTCCTTTTGGAATACTCCCATTTTTGCTATATGATTTTGCCAAACTTCTAAATAACAAAAACATGATAATAGCAACTAAAAACATAGAGGCTACTGATTTCGTTATTGATAAATCCAGTGGTTTGGCATTCTCCGGATGCCCGTGCTCATCTAAATTAATAGTTCCTTCGGCATTTGTTTTATATATTTTTGCGTGGTATATTTTATAATAGTTGCCATTATTTTCGGCAACTTCTTCTCCATGATGGAATTTGGAAGACATAAATATTTGTATTCCGTTATCCCATAAAATTACAGGAAGCGGAAATGACAAACTTGAGCCGTCTTTAGTGCTGTGGTATAAAGTAAAGTCGTGTGAATCTAGTAAATGGTGTTTAATCGTTTCCCTGATTTCTGTTTTCATATCCTTGCCGGAAGGTTCTTCTTGTGCAAGATTATTTTCATCAGGATTGTTATTTGCGCTTACAGAAATTGTTACTGCAAAAAACAGGAATGTAAGAGTTTTAATTACGTTAATTCTATACATATACATTATTAATAGTGGTGCCTAAAAATATTTTGCAAATGTACATTTTTATATTAAAAACCTACAACTATTTTTTCTTGTTTTTTAAAGTGGTTTATTTCCAGGTTTTTAATCCATTACATCTTGTTGTTCAACAGTTTTATTAAATAAAATGTTTCAACAATCAAACACAAAAGATAGGGTACAAAAAAGGCTGTTGCTTCTTGAGCACTTACCGTTCCGTTTTGTTTAAAAACCGGATTAAAAAAAATAAAATAAACACTGAATTTAACAAAGCTTCCGCCCATAAAAACAAAACCCAGTAAATCGAGATATTTTTTTTTCAGTTTTACTAAAATTAAAAAAATTAAAAGTGCCAAAAAATAATTTGTGATATAACTGGGGATAAGAAGGTTTTGAAATATCGAAATATCTAAAAAATATAAAATGGCGCTGTGGATACCAAAAACAATGCTTAGGGCAAACAATAATTTTATGCCGAAAGCCTGTATTTGTTTAGTCATTTTTTTCATTGATGTTTTTTAACTGCGCCAAAATGCTCCAAATTGAAATTATTAATGCCAACAAGGTTAGAATAATTGTAAAAGTTTTATTTGAAGTCTGAAAATGAGCATCGAGTCGTTTTCCAAAATAGGCGCCTAAATAAATAGTTATGCCCATTTGAAATGCAATACCGGTTAACTGAAGGTACTTATTAAGCTGTTTTTTCTTGTTCTGGTTGTCCATTTTTTAGCTCCATAACGGATCCTTTCATTGTGCAGGTTGCATTAAATTCGGCTCCTGGTTCTACCAATAATTTGCTGATGATCACTTCCCCCGAAATTTTTGCGGTAGCTTTTAGGGTAAGTAAATTATTTACCAACAATTCTCCTGAAAATGTTCCTTCAATATCGGCATTGTCGCATATAATTTTTCCGTTTACGCATCCCAAAGCACCAATAACAACGCGTCCGGCTGTTTTTACAGTTCCTTCAACACTTCCGTCAATTCTAAAATCTCCTTCAGATTTGACATCGCCGACTATTGATGTGTTTTTTCCAACAACATTTCGTTCTGAGGATAATGGGGGGATTGTTTTTTTTTCTAAAAACATAATCTTTTACTTTTAAGGGGTTTTTTTAAAGTTTTAATTTAATGGTTTCAATTACATCCAAGGCATTTTTAGCCTCTTCGGTATTTGGGTAATTTAATGCAACAACTTCCAAGGCTTCCTTAAATGCAACTAAACCTTGTGTTTTTCCAATGGCATAAGCTTTTAACAATTCCAATTTTGCAACTATGGGTTCGTCCAAATATTTGCCGATTGCAATGTTTGTTTTTTCTATAACATTTTCATACTGCTCGGCTTCATATTCATAATATATTAAAGTATATTCACTTTCTGCTGCATTTTTTTCCTCTTCCGCAAGCGCTTGATTCGGATTCAAAATAAATTTGGCATATTTTGACGTTGGATAATTTTCAACAATATTGTTTTTTAAGAAAAGTACATTTTCATTGCCCTGACTTTCATAAATTTTATACAAATGATATTTAGCCGGAATTAACAATGCTAAATCCGGATTAAAAGCTATTAATTTTTCAAATTTTTCTTTGGCCAAATCCAATTCATTAAATTGCTCTTTATAAATAATTCCCAATTTAAAATAAGCAGTGTTGCGATCATTTGCAATACTGTCTATTTTAACTTTATCTGAAGGGATTTTATCTAAATAGTATGTCAGTTTAAATTTTTCCGAGTTATCAATTTCGGCACTAATTTGCTCAATATTTTGCTCATTGCCTAAATTCGCTTGTAATTTGCCACTCAATCGCCAATTGTCTTCCAAAGGACGGCCACCCCAAATTCGCCTAAATTCCTGTTCTCCAAAACCTACTGCCTGAACGTTATAAAAATACCATTTCCCTGAATTTTCGCCAGTTTCCGCTTTGGTGGTATTTAGATTGAACAAACCGGTTTTAACCGTTTTTTTATTTGTTTGTTTTTCTTCTTCAGCTTTTAACTTTTCAATATGGGTGTTAAAAAAAGCAATTCGTTCTTCTTCTCCCATAGCAACAAGCCGTAAAATACTGTCGTTGATTTTTGAGCTGTTTTCATATAAAATAATTTCATTTAAATTATTTCGGTTTCGCACCAAACGACGAATGCGTTTGGTATTTTCACTTTGCGTGATGTTTAAAATACTGTCGTAATAAGCACCGGCAACTAAAAATTCGGCTTTATCGAAATGTAAATTTCCTAGAGCTTCATATGAAAGTTCTTTTTGAAGGTTTCTTTTGGAGTTTGATTGCAGTGATTTTTTAAAATATTCAATTGCATTGTCTTTATTGTTTTCCTGCTCAATCATTCCAATCCTGTAATACAATTCACCTAAAAAAGGCCTGTTGTCCCTGTCTTTAACCAACTTTTTAAGAACTGCCAACGTTGATGCGGCATCCAATTTATTGGTTGCGTTTTTGGCTTTTTCCAATTGCGCATGAATTTTGTACTTATAAGGTGCTTTTTTAAAATCAATTACTTTTTGAAAAGCGATGTTTGAAGAATCTTTTAATCCCTTTTCACTATAGAGCTGACCAAGAATAAATAAATTTCTGGCTGTTTGTTCTTTGTTATTGGCTGATGTCGCTGCTTTATTAAGATGATTTATAATGAACTGTATGCTGTCCAAATTCATGTAAGCCATCGCAATTACCGTATGTGCTCCTTCTTTTATGTCGCTATTTAATGATTTGTTTTTTAATAAAGTATTCAAACTTTTAATCGCCTGTTCCTCATTTTGCAACCGGACCAGCGTTTTTGCTTGCCATATTTTAGTTTCGTTGATTAAATCTGCCTCGGGATATTTGAGAATCACGTAATTAAAAGCTTCTAAAGCAGGCACAAATCTTTTAGAATAATAGCGTGATTTCCCCAACAATAAATAGGCATCGTCAATTTTATTATTGCGTTCTTGCCGAGCAATTAACATGGAATGTTTTTGAATTGCTTTTACCGCTTTTTCTTCAGCTTTTTCAAATTCATGAGGTGAACTGTCGGTGTCTGCTGACATTCCGGGCATTGCCAACACATCAACTTTTAAAGGCTCAACGGGCAAACGCTCCCAATAATTATCTTCATAATTGGCATTTAACTGCTCCAAACCAATGCGTAAAGCCTCGTCGCCATTATAAAGTATGTTGTACTTTGTGGAAACTGAATGATAACTTCTGTTTAAAAAAGCATCTTTTTTAGTTGAGCAATTAACCACAAAAAGCGCTATTAAAAAACTTGTAATTATTTTAAAACTATTTTTCAAAAGAAATTGTTTTTTACTATTCCGTTAACTTCTTACCATATATAATTATTGCAATAAGGATTGTAAAAATACAAAAATCTGGGCATTTATTTAATTTACACCGAAAAATACGTTTCTAACTCTTGCAATGTTTCAGCTGAAGTTTTTAGGTCTTTAACTATCTCCCCTTTTTCAAGCACCACAATCCGATCACAAACCTCTGTAACATGACCTAAATCATGACTTGAAATTAAGACTGTTGCATTGGTGGATACTGTCAAATCCTTCAATAATTTCTTCAACCTGATTTGAGTGGTTGGATCCAAATTTGCAAAAGGTTCATCTAAGATAATCACTTCCGGATTTCCAATCAATGCTGCAACAATGCCCACTTTTTTCTGGTTTCCTTTAGACAAATCCCTTAAATACTTTTTTTTGCCCAGAATTTCATCATTAAATATTTCTTTAAATTGGGTTAAAAAAGAATTTATATCTCCTTTATTCATTCCCCGAAGTTCTCCAATAAAATAAAAATATTCTTCAGCAGTTAAATAGCCAATTAAAAAACTTTCATCAATGAATGCTGACGTAAAAGGTTTCCAGTCTTCACTTTTATTAACTTGAATTTTGTTGTTGGTTACATATCCGGTGGTAGGCTTAATAAGGTCCAGCAATAAATTAAAATAAGTGGTTTTGCCTGCGCCATTATTTCCCACTAAACCAAAAGATTGCCCTTTTGGAATTTCTAATGATGGTATATTTAGAACGTTTACACCGCCGTATATTTTTGAAAGTTCAATAGTTTTTATCATGGTTACATTTTTCTTTATTATTTATTTTTCGTTGTAAGCTGCAATCGTTTTATATTTCCCTTTTTGATAGAGTTTTTCAATTTTATTTAAGAAAAAGTTTCTAAATAAAATACCCAAAACACCACTCAATCCTAAAACCAATAAACCTGCTTGAAAACTGATAAATTTGTAAGGCAGGTAAAACAGTAACATTGGAAGCCCTAATTTAGGTAATGCAATTAGCATTTGTGTTGGATTAAAACCATTGGTATTGCTAAATGCTTTTGCTTTTACATTCAATTCAATGGGCACTCTGTTTAAAGCACCACCAAACAAAGTTATAAACGAATTTAACCCAATATTAAATAATGCGCCCGCTGCTATCATTCCATAAATTTTCCAGCCAAAATATAAATATGGCGTGCTTAAAATAAAAGAAAGCGTTACGCCAATTACCATTAAATACCATTTAGATTCTAAGTATTTTTTATAGGGAATATTTTGGCTCATTAACAATTTATAATATTCACTGTCCCAAGATGGAACCAATTGACCAAAAGTCATTAAAAAACCACCTGTAACAAACATAGCGGCAAAGGCCAAGAAGGCAGGCGAATCATTATACATTTTATTTGTAAAAAATATTAAACCGTAAAATAGAAACAGGAACGACATCATCATAACTTGTTTTGGCCGTGCATTACGCCAAATTAATTTTACATCATTTTTTAAGAAGGTGGCAACACTTCCAAAGCGATCCATCCAAGACAAATCGGTTGCATTTACTTCTTTTATTTTTTTTGAAATAGCATCGTCTAAATAAAATTCCTTTTTAATAAAAATGAAATTTATAAAATATAAGCCTATCATTAAGGATAACGGAATTATAACTAAAATCGGATTGTTATAAAGAGCATTAAAAGCAACCCCAATTGGAGTTGATATTTTAAAAATATTAAAAAATTCTAATCCAACCGATAGTGCTAAAAAAGTAATAAGCCCATAAAAAACGGTATTGTTCTTATTTATAAGAAAGTTGATAAAGTTGGTAGATAAACTTAAAAATAAAGTTGCAAAAAACCAGCAAACAGTATTTAAAACAGGATATCCCTTTGTTAATAAAATAACACTAAAGGGTAAAAAAATAAATATTGGTATAAAATTAAAAAAAGAAATCGTTGTTTTTCCCAACAAATAATTAATTATTGTATTTCGTTTTATAGGAATTATCATTAAAGGTTTTACGTTCATCACCGGCAATTGCTGCATAAAAAAACGAATCACCAAATCGAATAAGAGCCAATAAATCAAAAAATTATTTACAACTACTATTGGATCTTGGGTTGGCAAAACTTCTTTAAGAATAAAATACAAGCCAATTCCCAACATTAAAGCTGCTCCGCCAAAATATAAAACGAGAAAAACAAGTAAAATTTTTATAGCGATTCCTTTTTGAAAATAAGAAGAACGGATAAATTGTTTCCATTCAAAATTTATAAAATACTTAATCATTTGGTTGGTTGCGTTTTTTTGGTTAATTTTTGTCCGTTTCATCTAATTTTTAAGAGGTAAATGTACTGTTTTTGAATATTTATTACCTAAAGTTTAATTACTTTTGTACTCATAAAACTTGGACATGTTTAAATTTCATTCACTCACCATAAAGGAAATAAAAAAAGAAACACAGAACGCAGTTTCTGTATTGTTTGATGTTCCATCTAATTTAAAGGAGGAATTCACATTCATTGCCGGACAATATATTAACATCAAAATAGAAATTGCCGGTGTTGAATTGCGAAGGGCGTATTCCATTTGTTCAGCGCCAAAAAGCGGTGAGTTACGTGTCGCGGTAAAAGCGGTTGATAATGGAACATTTTCTGTTTTTGCCACCACCATTTTAAAAGAAGGTGATGTTTTGGAGGTGTCTAAACCCTTGGGTAAATTTGTTTTGGAAACGGATTCTGTTCATGCAAAAAATTATCTTGGCGTTGCGGCCGGAAGCGGAATTACGCCAATAATGGCTATGATAAAAGCAGTATTAACAGAAGAGCCCAACAGTACTTTTACCCTTATTTATAGCAATAAAACCGAAGCTGACACCATTTTTAAAGCTGAAATAAATCAGTTGCAGATTGCGTATCCTATGCAATTTAAAGTTCAAGACGTTTTTAGCAGAGAGCAGAAAAATGGCGCTTTATTTGGAAGAATTGACAAAGGAAATCTCAACTTTATCCTTAAAAACACGTTTAAAGATATTTCTTTTGATTCCGCATTTTTATGTGGCCCTGAAATGATGATAACTGCCTTAAAAGAAACGCTGGCAGAAAATGGTTTGGATGAAAACAATATTCATTTTGAATTATTTACCCCACCTGTTGCTTCTGAAGATGAAACGCACCAAACTTTTGAAGGAACTTGCGAAATTACTGTTTTAGTTGATGATGAAGAAACAACCTTTGAAATGGATTCAAAATCGACCATTTTAACAGCAGCGTTAAAAGAAGGTTTAGATGCTCCCTATTCTTGCCAAGGCGGAATTTGCAGCAGCTGTTTGGCAAAAGTTATTGAAGGAAAAGCGGTGATGGATAAAAACTCAATTTTAAGTGATGCTGAAATTAAAGATGGATTTATTTTAACCTGTCAGGCGCATCCAACTACCCAAAAAATCACCATTGATTATGACAATGTTTAATAAATTATAGTAATTTCACCTTTTTGTAAACTATATTTATGACCTTTTACGAACTTAAAGAAGCGATACTAGTTGGATTTTTCCTTTCCTTTATGATTGGTCCCGTTTTTTTTATGTTAATTCAAACCAGCATTCTCAAAGGCGCACGTGCTGCACTGGCATTTGATTTAGGCGTAGTTTTAAGCGATATTATTTTTATTTTAATTGCCTATTACGGCAGTAAAAGTTTTTTGGAAGAAATTAAAGATGATCCGCGTTTATTTTTCTTTGGCGGTTCAATTTTGTTTGTTTACGGACTTATCACTTACATGGATAAAAGTCAGAAAAGAGTCATACAGGATGAAACTTTGGTGCTTCCCGAAAAAACAAATTATAAAAAACTGTTTTTTAAAGGGTTTTTTCTCAATTTTATCAACGTTGGGGTATTGGCTTTTTGGCTGGGAATGCTTGTAATTGTGGGTTCCAATTTAGAAATGAATCCAACTAAAATATTCAACTACTTTGCCCTGATTGTTTTCAGCTATTTAATTACCGATATCGGCAAAATTCTATTGGCCAAACAATTGATAAAGCAATTAACGCCTGCGGTTACTTTCAAAATAAAACGCGCTATGGGCATTATGCTCATGGTTTTTGGTCTTGTTTTAGTCATAAAAGGATTTATTCCAAAAGAAAAACTACATTTTAAAAACGGTATTGAAAAAGTAAGGAAAACTTCATAGTTATTGCGCAAATAACGTTCTTATTATAAACCATCACATTTTTATGTTAATAAGTGGTTAACAATTAAACATCATGCAAAGTTTTAATTAAACATATCCTTTTTACTTTTGATACGGAATATGGTTCTGTCATAATAACCAATTTATGAAGATTAATGGGGAATTAGGTGAAATACCTAAACTGTTCCCGCAGCTGTAAGCTCTAAATAGGTTTTTACAACCTTTTGTCACTGTCTTTTAAAGATGGGAAGACGTAAAAACTGGAGCAAGTCAGAAGACCTGCCAAATTCTACAATTAAGTTGAAACTTTCGGGAAAAAAGTTTTCGGGTTGCATTTCAATTAGAAATTCACATACCTAGTTTTTAAATAATTATATTTTAATTGGCGGTATTTAACCGTCTCATACTTTTGAACAATCAATATTTAAGATGAATTACTCCGACATGAAAATAGTTTTACAGGAAATTCCAGGTGAAATAACCATCTGTTTCACTATAACCGGATGTAAAATCAACTGTAAAGGATGCCATTCCCCATTTTTATGGAAAAAAGAAAACGGGAGAAAACTATCGCAGGAAACGTATTTAAACATTCTAAACAGGTACAAAGGTTTTGCAGGCAGTATCCTTTTTATGGGAGGGGAATGGCATAAAAAAGAATTAATAAAATACTTAAGAATTGCTAAAAATTTGGGATATAAAACTTGTTTATATACTGGATTAAATGACGTTCACCGTGATATTTTACCTGAATTAACCTGGTTAAAAACAGGGCCTTGGCTAGAAGAACAGGGTGGATTAGACAGCAAAACAACCAATCAAAAATTTATTGACGTAAAAACAAAACAAACCCTAAACCATTTATTTATAAAAAATTAACCTATGATACGATTAACCCAAGAACAAGTTTCAGAAAAAATAAAATTTATTGAAAACTACATCAACTCCAGCAATGCCGCTGATGGCTCCACAATGGATGCCAATGCCAATGTGTCATCAAAAAACATTGCAACTATGGAGGCTGAGTTAAATAAAGACATCAATATCCAAATAAATAGACAGTTGATTAAAAATAAAATAGCGCAATTATTTGGCACAGGCCTGGCTGATGAATACATCAGACAAATAGAAAACCATGAAATTTATGTGCATGACGAAACTTCACTAAAGCCCTACTGCACATCTGTAAGCATGTATCCTTTTTTGTTTGATGGACTCACAAAACTGGGCGGGGAAAGTAGGGCTCCCCAACATTTGGAAAGTTTTTGCGGGGAGTTTGTAAACTTGGTGTTTGCCATTAGCTCCCAATTTGCCGGCGCACTGGCGACGGTAGAATTTTTAATGTATTTTGATTATTTTGCTTCAAAAGATTATGGTGAAAATTACCTAACCACCAATAAAAAAACAATAGAAAACCATTTACAACATGTAGTTTATGCCATCAATCAACCGGCAGCGGCAAGAGGCTACCAATCTGTTTTTTGGAATATTTCTTTGTATGATGATGCCTATTTCAATAGCATGTTTGGCAGTTTTGTTTTTCCGGACATGAAAAAACCTAAATGGGAAAGCCTTAAAATATTGCAACAGTTTTTTATGAAATGGTTTAATAAAGAAAGAGAAAAAGCAGTGCTAACTTTCCCTGTTGTAACAGCTGCCATGCTGGTAAAAGACGGAAAACCTGTTGATATGGAATTTGCTGACATGTGCGCGGAAGAATTAAGTGAAGGAAATTCCTTTTTCATCTATCAATCCGAAAATGCAGACAGTTTAGCTTCTTGCTGTAGACTGCGAAATGAAATCAGCGACAATACATTTAGTTATTCTCTTGGAGCAGGAGGCGTTGCGACAGGCTCAATTAATGTAATTACATTAAATATGAGCCGCTTGGCACAAACTAAAAAAGATTTAAAAACTGAAATTTGTAAAATACATAAATATCAAGTGGCTTACAGAAAGCTGATTGAAGAATACAAAGAAGCCGGTTTGTTGCCGGTTTACAATGCAGGCTTTATTTCATTGGACAAACAATTTTTAACCATTGGCATAAACGGAATGGTAGAAGCTGCAGAAAGCCAAGGCATTAAAGTTGATAATAATGCCGTTTATAAAAATTATGTGACAGCGCAACTTAAAGTAATTTTTGAAGCCAATAAAGAAGCAAAAAAAGAATATGGCTACATGTTTAATACCGAATTTGTCCCTGCGGAAAATTTAGGCGTTAAAAATGCCAAATGGGATAAAGAAGATGGCCTATTTGTGCCAAGAGATTGTTACAATTCCTATTTCTATCCTGTTGAAGACAACATGATAAACGCTTTAGACAAAATGATGCTTCACGGAAATGAAATTATTCAATATTTGGACGGAGGGTCCGCACTTCATTTAAACTTAGAAGAAGCGCCAAATAAAGAGGGTTTCATAAAATTAATTAATGCTGCCGCACTGGCCGGCTGCAATTATTTTTGCTTTAACATAAAAATTACCATTTGTAATTCATGCGGTCATATTGACAAAAAAACACTTCAAAAATGCAGCAAATGTAACTCTACAAATATTGATTATGGCACACGGGTTATAGGTTATTTAAAACGGGTTTCAAACTTTAGCACCCACAGACAGGAAGAGCATAATTTAAGGCATTATCATCTTAAAAATGCAAAAGAAGAAATCTCCTTTCTACAAAAATCAAGAATGGAAGCTTTAAACAATTACTTTACGCCAAAAGAAGAATTTAAGAAAAATTTGCATTAATTTTTTCTTGAAACAGCATCCCATTAAAGAAAGCGAAGGTGCATAAAAACACCTTCGCTTTCTTTTATTTGATAAATATCACTCAATCAATAACATTACTTCTATAAATTTGAGTATAAAATTGATTCATAATGTCCATATCCAACTTCAACATAAAAGGTTTAACCCAAAAAGAGGTAATTGCTTCAAGAGAAAAGTATGGGGCAAATAAACTTGAATATAAAAAAGAAAATGAATTTTTAAACGCCATTAAAAGTCTGTTAAAAGAACCGATGGTCGTTTTACTTTTGGTAACATCTTCC
Source organism: Flavobacteriaceae bacterium (assembly GCA_016649745.1). Taxonomy (GTDB): domain Bacteria; phylum Bacteroidota; class Bacteroidia; order Flavobacteriales; family Flavobacteriaceae; genus Lutibacter. Next base: position 1,113 of record JAENXD010000071.1, on the reverse strand, counting down.
ATTTATTTCATTGGCGGAAATACAGGAGACGGCATTTTTTTAGCTTGTGCCATTGTGCTTATTTCAACCATTTCTTTGTATCAGGAATCCAGAAGTCGTAATGCTTTAGATAAATTAAAAGAATATTCTCAACCAATTTCTAAAGTAATCAGAAATGGAAAAGTTGAAGAAATAAAAAGTGAAGAAATTGTAATAGGAGATTGTTTAATGGTTGAGGAAGGGACAAAAATTGCTGCCGATGGCGAAATTGTTCACTCCAACGATTTTTCCGTTAATGAATCCATCCTTACCGGAGAATCTTTAGCGGTGTACAAAAATGCTTCAAAAAAAGACAACAGAATTTATCAGGGCACAACGGTGGCCAGCGGATTGGCAATAGCAACCATCACAGCCATTGGAAACGCCACTGAGATGGGGAAAATTGGAGAAAGTTTAGAAACCATCACTAAAGAAAAAACACCATTGGAAAAACAAATCAACAGTTTTGTTAAAAAAATGGTTGCTCTTGGCGCGGTTATTTTCATAATTGTTTGGGGAATAAACTATTTTCAATATTTTAATGTAATTGACAGTTTACTGGTGGCTCTAACGCTCGCTATGAGTATTTTACCTGAAGAAATACCTGTAGCTTTTACCACATTTATGGCGCTCGGCTCCTGGCGATTAATGAAATCCGGAATTGTGGTGAAACAAATAAAAACTGTTGAAACGTTAGGAAGCGCAACGGTTATTTGTGTTGATAAAACAGGAACCATTACAGAAAGCAATATGAGTTTAGCAAAACTTTTTGTGCCTTCATTACAAAAAATTACAAATCTTGAAAACGATTTAAGCACTGAAGAAAAAGAACTCATTAAAGTAGCTATGTGGGCAAGTGAGCCCATTGCTTTTGACGCCATGGAAACCGAATTGCACAGAGTCTATAAAAAAGAATTTCAAAAAGATGAAAGGCCTAACTATAAAATGATTCATGAATATCCGCTGGAAGGAATACCGCCCATGATGACGCATATTTTTGAAAATGAATCAGGCCACCGCATTATCGCAGCAAAAGGAGCACCCGAAGCACTGTTAAATATTACTTCGCTTACAAAAAACGAAAAAAAACATATA
>JAENXD010000186.1 GCA_016649745.1 Flavobacteriaceae bacterium | reverse complement strand
TTTTATACCTACGGAAGCCAAAGCACTATATATTAATGCCTTGCTTCGGGTTGGTTTTGATACCATAGATTTTGGGAGTTTTGTTTCACCAAAAGCGATTCCACAAATGCGTGATACCGTAGAAGTGCTTTCAAAACTTGATTTGAGTAAAACCCAAAGTAAATTATTGGCAATTGTGGCCAATGTTCGCGGGGCAGAGGAGGCGTCACAATTTGAGGAAATCACTTATTTGGGTTATCCTTTTTCAATCTCTGAAAATTTTCAAATGCGGAATACTGGCAAAACAATTTTAGAATCCATTGAAATTTTGAATGAAATTTTAAATATTGCCGCCAAAACCAATAAAGAAGTCGTTGCATATTTGTCCATGGGTTTTGGAAATCCGTACGGAGATCCCTGGAATGTTGAAATTGTCTCAAACTGGACAGAGAAACTTTCAAAAATGGGTGTTAAAATTTTATCATTATCAGATACTGTAGGAAGCTCAACGCCTGAAATTATCAATTATCTTTTTTCAAATTTAATTCCAGCATATTCTTCCATAGAATTTGGTGCTCATCTTCATACAACACCCACAACTTGGTTCGAAAAAGTTGATGCTGCCTACAAAGCCGGCTGTAATCGTTTTGATGGCGCCATAATGGGTCACGGCGGCTGCCCAATGGCAACAGATGAACTTACCGGAAATATGCCTACTGAAAAGCTAATATCCTATTTCAATCAGCACAAAGCAACTACAAATATCAATGCGATGAGTTTTGAAAGTGCTTATAACGAAGCTTTGAAGATTTTTTAGAATTAGTTATTTAATTCAAATTCAGCCATATACATTTTGATTTTTTTTGAAAATATGACATAAATCAGCTTATTTATAATTATTCTAAATAAGTCTTTTTTATTTTAATAATCTTATATATTTTTGCGCTGTTATTTATAACAAGTCTAAATAAAAATAAATAAATCAAATCAATTAAATTTAAAAATGAAAAAAATAAAATTAATTTTAGTAATGTTTATCGGTTTCATCGGATTTGCTCAAGAAAATTCAGAGAGTACTTACCAAAATTCAGGAAACAAATTATTAGGTGATCACTTAGGTAAAGGCATCACAATTGGGGGCTATGCGCAAATTGATTATAATGAACCCGACGGTTCAAAAGTGGGGAATTTAGATGTACACCGATTGGTATTGCTTTTTGGGTACAAATTTAATGAAAAGGTGAGTTTTTTAACAGAAGTTGAATATGAACATGTTGAAGAAGTATATGTTGAGCAAGCCTATATAAAATATAAATTAAATGAAAATGTAAATGTATTGGCCGGTTTAATGTTGGTGCCCATGGGAATTATAAATGAGTTTCATGAGCCAACAACATTTTATGGCGTTGAACGCCCTAATGTAGACAATACTATTGTCCCAACTACTTGGAGAGAACTGGGAGCCGGGATTTCCGGAAGAATAAACAATGCTTCTTTAAAATATCAAGCCTATTTATTTAACGGTTTTAAATCGTATGTTGGCGGAGTTGGCACTTTAAGAGGATCGGACGGATTAAGAAAAGGCCGCCAAAAAGGGGCAGAATCAGTAGTTAGTTCACCCAACTTCTCCACTAAATTAGATTATTACGGAATTATGGGGCTTAGAATAGGATTGTCGGGTTATTTTGGGAAAACCCAAACAGATGACACTTCCGTTGAAGGTTCAACTATCGGGATTTCAATGATTGGCTTAGATGCACGTTATAAATACAATAATTTAGAATTAAGAGGACAATATATCAATGCTGATTTATCGGATACCAACGAATACAATACCTTAACGGGCAAAGATTTGGGGTCTAAAATGAACGGATTGTATGCTGAAATTGCTTATGGATTTGATTTGAAGGGAGAAGAAAAATTGACTCCGTTTTTGAGATATGAAAAATACAATACACATGCTGAAACCGAAGGAAATTTAGTCGCAAACGATGCTTTTGATAAAAACGAATTGGTTTTTGGGTTGAATTATAAAGTAGCAGACGGAGCAGCATTTAAAGTCGATTATCAATTGGTTAACAATGCTGTTTCGGGAAGTAATACCGCAAAACAATTTAATGCCGGTGTTGCCATTTGGTTTTAAAATAATTATTTAAATATTTGTCATTCTAAATTTATTTTAGAATCTTATGATGATTATTCTTAATTATTAGCAGTGTTAAGAATAAATTTAGAATGATGAATTTGAATACTTTTCATGAGTCACTTATTTAATTTTAAACATTATGAAGAAATTTTTAGGAATCACCATTTTAATTTTTATAACATCAAGTTTTACGGTTTCTGATAAAATTGAACTGTTGATTGAAAAAGAAATAAAAAATGTTTTTAGTATAGAAATGTATACAAAACAGACAATTTCTGTTTCTAATGAAATTAACGACATACTACCTATAAGAATGAATGATTTCAATTTTTTTAAAATTAAGGATAAAGATAAATTATTAGGTTATTATTATTTTGGAAAGGCTTATGGTAAGGTTGATTATTTCGATTTTATTGTTATTTTTGATAAAGAACTGATTATTTCAAAAGTGAAAGTCTTGGTTTATAGAGAAGAAAGAGGAGGCGAAGTAGGAAGTAAAAGATGGCTGAATCAGTTTAACGGCAAAACAACAAATGAAAATTTAACCTATCAAAAAGATATAGCAGCAATTTCAGGGGCAACAATTTCGGCAAAATCTATGACCAATGAGGTGAATAAATTATTAAAAACCATTCATATTTTACATACCAAACAAATTTTATAATGCAAATTCACGGACTTATACATCAATTTCCCAAAGAAATAAAATCGCTTATCCTTATTTTTATTGGTGTGCTTAGCATTGGTTTTTACGGCGGATTGAGTTTTGTAAATAATACAACTGCCATGAGTTCCTCCGGAATTGAAAGTCATTATTTGGGAAACGAGGATGATGAAGCTGCTGAGATTATGGAATTTAAAAAAAGTGAATCTGAAATTCTTACCATTGTTCACAGCCATATTCTTTCCTTATCCGTAATTTTCTTTTTGCTTTCATTAATTTTGGCAACAACCTCCATCAACAAAAAGTTCAAGTATTTTTTAATGATAGAACCTTTTTTGTCCATCATTTTAACTTTTGGCGGCATTTATATACTTTGGAGCGGGATTACTTGGTTTAAATATGTGGTGATATTTTCGGGAATATTAATGACTTTTAGTTTTGTATCGGCCACATTAGCAATAGGATATCAAATTTTATTTTCAAAAAGACTGTAAATGGCGCTATTTAAATTAAATAGTCTAAATTTGCACGCAATTAATTTATAAGTTGATTGCATTATGATTTCAAATTCTTCAAAAATAGTGGGTGAAGGTTTAACCTACGATGACGTACTATTAATTCCGGCATTTTCAGAAGTTTTACCGCGTGAGGTAAGCATTCAAACAAAATTTACAAAAAACATTACCTTAAATGTTCCAATTGTTTCAGCAGCGATGGATACCGTTACCGAATCGAATATGGCAATTGCCATGGCACGTGAAGGCGGAATTGGTGTGTTGCATAAAAATATGTCCATAGAAAAACAGGCTGCAGAAGTTAAAAAAGTGAAGCGTTCGGAATCAGGGATGATTTTAGAACCAATTACCATCACTAAAGATGAAACGGTATTTGTCGCTAAAAGCTTAATGAAAGAGTATGGCATAGGTGGGATTCCCGTAATTGATAAAGAAGGAAAATTAATTGGAATTATAACCAATAGGGATTTACGTTTTGAGGGAGACAATAAGCGTAAAATTTCTGAAGTAATGACTACTAAAAACCTGATTACCGTTGCTGCCGGAACTTCATTGAAACAGGCAGAACTGATTCTTCAGGAAAATAAAATTGAAAAATTACCGGTTGTGGATGCCAATTATAAATTGGTAGGACTCATAACTTACAGAGATATTATTAAGGTTTTGGAAAATCCGAATGCGAATAAAGACCAATATGGACGTTTGTGCGTAGCGGCAGCAATAGGTGTTACAGCTGATGCGCTTGAAAGAGCCTCGGCTTTAATAACAGCAGGCGTTGATGCGCTAATTGTTGATACTGCGCACGGACATACAAAAGGCGTAGTCACTGTTTTAAAACAAATTAAAGGCGTTTACCCTAATATTGATATTGTTGTGGGTAATATAGCAACAGGCGAAGCTGCAAAATACTTGGTTGAAGCTGGTGCCGATGCAGTAAAAGTAGGTATTGGACCGGGTTCTATTTGTACAACCCGTGTAATTGCAGGTGTTGGTTTTCCGCAACTTTCAGCCATTATTGAAGTGGCCAATGCCATTAAAGGCTCGGGAGTTCCCGTAATTGCCGATGGCGGAATTCGTTATACGGGTGATATTCCAAAAGCAATTGCTGCCGGTGCAGATTGTGTGATGCTGGGTTCCTTATTGGCAGGCACAAAAGAATCGCCCGGTGAAACCATTATTTATGAAGGAAGAAAATTTAAATCGTACCGCGGAATGGGTTCCATTGAAGCCATGGAACATGGTTCTAAAGATCGTTATTTCCAGGATGTTGAAGACGATATTAAAAAATTAGTTCCTGAAGGAATTGTGGGCAGGGTTCCTTATAAAGGGGAATTAAATGAAACGATGGTTCAGTTTATTGGCGGTTTACGTGCCGGAATGGGCTATTGTGGTGCAAAAGATATTGAAGCTCAAAAACAAGCCAAGTTTGTTAAAATTACCGCGGCCGGAATGCGTGAAAGTCATCCGCACAATGTAACCATCACAAAAGAGTCTCCAAATTACTCGAGATAATTTTTAGGAATGCAATACCAATTAAATATTCAAATGTCGCATAAAATTAATTTCTTTTTAGCTCATTTGCCGTTATAAAATAAAACCGTAGCTAAGGCTATGCTTAAATTTTATTTCTAAACTGAACTAAAAATAATTCAAATTTTTAATACAACATTTAAAAATTCAATTGGTATATTGGGCAAGAAAAAGGTATAAACGTTATAGAACAAGCCTAAATCGAGCATTTCAGTGGTTGGGGTGAAACTCCCCTTGTCTACTCGACAAAAAACCCGTTAGACAATATTAAGTACACTTACCACCGCAGAAATAATAAACTCAACACCTATTGCTATAACTATAAATCCAATAATTCTTGATAATGCATTTATGCCAGAGGCACCAAGTGATTCAGTTATATAAAATGAACTTTTCAATATTAGATAAATACATGTCACGGATAAAACAATTGTTCCAAGAATAATTAATACTTCATTTAATTCATCAAATTCTTGATTATATGCTATTAGTAAAGAGATAGTCCCTGGACCTGCTATCATTGGGATTGCTAAAGGAGTTAATGAAATTTCAGCTCGATTGTTAATATCTTCTTTCACCTTCTCTTTTTTCATTCCTTTATGCTTATTAAACTCTCCTGTCAATAAAGCAAAACCTGATGAAGCAATAATTAGTCCTCCTGCAATTTTTAAAGAATTTAATGTAATGCCGAAAAATAATAAAATAAACTTCCCCGCAAAAAATGATATAAGTAATATTATTAAAACATTTACAGAAGTCCAAAACGCTATTTTATTTCGCTCTGACTTACTATGTTCTTGAGTTAAACTAACAAAAACTGGAACTGTACCAAAAGGGTTCATAACAGAGAATAATGCTCCAAAAATCATTATAAATAATTCCATTTATTTTTTTCAACAAAAATCGCTCTATTTAGGTTCTTCTAAATTAAATCTATGCGAAGTTTATATAAAGTTATTGCATTATGAAAATTATATGAAGAACAAATAACATTGCCGTATATAATTTATTGCTAGTTCTATAATGACACAAAAATT
>JAENXD010000251.1 GCA_016649745.1 Flavobacteriaceae bacterium | reverse complement strand
TTACAACCATTTTTGAATGGTATTGGCAAAAGGAACACATTGAGAAACAGAAATAAAAAAGCGACTAAGTCTAAGTTACCTTTAAACTTAATCGCTTTAATAAATATTGATCAATTTAGATGAGCTTTTTCAGTGGCCTCACAAAACCGGAACCATTTTTTGAAGCGGAGAATTTTTAAAATGACCGGTAATAAAAGCCACATTTCCTTTCCAATCGGTTAATTTATCGATTCCCGATTGGAAAAAAGTGATGATAAGAAACAGCAAAACTAAAATTTCGGCTGCGTGATTGTTGAAAATAGACATAATGAATAGTTAGTTGTTAATCTTCTTTTATATGTAAAAGTCGGGTTAATTTTATGGACAAATCAAGTAAAATTATTTTAGCGTTTCCATTTCTTTCTATGTGGTAAATGGCCTCATTTAATTCTTTGTCAATTTCTATAATATTACCGCTGTGCACAAAAGGCGCAAAATTCTCCAGATTAAAATTAGGTGTTTTCGGTTGTAAAAACACCAGCGATTCCGCATTGTAATTCAGTAACAACGCTTGTCTGAAAAATTGGAGGCAATAATTTAAAAATCGTTTCTGGGTTTCCCTTCCGCTTTTTGAAATGGTATCGCTCCATCCTATCAACTGTTGAATTACAGCGGCATTACCTTTTGCTTTAAAAGCTGCCCTAACCCAAGTAATAAACCATTGTTCAAATTGTTCGTCAGAAGTATCGTTGTGCAATAAATGCAGCGCTTTGTTAAAATCTCCATCGGACTGAATGGCAATTTGTTTTGCAATTGGAGGATCAGTACCTTCAATTTCAACCAAGCCTTTTACGATGTCGTTTTCAGACAATAATGGAAAATGCAATACCTGGCAACGCGATTTTATGGTTGAAATAATTTGTTCTTCGTTTTCTGCAACTAAAATAAACACGGTTTTTTCAGGAGGTTCTTCAAGTAATTTTAATAATTTATTTGCTGCGGAAGTATTCATTTTTTCAGCCATCCAAATAATCATAATTTTAAAACCGCCTTCGTAAGATTTTAGTTTTAACGCTTTTACAATTTCTTCGGCCTCATCAACGCCAATTTGTCCTTGTTTATTTTCAACCCCAATAGATTGCAGCCATTCAAATAAATTCCCATACGGATTCAAAGCCACAAAACTTCGCCATTCCTCCAAAAATAAATTGCTGACAGGCCTGCTTTTCACCACTTCATTTATTGCCACCGGAAAAGCAAAATGCAAATCGGGATGCATTAATTTTGAACATCTCATTTTACATGATTCCTCATCATTGCTTCCTTTGCATAAAATATATTGCGCATAAGCAATGGCAATGGGCAAAGTTCCCGTGCCTTCTTTGCCAATAAATAGTTGCGCATGAGAAATTCTGCCGTTATCGGTAGATTTCATCAAGTGATTTTTCAAATGCGTTTGTCCTAAAATTTCTGAAAATTCCATTGAAGCGAAAGTAAAACTTTTTTTCTTTTTTTAAATCTTTTCCAAACCCAATCTTTTATTTTTTTCCTATCCCCAACCCTTTCCAAAGGAAAGGGAGTATTACATAGTTATTAGGACTGCAATTTGGTATTCCAACTCTAACTTCCAACTTCGGTCTTCCGACATTTTTAACTTTCAACCTTTCAACTTTCAACTTTTCAACTAATAATCATGAAATCGCTTTCGTAAAAAACCAAAGTACCAAAGGCAAATTGACTTATATTTGTAATCTAAATATTTTTTTAAGATGAAAACGATTCAAGATATTAATTTTAAGGACAAAAAAGCACTGATTCGCGTTGATTTTAACGTACCGTTAGACGAAAATTTCAAGGTTACAGATGCTACAAGAATTGAAGCGGCAAAGCCTACAATTGATAAAATTTTGAAAGATGGCGGGGCTGTTATTTTAATGTCGCATTTAGGTAGGCCAAAAGGTATTGAAGCCAAATATTCCTTAAAACATATTGTTGACGAAGTTTCTGAAATACTTGGTGTTCCTGTAAAATTTGTTTCAGATTGCGTTGGAGAAGTAGCGGAAAAAGGTTCAGCGGATTTAAAAATGGGAGAAGTTTTGTTGCTTGAAAACTTGCGCTTTCATGTGGAAGAAGAAAAAGGAGATGAGGCATTTGCAAAACAGCTTTCAAAATTGGGTGACGTATATGTAAATGATGCGTTTGGAACAGCTCACAGAGCCCATGCTTCCACGACAATTGTGGCTAAATTCTTTCCTGAAAATAAATGTTTCGGAAGTTTAATGGCGCAGGAAATTACAAGTATTAAAAAGGTATTGGAAGATAGTGAAAAGCCGGTACTGGCAATTTTGGGAGGTGCAAAAGTGTCTTCAAAAATAACAATAATCGAAAATATTTTAGATAAAGTAGATCATTTAATTTTAGGGGGAGGAATGAGTTTTACCTTTGTTAAAGCACTTGGAGGAAAAGTTGGAGATTCAATTTGTGAAGATGATAAACAAGAATTGGCACTTGAAATTTTAAAGAAAGCGAAAGAAAAAGGCGTTCAGGTTCATATACCTGTTGATGTAATTGCCGCAGATGATTTTAGCAATGACGCAAATACACAGATATGTGATATTGATAAAATTCCTGATGGATGGCAAGGTTTAGACGCCGGACCGAAATCGAGAGAAATTTTCCATAAAGTAGTCATGGAATCTAAAACAATTCTTTGGAATGGACCTTTGGGCGTTTTTGAAATGGAAAATTTTGCAAAAGGAACAATTGCTCTGGGAAATTCTATTGCTGAAGCCACAAAAAAAGGTGCTTTTTCCTTAGTTGGTGGCGGTGATTCTGTCGCAGCGGTTAAACAGTTTGGTTTTGAAGACAAAGTAAGTTATGTATCTACAGGAGGCGGCGCCATGCTGGAAAGTTTGGAAGGAAAAACATTGCCGGGTATTGAAGCGATGCTTAAATAAGGTTTGGTTGTTTAAAAGTTAAATTGCAAACATAAAAACATTGAAACCTATTGTCCTTTCAAATGGAAAATAGGTTTTTTTATGGTCTCCAAGCAGGCTTGCGGAATAAATTATTTATACATTTGAATTCGATTTTTAAATAAACGATTACACAATTACACGCTTAAACGATTAAACAATAAAATGAAATACACTACATTACCTAACACCAACATAAAAGTGAGTAAAATTTGTTTGGGAACCATGACCTTCGGACAACAAAATACCGAAAGCGATGCTCATGAACAATTGAATTATGCGGTTGAAAAAGGCATAAATTTTATTGATACTGCTGAAATGTATCCAATACCCGGGAGAAAAGAAACGCAGGGAAGCACAGAGCGATTTATTGGAAGTTGGCTAAAAAATAAAAAAAGAGAAGAATTAGTTGTAGCCTCCAAAGTAGTTGGTCCCAATGACTATTTTAAGTATATAGTCGAGCCTTAAAAAGCTCTTTTTAACGAAAATATTTTATAAACCATAAATTCAAGTAAGGAATATAGTTCTTGAAAAAATTGACAATAAGATAATTTCCATTTGTTCATCATTCTTTTGAAGTTAAATGCAGCTGCGGC
>JAENXD010000125.1 GCA_016649745.1 Flavobacteriaceae bacterium | reverse complement strand
TCGTTTTTTAATTGGATAAATGAAAAAACTCAAATCCAAAATGCAAGCAAAGTCAGGTCTTTTCAAGGATTAATAGTACATATATTTGGAAAACTTGCTGCTTGTTTTTTAAAGCCAATTGTTAACCCTTAATTCGCATTAATAAGCCATCATCACAATTTTTTCCACATCGCTAGGCGTAACGTCTTGGCGTTCTCCCAAACCTTTCCAACCTCGATCTGTGAATCTCTTTGATATAATTTCTGCAGTTCCTTCATAGTCCTTTGTATATTCAGAAAGCGATGTTTTTATTCCTAAAGAGTTATAAAAAGCCTTGGTTTTTTCAATTCCTGCTTTGGCTTTTTCATCTAAAGTGCCTTCAGTCACTCCCCAAACGCGTTCGGCATATTGCGCTAATTTTTCCTTTTTGTTTTCAAAATTATAGGTGTAATGGCTTGGCGCAATAATGGCCAATGTTCTGGCATGGTCTATTCCAAATAAAGCGGTTAACTCATGGCCCATCATATGTGTTGCCCAATCGGATGGAACGCCTTTTTGTATCAATCCGTTTAAGGCCATCGTGCAACTCCACATAAAATTTGCTGCGGCATTGTAATCGGCAGGATTTTTCATAATTTTTGGAGCCACTTCAATTAAAGTCTGCAAAATGCTTTCCGAAAAACGATCTTGAAGCATCCCGCCCACCGGATAGGTCAAATACTGCTCCATCACATGGGTAAAAGCATCTGCCAATCCGTTTGCAATTTGTTTTTCCGGAATTGACTGCACCACTTCTGGATCTAAAATAGAAAACACAGGAAACAATCCCGGTCCGCCCATCGCCAATTTTTCTTTGGTTTCCCTGCGCGTAATTACCGCGCTGGAATTCATTTCAGAGCCTGTGGCCGGCAACGTAAGCACGCTTCCAAAAGGCATTCCTTTCATAGTTCGCTCACTATTTTTTAAAATATTCCAGGGATCTTCTCCTTTATAAACTGCAGCAGCCGATAAAAATTTGGTGCCGTCAATGACAGATCCACCTCCAACTGCCAATAAGAAAGTGATATTTTCACTTTTTATGACTTTTAGGGCGTCCATTAAAACCGCATATTCCGGATTGGCGGGGATTCCTCCAAATTCCAATACTTTAAAATTTGCTAAGGCTGTTTTTACTTGATTGTAAATACCATTGGTTTTTATGCTTCCGCCTCCATAAAGCATCAATACTTTGGCGTTTTCAGGAATTTCTTTGGATAAGGTCGCTATTTGGCCTTTACCAAATAGTATTTTTGTTGGATTTTGAAAATCGAAATTGTTCATATTATGTATTTTTTAATATTTTATTTAAATTTTAATGAGCATTTTACCGCTGTTTTTACCTTCAAAAAGGTCTATAAATGTTTGAGGAATGTTATCAAATCCTTCAACAATAGTTTCCCTATAGGTTAATTTTCCGTCAGCCAACCATTTTGATAATTGATTCATGGCTTCCGGATATTTTTCAACATAATTAAAAACAATAAATCCTTGCATTAAAGCACTGTTTTTAATTAAAAAAGGTTGAACGCTAACGCTTTTTGGTAATTCAGTGTTATTGTACACTGAAATAGCCCCGCAAATAACAAAACGTGCAAATTGGTTGATATTGAATAAAACAGCATCTGAAATTGGTCCTCCAACATTGTCAAAATAAATATCTACGCCATTTGGAGCAGCTTCTTTAATGGCTGCTACCATATTTTTGGTTGTATTGTAGTTAATGGCTTCATCAAAACCAAGAGACGATTTTAACATGGCTACTTTTTCATCAGTACCAGCAATTCCAACAACACGACAACCTAGTATTTTTCCAATTTGCCCCACAATGCTGCCAACAGCACCTGCGGCACCGGAAACTACAATTGTTTCACCTTTTTTAGGTTTTCCTATTTCTGTGAGTCCTAAATAAGCTGTTAAACCAGTCATTCCTAAAACACCTAAATATGCAGAAAGTGGTGCTTTAGTAGCATCAACTTTTAACAATCCTTCCCCGTCAGATTTTTGAAATTCTTTCCAATCTAACATTCCTGAAACAAGATCACCTTTTGTAAATGCAGGATTTTTTGATGCTACAACTTCAGCAATAATACCCGAGGTTATTGGTTTGTGCAGTTCGAATGGTGGCGTGTACGATTTGGCATCGTTCATTCTTCCTCTTAAATAAGGATCAACAGAAACATATACTGTTTTTAATAATATTTCGCCCGCTGTAATTTCTTCAACTTTTTCTGAAACAAATTTAAAATCGGTTAACTGCGGTTTTCCAACAGGTCTTTTTTCTAATAAAATTGTTTTATTCATCGTTTTAATTGTTATATTATTTATTCAATTACTGTCACTAAATCTTCTTTGCTTTTTCTTACTTTGGGGAGGTTTGCCAACCAATCTTTATCTGGGTTGCGATAACCAACAGGAAGTAAAACAACACTTCTGAGTCCTTTTTCGCGAAGTCCTAAAATTTTGTCTACTGCAGCCGGGTCAAAACCTTCAATTGGGGTCGTGTCTACTTGTTCAAATGCGGCAGCAACCAGGGCAATTCCAAAAGCGATATACGCTTGTTTTGAGGCATGAATAAAGTTTTCTTCCGCATCTTTTTGAGGATAGGCATTCAACAACATTTGTCGGTAGTTTTCCCAACCTTCATTTTTTGTGTCGCGAATTTCGTTTGTTAAATCGAACATTTTGTTGATGCGTTCAGGGGTGTAAGTATCCCAAGCTGCAAAAACCAACAAATGTGAACAGTCTGTTACAACGGATTGGTTCCAGGCAATGGCCTTGATTTCTTCTTTAATTTTTTGATTTTTAATTACAATTATTTCAAAAGGTTGTAAGCCACTTGAAGTTGGCGCTAATCTTGCAGCTTCTAAAATGTTATTCATTTTTTCTTCTGATACTTTTTCGCCGCACATTGCTTTTGTGGCATACCTCCAATTTAAGTTATCTAATAATTCCATGATTTTAATTCTGATTTTTAGTTATTGCGTATTTTTTTATTTGATCGGATTCTATTTTTTTGATGGTTGGTTTTAATGCTGCCAAATTACACATGGCATCGGTAATAGTAGTTGCCTTAATGGTTTTGTATTTTTTTAATTTCCCCACAAGAAAAAGACTTACTAAAGGAAATAAAACATCGTAAATTCGTTCTAAAGGACGATTTTCATTTCGATCGCCTTTAATATAAGATGGTTGTAAAATGAAAGTGTTTTTAATGTTATAACTTAAAACTTTTTCCTCCATTTCGCCTTTTAATTTATTGTAAAAGAGAGTGCTGTCAGGATTTGCGCCAAGGGCTGAAATCACCATGAAAGTTTCAATCTTATTTTCTTTTGAAAGTTGCGCCGCTTTGGTTGGAATTCCATAATCTATACTTCGATATACATTTTTATCAGGTGATTTTTTCAAAGTTGTACCAATGCAGCAAAAAACAACATCCGCATTAAAATCTGGTCTAAAAGATTCTAATTCTATGATATTTCCAATAAATTGTTCAACTTTTGAGGGTAATCCTTCAATTTTTTTACGGGAAAACAGTTTAATTTTTTCGTAACGGTTATCGTCTATCAACAACTTTAATAGATGTGTTCCCGTTAATCCTGTTGCTCCTAAAATAATGGCTGTTTTTTTCATAACTTAAACTTTAATGCTGTTCCATGCCGATTCAAATGCGATTGTAAGATTTTTTTCAGTCAATTCAAAATTATTCCGTTGTTGCATCGTCATTAAAAATGCCAGCGGATAAATGGTGTAGGCATACAAAAGATAAGGTGAAATGGATTTAATGACTCCTTCTTTTTGTCCTCGTTCCCACAAATCGAGCAACGGCTGTAGGTTTTTTAGACCTTTTTGCCTGCTAGTTTCATCAATCATCGTAGTAATATTGTCACATTGCGATAAAAAAACAGCTTCTTCAACCTGGGTTAATTTGAAATTGGCAATATTTCGCCAAATAAGTTCAAAGCCGGTTTTTATCGCTAAATTTAGAGAATAATCTTTAAAAGCATAATCGCTAAACGACGCTTTGCTTTCTAAATATAGTTGATTTATCAAGTCTTGCTTATTCGCAAAATAAATATAAATAGTAGCGGGAGAAACGTCGGCCATTTTTGCTATTTTAGACATGGGCGCATCGTGAAAACCATTGTTGTTCACCAAATGAAGCGTTGCATTTAATAGTGCAATTCGTTTTTCATTACTTTTTGTTCGTTTTGCCATTTTTACCTATTGAATCTTGTTTTTATGATGCAAAGGTAAACAAAATTTTACAAAGAGAATGAACATTCATTTTGTAAAATTTAAAATGATAAATAATTGTTACTTTTGCTGCATTACAGGAACTATGGGAACCAATAAAAAAATAAACGAACTTCATCAAAACAACGAGCATAAAAATGGTTATGATTTTATGGAATTATGTGAAGTATTTCCTCCGTTGAAGGCATTTGTTTTTGTGAACACTTATGGAACCGAAACCATTGATTTTGCCAACCAAAAAGCGGTAAAAAGTCTAAACGCGGCTTTATTGTTTAAATACTACAAGGTTAAATTTTGGGAATTTCCTGATGATAATTTATGTCCGCCAATTCCTGGAAGAGTAGATTATATTCATTATTTGGCCGATTTACTAAAATCATCTGGCATTTCAGAAGATGCAAAAATTTTGGACATTGGTACTGGTGCCAACTGTATCTATCCTTTGTTGGGAAATGCGGAATATGGCTGGGCGTTTATTGGAACTGATATTGATGCGAAATCACTGGAATATGCCGGGTTAATTGTAAAAGAGAACGAATTGGATCAATCCATCAAATTCATGAAGCAAGCGCATTCAACCCAAATTTTAAAAGGGATTTTAGATACAGATGATAAGTTTTCGGCATCCATGTGTAATCCGCCGTTTTATGGTTCACAAGAAGAAGCAATGACGGCCAATACAAGAAAGTTAACAGGTTTGGGAAATCAAAATGATTCTAACTTGAGAAATTTTGGTGGAAAACAACAGGAATTGTGGTATAAAGGCGGCGAAAAAGCATTTATTCATACTTATTTATATGAAAGTTCAATGTTTAAAACACAATGTTTTTGGTACAGCACGTTAGTTTCCAAAAAGGAAAATGTTGAAGGCATGTGTGATTCCCTTAAAAAATTAAAAGCAACGGACATTAAAATTATTCCGATGCATCAAGGCAATAAAATAACCCGAATTGTGGCTTGGACTTTTTTAACCGATCAGGAGCAAAAAGATTGGAAATCTGAATAAATATAAGATTGGAATTTCATGATAAATAAAAAAGAGGGCGTATTTTTTGCCCTCTTTTCACTTTTTCATTTTAATAGCAATTTCCCCAGTTATTTAGAACCTAACAGCAACATTTCGTTTACAATAATTTCGGTTACATATCTTTTAACGCCTTCTTTGTCATCATAACTTCTTGATGTCAATTTGCCTTGAATGGCAACTTCTTTTCCTTTTTCAAGGAATTTTTCAACAATTTCAGCAGTTTTTTCCCAAGCTACCACATTGTGCCACTGGGTATCTGTAACTTTTTCTCCTTTGGCATTTTTGTAAGTTTCATTTGTGGCGATAGAGAATTTCGCCAATTTTTTCCCTGATTCTAAAGTAATTATTTCAGGATTGTTTCCTAAGTTTCCAATTAACTGTACTTTGTTTCTTAACGTACTCATAAGATAAGGTTTTAAATTTAGCTGAATGTCATTAGTTCAATTCAACAGGGCAAATGTAAGTTGGGTGTTTTATGTTATTCGGTTGGTATTTAATTACTTTCGATTGTAAATGTTTGTAGTCGCTTGTAAACGGATAATATTTAGTATATTTGATATAAAACTACTTAAAAACACCTGCATGATTGTTAATTTTAGAAAAGAAATTTGGACTCCCTTTACTAATGAAAAGTGGAGTGATGATGATGAATACGCAGTTTCCAACTACGGACGAATTAAAAAGAAAAAAGTTTATGACGAAAACTGGAGGCTATCTCCAGTATCATTAGTAAGTGGATATGAGTCCTTTGGAATTGTGAAAAAAGGTAAATTAAGTAAATCATCTTACTACGTGCATAAGGCTGTTGCTATTTTGTATGCAGAAAAAAGAGAAGATCAAAATTTTGTCATTCATTTAGATTTTGATAAATTAAACAACCAAGCTTCTAATTTAAAATGGGTAAATAAAACGGAGATGTTTTTACACCATAAAAAAAATCCGAAAAAAATTGCGAGAATTGGTAAAGTTACCAGTTCAAAATTAAGTGAAGGCAGGGTAAGAATGATTAAAAAGAAAGTGTTAGATCCAAACAGAAGAACCAGAATGCGTTTAATTGCCAAACAATTTGGCATTTCAGAAATGCAGTTATACAGAATTAAGTCTGGTGAAAATTGGAGCCATGTAAAAATAGATTAAAAAAAATTGTTATGAAAAACAAATGCCTAGAATGTGACGAGCCTTTTAGCGGCAGGATCGATAAAAAATTCTGTTCTGACTATTGCCGAAATAGCTACAACAACAAAATCGACAAAGACAGTAAAAATTTAATTCGGAATACCAACAACCGACTTCGGAAAAACCATCGATTGCTTTCTGGGTTGAACGAAACAGGAAAAACCAAAGTCACCAGAAGAAAACTGCTGGACGGGAATTTTGATTTTAATTATTTTACGTCAATTTATACCACAAAAACGGGAAATACCTATTTTTATATTTACGACCAAGGTTATTTAGCCTTGGAAAATGACTATTATTTATTGATTAAAAAAGAATAAATATGAGTCAATTTGTTTTGATTAACATCCTGTTTCTGTGTATTCTATAGTGAAAAGCAAGAAAGATTAATATAAAAAAAAGTGACTAAAGTTTGGAGTGCCCAGAGTGCCCTAAGTTGATAGATTCCTTAATTTTAATTATTTTTTAACCGCAAATTCCGCAAAGAAAATTCGCAAAGAGCGCTAAATGAATTGTCAATTTTTCATTATTAATTCAATTGGCGTTAGGGATTGCAGTGGAAATACTTTTTTGAGGTTTTTACCGATAAAAAGATTGCAACGTAAAGCCCGACCATTTTGGGAACGCCCAAAAATAAAAATACTTGCTTGATATAATAAATAGCATTTAGCCAGAACAAACCAAGTTAAAATGAATTTTCCACTTCGGCGGCTTCAAGCATTAAAAAGTGCAAGTCGGTATTTTTTATAAATGGTTTTAACAAATCGCTTCCGGGTCCAAACATCGCCAATTCTACATAATCGGCAGAATGGTCCATGCTAATCCAACCTACAGAATTGTGTTGTTTCTGAATTTGTGCCAACGCTTCAAAAGGCAAATGTCTTGAGTTGTATAAGCCATCTTCACCAGATTTTAAATCGTTGTAATAACTTGAAATTAATTTAGCTTCTTCCTCTGTTACCATAAAGTTATTGGCATATTCAATGCGTTCTTTTACCTGGGAAATTGAAGTCTCTTTTCCAAAGCCATTTAATATCCACTCATTGGTATGTTTATAGTTTTGGATGGCATCAAAATTATCATTTGCATTTTTGCCATAAATAATTCCTGGATTTGCATTTCCGTGATCTGTTGTTAGGATGACTAAAGTTTCTTTGTCTTGTTCTGCAAAATCAATGGCTACTTTTATAGCCTCATCATGCGCTGCCTGATCGTAAATTAAGCCTGCAATATCGTTTCCGTGCGCAGCCCAGTCCACTTTCCCTGCTTCAACCTGAAGCACAAAACCTTCGGGATGATTTTTCATTGAGTCCATGGCTTTTTGAGTCATTTCGGCAAGAGTCGGAATTTTTTCGACAAGTTCCTTGTTGTTTTCATGATCCTTTGAATATGGAAACCCGTCATCGCAAAACACACCCAAAATTGGTTTTCCGCTATTGGCGGCAAGCATTTCACTTCTTGTTTTTACCACCTGATAACCTTCTGCGGCAAATTCCTGATACATATTTCTATTGTCTTTTCTGTGTTCAGAAGAAAAGTATTTATTTCCGCCACCCATCATTACATCAAATCCATAATGTAAATATTCTTCAGCAATTAATTCTTGATCATTCCTTCTTTTGCTGTTGATGCAAAATCCCGCTGGAGTTGCATGGGTAATTGGAACAGTGGTAACACAGCCAGCCATTTTACCGGCTTTTTTAAATTTTTGCCAAATAGGTAAATGCGTTTCTCCGTTGGCGCTTATGTTTAAGGAACCATTGTTAATTCTAACGCCGCCGCCCCAGGAAGAACTCGCCGCTGCGGAATCTGTTACAATGGAATTTGCCGAAGCCATATCCATTAATGCGCGATTTACACGATTATCTTTATAAAGTTGCAGCCAATTGCTTCCTTTTCCTGTTTTTCTTGAAAGGTAAATATCTGTCATATTTAAGGTTCCTGTACTCATGCCGTCACTCACAATAACAATGATGTTTTTAGCTTTTTTATTGCTTTTTTTGTTATTGAAATCTATTGTGGAAGCGGCAATATCAAAGGGATTTAAAAGGGAAGTTCCAAGCGCGAAAAGCGAACCGTTTCTAAAAAATTTTCTTCTGTCCATAAGGGGGTGATGTAAAATATTTGTCAAATATAAAATTTAAAAAAACAATATATGTTAGGCTTGTTTTAATAATTTGTTAATTACAATGAAATATTTTAAGGGATTGTCATTTTATTTTTTGATAATCTAAAAAATAGCCTAAATTTAAATAATTGAATTTTTAAAATATGATTCCGAAAAAATACCACCAAATTGTCTCTTTAGCAATTATAGTCATCTCTATTTTTTATAGTTTCTATTCCTTATCGCCTTCGGCAAAAATTGAAAAAACGAGCTCATTAACTGAGTTTTCTACTGATAAGGCATTGCTGCAATTAAAAGAAATTACCAAAAAACCGCATTTTACGGGTTCGCCCGCACATGAAGTTGCCAGAAATTACCTGATTTCCGAATTGGAAAAATTAGGATTGCAGGTTGAAATTCAGGAACAAATGGCCGTGAACAAAAAATGGAGAGCGGCCGCAAACACCAAAAATATTTTAGCAAGAATTAAAGG